>JACWDK010000020.1 GCA_014654165.1 Pelagibacterales bacterium SAG-MED13 | reverse complement strand
AAATATCATCTAGAAAAAATAAAATTCCAGAGTTAATTTCAAGTATGGGATCTCACCCAGGAATTAAAGTTGACACTGGTGCAAAAGTCTTAGCGGGTTCGCCCAACGAAAAAATTACAGAGGGTTTAGATGGGTTAAGAGAGAGATTAAAAGAATATTATAAATTAGGTGCTAAATTTACAAAGTGGAGGGGTGTTTATAATATAACTAAAGAATACCCAAGCAAACTATCAATTCAATCTAATGCACATGCTTTGGCTAGATACTCTGCATTAGTTCAGGAATGTAATATGGTTCCTATAGTCGAACCAGAAGTATTAATGGATGGAGATCATTCTGCAGAAGAGTGTTATCAGAAAACCTCGGAAGTAATCAAAAAATGTTTTGATGAACTAATTATAAATAAAGTTGATTTAAAAGGAATTATATTAAAACCTAATATGATATTACCTGGAAATAAATCTAAAGATAAAATTTCAAATGACGAGGTATCAAAATTAACATTGGAATGTTTAAAAAATTCTGTACCTTCTGAAGTTCCAGGTATTGCCTTTTTATCTGGAGGACAGTCAGAAATAGTCGCGACTGAAAATCTAAATTTAATAAATAAAAAAAATGATACTGATTTTATAATGAGTTATTCTTATGGACGAGCTTTACAACAAAGTGCACTTAAATTTTGGTCAAAAAATATTCAAGATTTAGAAGGTACTCAAAAAGTATTTAATCACAGGGTAAAAATGAATACATTAGCAGCCCAAGGAAAATGGTCAAAAGAATTTGAGAATTAATAAAAAAAAGTTTATTTATTTAATCTCTCCTAAAAAAATTAGAAATTCCTTTTATGATGATTTAATAAAGATTTTAAAACTTAAAAAGGTAAGTTTTTTCCAACTTAGACTCAAAAACACAAATTTTAAAAATAAGCTAATAATTGGCAAAAAAATTCAAAAAATATGTAGAAGATATAAAACAAAATTTCTAATAAATGACGATGTATCACTTGCAAAAAAACTTGATGCAGATGGTTGTCATTTGGGACAAAATGATATGAATATCTTAGAAGCACGAAAATTAATTGGAAATAAAATAATAGGAATTACCTGTCACAACTCAATCAAATTAGCAAAGGTCGCAATAAGAAATAATGCTGACTACTTAGCTTTTGGTGCTTTTAATTCATCAATTACTAAAAAAGTTAGATATAAAGCATCTACTACTTTACTTAAAAGAGCCAAAAAAATAACGAAATCTCCCATAGTTGCTATTGGAGGTATAAATTCAAATAACTATAAAAAACTTTTGTTGAATAAAGCTAACTTTTTGGCTATCTCAGGCTACGTTTGGATGAATAAAAAACTTAAACCATTAGATGCAATTAAAAAGTTGAAATGAAAATAAGTGCAAGTGAAATAAGAGTAGGCATGTTGTTGGAGTATAAAAATGATTTATGGCAAGTTCTAAAAACTCAACATGTAAAACCTGGTAAAGGTGGTGCATTTGCTCAAGTTGAAATGAAAAGTGTTAATAAAAATACTAAATTAAATGAAAGATTTAGATCAAGTGAGTCTGTTGAAAAGGCATCTGTAGAGGAAACTAGTTTTAATTATCTTTATGAAGATGGAAATAAATATTTTTTTATGAATCCGAAATCATTTGAACAAATTGAAATTAATAAAACCTTAGTTGGTGAAAAAGGGAAACTATTAACAGAAAATTTAAAGGTTTCAGTAAGTTTTTATAATGATAATCCAATTTCAATTGAATTACCTAATCAGGTCACATGTAAAGTAAACAGTACAGATGTTGCTTTAAAAGGACAAACAGTTTCATCATCCTATAAACCGGCCACCTTGGAAAATGGATTAATTATCCAAGTACCACCATTTATAGAAGCAAGTGATAATATTATAATAGACACTAGAGACTTAACTTATATAAAAAAAATATAAAATTATGCACTCAATATCACCGAACCTTAATATTATGATTAAAGCTAGTGAGAAAGCTTCAAAAATTTTAATTAGAGATTTTGGAGAAATTGAAAAATTACAAGTTTCAAAAAAAGGACCTTCAGATTTTGTCACTAATGCTGACATAAAAGCTGAAAAAATTATTATTGAAGAATTAAAGAAAGCCAAACCTAACTATTCTATAATTAGTGAAGAGAATGGAATTGAAAATAATAAAGATAAAAATAACACTTGGATTATTGATCCTATTGATGGAACAATCAATTTCTTGCACGGGATACCTCATTTTGCAATTTCAATTGCTTTAAAATCTAACGGAGAAATAATTTCAGGATTAATTTTTGATCCAATAAAAAATGAAATGTTTTATGCAGAAAAAGATAATGGAGCTTTTTTCAATAACCAAAGAATAAGAGTTTCAAAAAAAAATGAAATTAATGACTGCTTGTTTGTAACTGGTGGAAAAATTAAAATTGAGCCGGAAGTGCATTATAGAAAATCTGGATGTGCAGCCTTAGATATGGCATATGTGGCCTCAGGAAGATACGATGGATATTTTCAGCACAACTTGAATATTTGGGATATTGCAGCAGGAGTTATATTGGTTCAAGAGGCTGGTGGAATACTAAATGAAATTGATACATCTAGTAAACAAAACATAACGATTATTGCATCAAGTACAAATATCAATGAAAAATTACTTAAAAAAATAAATAACTTTTAATTGTTTTAAAAAATTCTTTTGTTATAAGTCTCGTCATGAAAAAAAAAATTCACCCAGATTATCACAATATTAAAGTTGAGATGACAGATGGGACACAATTTGAAACAAAATCTACTTGGGGAAAAGAAGGTGAGACTCTGAAATTAGAAATTGATCCAAAGTCACACTCTGCTTGGACTGGGGGGAAACAGAAATTTATGGATAAAGGTAGAATAAGTAAATTTAATAAAAAATTTCAAAATTTTAAATCAGATAAAAAAAATTAAATGTCTAACGCACCATTAATGCCTATGGCTACAGCTGTTTGGTTAGTTGAAAACACAACTTTAACTTTTAAGCAAATTGCAAACTTTTGTAAATTGCATGAAGTAGAGATCCAGGGAATTGCAGACGGGGAAGTAGCGAAAGGTATCAAAGCTTATAACCCAATTATATCTGGCCAACTTACTAAGGAAGAAATTGAATTATCATCAAAGGATGAAGAGAGACCCTTACAGATTAAAAACTCTGATATTGAGATATCTAACTCAGAAAATAAAATTAAAAAATATATTCCACTTTCAAAAAGACAAGATAAACCAGATTCTGCTTTGTGGTTAGTTAAACAACATAATATTTTAAAAGATTCTCAAATTGCAAAACTAGTTGGTATTACAAAAAATTCTGTGACATCTATTAGAAATAAAAGTTATTGGAATTATAATAATCTAAATCCTAAAGACCCAGTTGCTTTAAATTTATTTAGCCAAAAAGACTTGAGCGATGCCATAGAAAAGGCGGAAAGAAGAATTAAAAGAGAAAAAAAAGAGAAAGAGAAACTAAAACAAATTCAATAAATACAAAATAATGATTAAAATTAATAGACATAAAAAAATAAAGATGTTAATTACTCTTTTTTTTGGAGGTAGTTATTAAAATAGAAGTTAAAGATAATAATATTGAACAGGCTCTTAGAGTTTTGAAAAGAAAACTTCAAAGAGATGGTTTTTTTAAAGTAATTAAACTTAAAAATACTTATGAAAAACCTTCTGAAAAAAAAAAGAGAATCCTTCAAGAAAATATTAAAAGAGTAAAAAAATTAAATAAGCTTAAGAACAGAATTTAATATATCGCGGGGTGGAGCAGTCTGGTAGCTCGTCAGGCTCATAACCTGAAGGTCGGCGGTTCAAATCCGTCCCCCGCAACCAAATATTTTTTATTTGATTAATCTATTAAATTTTAAAATTGCCAAAAATCTAGCATAATAAAATATAAATTTTTTAAATCTAAAAATGATTAAATTTTTGATAGATTTAATTAAATAATTAATTTTTTTGCTTCTATATTTTTGTAAAATTATATTGTTAGTATTTAGTTTGTGATAATAAAACATTTCATCAAATGTATAATGAAATTCTCTTAAATATATTTTTTTAAATATATTCTTAACTTTAGTAATTCCGTGTATATGAATTGCTGTGGAGGAAAAAGATTGAATTATAGAAAATTTTTTTGAGTATATTCTTTTACATAATTCGTCATCAGAAAAAAAGAGAAAAAAATTTTCATCAAATCCTTTAATCTCTTGAAACAGGTTTTTTTTAATCAACATAGAGGAGCCTAATACAGTTTTTACACATGTATCTCCCTCTAAAATTAAAGGGTCACCTTTAAAACCCTTTTCAGGAAAAATGCCACTACAGTATGTAAGATTATTATTTTTATCATACGTAGTTGGAGCAACTAAGCCACAATTATCATAAAGTTCTATTGTTTTGATTAACTTTTCAATTGACTCTTTATTGATAAAACAATCTGCATTTAAAATTAATATATATTTAGTTTTAACATACTTTGATGCTAAATTATGGCCCCTACTAAAGCCTAAATTTTTTTTACTTAAAATATATTCTTCAATCTTAAATCTATTTAAAATTTTTCTCTTTAATTCAAGATTGTTACCGTTATCAATGATAACTGTTTTTATACCTTCTAGGTTTATTAAGCATTTTTTTATTAATTCAAAATTCTCCTCGTAGAGTACAATTTGAACTGTAATATTTTCATGAGTGTTTTTCATAAATGGATAGGGTATTAAAAACTTTAATTATAAATTAATATAAAATATATTTTACTACTAAATTATATAAATTAAATGATAGATTTCCTTAATAAACGATTATCAATTTTAAAAGTTAATAAAATTTATTTAAAATTGGTCAAAATTTACTTCAATATTTTTGGGGAAAAAAATTTAGGTAATATTGGATTTGATTTTAGTAATAAGCCTTCAAGAATTGAAATTTTAAACAAGATTATTAAAACTCAAAAATATTCTAAATACCTTGAAATAGGCACTTTTAAAGATGAGCTATTTACGAATATTATTTGTGAAAATAAAATAGGTGTTGATCCATTTTCGGGTGGAACACACAGAATGACCAGCGATACTTTCTTCCAAATAAATAAAGAAAAATTCGATTGTATTTTTATTGATGGTTTGCATCACTATTCTCAAGTTAGTAAAGATATTCATAACGCTATACAAATATTAAATGATAATGGTGTAATATTAATACATGATTGTCTTCCTAACAACTTAATCGATCAATTAGTGCCAAGGATAACTTTAAATTGGAATGGTGATGTCTGGAAAGCATTTGTTGAATGCAGAACAAAGTCAAATCTTGACTGTTTCACATGTAACGCAGATTGGGGTATAGGAGTAATATTTAAAAGAAAAAATTCAAATTTATTGAAATTAAAAGAAAAAAATTTTAAAAAATTAAAATATAGTTTTTTTTTTCACAATTATAAAAAACTAATGAATATTATTGAATTTGAGGATTTATTAAGAAAATTTTAAACTTTAAACTTTGATAAACTACTATCTTTAAGAAAGCCTTTTACAGTAGCAATTGACAAATTCTTATCTGATAAAAATTTAAAGCTTTCAATTTTTTCAATTATTGAGGGAGGTATCGTAATAATTTTACATCCAATTTTTTTTGCTTGAATATAATTATAAGGCTCTCTCGTACTAGCCCATAAAATTTCTATATTATTGTATTTTTTACATACTTTAATACAATCTTTAACCATACTGATTGGGTCTCTTCCAGTATCTGCTAATCGGCCAATAAAGATTGATATTATTACTTTTGTATTAGATTTAATTTTTTTTAAAATCATCTTAACTTGTTTTGAACTATAAACTGCTGTTATATTTAATTTAATATTTTTTCTATTAAGTTCCGTGATAATTTTTCCCATAAATTTACCTTTGGAATTTAGAACTGGAATTTTTACGTAAACGTTTTTACCCCATTTATTTATTTCTAATGCTTGTTTTTTCATATTTACATAATCATCCCCAAAAACTTCTAGTGAAACAGGTTTAGTTTTGCAGATTTTTAAAATTTTTTTAGAATATAACTTGTAATTTTTAGCACCAGCTTTTCTCATCAAACTTGGGTTTGTTGTAAAACCTTTTACTATTTTTTTTTTATTAAATTTTCTAATTTGATCTAGATCAGCAATGTCACAAAAAATTTTTGTAGTCAATTTTAACCTATAAGTTTTTTGTAATATCTTCAGTCATCTTTTTTGCATCAGCAAATAACATCAGTGTATTTTCTTTATAAAAAAGATCATTATCTATACCTGCATAACCTGGTGATAAGCTTCTTTTAACAAATAAAACAGATTTACATTTTTCAACATCTAAGACTGGCATTCCATAAATTGGGCTTTGTGGATCTGTTTTTGCTACAGGATTAGTTACGTCATTTGCACCAATTACAAATGCCACATCTGCATTCGCAAAATCATTATTTATTTCCTCAAGCTCAAAAACTTCATCATAAGGAACATTGGCCTCAGCTAATAATACATTCATATGCCCTGGCATACGACCTGCAACAGGATGAATAGCATATGAAACTTTAATATCATTTTTCTTTAGTGTGTCCACCATTTCTCTTAGAGCATGTTGTGCTTGTGCAACTGCCATACCATATCCGGGAACTATTATCACAGAGGAAGCATTTTTCATTAAAAACGCAGCATCGTCAGCATTTCCACTTTTTACTGGTCTTTGTTCTTTGTTGGTTTCTTTTGTAGATTGTTCTGTTGCACCAAAACCACCTAGGATTACGTTAAAGAATGATCTATTCATTCCTTTACACATTATATAAGAGAGAATTGCTCCAGATGAGCCTACTAAAGCACCAGTTATAATTAATGCAGTGTTTTCTAATGTGAAACCTATTCCTGCAGCAGCCCAACCAGAATAAGAATTTAACATAGAAATTACTACTGGCATATCTGCTCCACCTATTGGAATAATTAGTAAAAATCCAATTAAAAAAGAAATAGCAATTAACAACCAAAATAAATTAGATGATTGAGATACACACAATAGATAAGTTAAAACTATAATTGAAACAAGAATTGAAGCATTTAATAAATGTTGCCCTTTGAAAGTAATAGGAGCACCTGACATGATTCCTTGTAATTTTAAAAAAGCAATAATTGACCCTGAAAATGTTATTGCACCGACCGCAGCACCAATTGACATTTCTATTAGACTTGCAAGTTTAATATCACCTGGTGATCCAAGATTAAATGCTTGGGGATTTATAAAAGCTGATATTGCAACAAAAACTGCAGCTAAACCAACAAGACTATGGAATCCTGCAACAAGTTCTGGCATTGCCGTCATAGGTATTTTAAATGCTATGAATGCGCCTATTGCACCTCCAGCTAACAAAAAAATAAGTACATAGATAAATCCAGATGCAAAATTTCCAATAGACAGAAAAGTGACAGTAATTGCTATAACCATTCCTATTATACCATAAAAGTTTCCTTGTCTCGAAGTCTCTGGAGATGATAATCCTCTTAAAGCTAAAATAAATAATACCCCTGAGATTAAATAAAAAATTGCTGACAAATTTGCTGATATCATTATTTATCTTTCTTTTTTTTTTTATACATAGCCAACATTCTTTGGGTGACTAAAAATCCACCAAAAATGTTAATGGCCGCTAAAGTAATTGCTAAATATCCAAATAAACTTGAGGACGTAAAAATAGTTCCATCTAAGTTTGCCAGAGCAGCAATTATAGCACCAACAATTATTACTGAGGAGATTGCGTTTGTAACTGACATTAAAGGTGTATGTAAAGATGGTGTGACACTCCAAACTACATAGTAACCTATAAATATAGATAAGATGAATATACTTAATCTAAATATAAAAGGGTCTATTTCCATAATTATTTTATTATTGTTTGTTTAATTATTTCGTCATCCAGGTTTATATTAATTTTTTTATTTTCTTTGTCATAGAGATTTATGACAAAATTATATACATTTTTAGCATAAAGATTTGACGCAGATGTAGGTAATTTATTTAAAATATTAGACTCCCCCATTATTTTAACTCCATTTTTTTCAATAGTTTTATTAACCTCAGTTAATGATGTATTTCCGCCTTGGATAGCTGCTAGATCATAAATAACTGATCCTGAATGCATATTTTCTATCATAAAATCTTTAACTATTACGGGTGCTTTTTTACCTGGTATTAAGGCTGTACAAATAACTATATCAATTTTTTTAAGTGTTTCGGCAAGTAATTGTTCCTGTTTTTTTTTAAAATCATCAGTTGTTTCTTTTGCATAACCACCTTGTGTCTCAAGATTTTCCGATCCTTCAACTGTGAGAAATTTTCCACCCAAACTTTCAACTTGTTCTTTTGAAGCCATTCTGACATCGGTGGCAAACACTATTGCTCCCATTCTTTTAGCAGTTGCTATAGCCTGTAACCCAGCTACACCTGCACCAACAACTAAAACTTTTGCCGCAGGTATTGTTCCAGCAGCTGTCATCATCATCGGAATTGCTTTTTCAAAATGCGCAAAAGACTCTATTACAGCTTTGTATCCTGCAAGATTTGCTTGGGATGAAAGAATATCCATAGATTGTGCTCTAGTAATTCTTGGCAATAGTTCTAGAGAGAAAAAATTAATGTTTTTTTTTGCTAAATTGTCTATTTGATCTTTGTTTTTATATGGATCTAAAACACCAATTAAACTTTGATTTTCTTTTAATATTGAAAGATATTCATTTTGTAATAATCCTAATTGAATAATTATATCACCTTTAGCTAAGATTTCTTTTTGATCTGAAGACAATTTTACACCTAATGTCTCATAATCTGAATCCTTAAACCCTAAATGCTCTCCATAATTTTTTGTTATAAATAACTCGAAACCATTTGAAATATATTTTTTTGCAATTTCAGGGGTTATTGCAATTCTTTTTTCAATATCTTTATTTTCTGAAATAGAAACAATCTTCATAGGATTAACTTACAATAAGAATATCGCCATTAATATTAAAACTAATATTACCGCGACAGTTCCCCACAACACAAATTTAGTAAAATTATTCCATGTATCTTTATGGTTATCATTATCCATAAAAACTACTTCTGACGTGCTTTAAATTTAGGATTATTTTTATTAATGATATAAACTCTGCCTCTTCTTCTAACTAGTTTTGAATTAAGGTCTCTTTTCTTGATAGATTTTAATGAGCTTTTTATTTTCATAATAATAATGCCGGCGATGTCCTACTCTTCCATGCCTTAAGACAAAGTACCATCGGCGCAGAAAGGCTTGACTTCCGAGTTCGGAATGGGATCGGGTATAACACTTTCGCAATAACCACCGGCGGGAAATTTATACTCAATTATGAATATATGTAAACAAACTTTTGCTCAAAAAATAGTCGATTTTATTGCTATTTTATCAAAGAGGAGATTATTCTATAAAAAATATAGATTGGGGATAAATAAATACTAATTACTTCTTTTAGCTTTTGTTTATGAGATGATTTGAATTGATTCTCACCTATTGTTAAATTTCTGTTAATTTCTTGTTTAAAGCATTTTCCTTTTGATTTTTCAGTAAGTGCAAACAAAAGCAAAATTCTTAAATGTTTAGATTTATTTTTTGTTCCTCTATGCCAAATAGAATGGTTCCTTATTATCACATCACCTTTACTCATTTTCATTAATATTTTATCTTGAAAAATCTCTGATAGGTAAAATTTCCAATATTTTATTTCTCTATTATGTGTACCTGGCACAATTTCTGTTGGAGCATTCATTAAATCAATTTCATGAATAGCAAGATTTAATATAATTTTATTTGATTTTAAGGGCCCATCTGTATGAAAATGCTGAAAACCTTTATTTGGCAAAACAATATTACCTGAACATTTTACATCATAGTTTGATATATCTTTTCCAATTATATTTTTAAAAATACTTTTAAAATTTTCATCACATAGAATGTTCCACATCTCTAATAGTTTATTATCAGGCAAAAGTTCTAGATTACCGGTTAAATAACCACCAAGATCTTTAATTCTATCCAGATTTTCTTCATAAAATTTGTTAGTTTCTAACATAATTTGTTTACTCAACCTGTCAAAATTCTCGTTATTAATTAAATTTGATAATTTTATGTATCCATTTTTTTCTAAAAAATTTTTTTCTATTGAGTTTTTTATCATATTAGTTTTTAAATAATAAGTTATAAATCCAAAGAATCAAATGTTTAAAATTCCTGTATTATTACTAACCTTTAAAAGACCTTTGGAAACAAAAAAAGTTTTAAATCAAATATTATCCATAAAACCTAAAACTCTCTATATATTCCAAGATGGAAAAAAAAATAATTTCAGCAAAGATGAAATTGATCTTTACAACAAAACTACTGAATTAATTAAAGATTATCAGAAATTAAGATGTATCAAATATTTTAAATTTAAAAAAAATATAGGACAACGATTTCTAGCAAAAAAAGTTTTAAATGTTGTTTTTAAGAATGAAAATGAAATCATATTTTTAGAAGACGATACCTATCCAGAAAAATCATTTTTTAGATTTTGCTCAACAATGTTAAAAAAATATAAAAATAATGAAAAAGTTTACCATATTTCCGGTTGTAATTTACACCATGGAACAAAAAATAAAAAAATAAATGATAAATCTTTTATATTTTCAAAATATCCTCAGTTTTGGGGCTGGGCTACTTGGAAAAAAAAATGGAATAAACTGTATGAAGCTGAAATTTCTGATTGGGAAGATAATAAAAAAGAATTTTTAGAATTATTTGATAAAAATAATGATGAAAGGAGATTTTTTAATTTTTATGTAGAAAATAATTCTAAAACTAAGCATATCGGATGGGATATACCTTGGATATATAAACTCATATTGAATAAAAAACTCACTGTAATATCAGCAATTAACTTGATAAAGAATATAGGATTTAAAAGTGATCCTAGCGGTAAAGGGGCTCAAAAGTTTAGAAATTTAAGATCTTCCAATATAAAATTCCCTCTAAAAATTGAACAAACTCATAAAGCAAATTCTTTTTACGACAACTATTTGTATAAATCTTTTTATCATAGGAAAAATTTCTTAAATAGAGTATTTTTTAAAATACTAAAAATTATAAAAAAATAGATTTATTTAAAATCTGTTTTTATCATTCATAAAATCTATTCTTACAGTGTCTTCCTCATAAGTTTTTTGATCTCTTGGATTTTTACTTACAACAAGAATTTCTGTTTCTTTTGTATAAAGCATTGCATGATCAATCATTGGACCAGTAAATAATAACTCACCTTTGGTGACTATCTTTTTTTTAGTTTCTTCATTCGAATTAGTCTTTCTATAATAATATTCAAATTCACCTTTGATTACATAAATAAAATGCCAATCTTTTTTATGATAATGATTAGCTCTCCATTGATTTTCTTTAGTATAAATTAAAGAAGCACTTTTCATATTAAGATCGCATAAAGGTTGAATAAAACCTCTATCGTCTCCAAACTTTTCTTTCATATTAATTATATCTGCGTTTAAATACTCTTTTTTATATTCATCACTCATCTAATTGATCTCCTTTTATAAATAATTTTAACATTTAATTTTTATTTAAAAATTTCTGTTTATAAAACTTCATTCTAACAGTTGAGGTATCAGATTTAATCTTATATTTTTTAATTCCTTTTATTAATTTGTCTATTTCACTACTAAAACTCGAAAATTTTAAGCTTTTAAAATATTTTCTTAGATTAATGCTTTTAGTTCGATAATTTCTATTATCTTTATTTTCTCTATTGAATTCAACTTGATCCACTGATCCTTTAAAATACTTAATTACTTTAAGAGCTAAATCTTTAATAGTTGAATTAAAAGCAACTAAATTTGTAATAAAGGATGGATACTTTTCATCTCCTATCAAAAGTTTATAAATTTTTGCTACATCAGTTAATGATATAAATGGTCTCCACTGTTTTCCATCTCCATTTACGCTGATCCTTCTTTTTTCTAAATAAGAATTAACAAAAATATTAATAACTAAATCTAATCTCAAATTTTGAGAAAACCCAAATAAAGTGGAATTTCTAAGTATATTAACTTTGAAATTTTTATTTTTCATTTGGTAGATTTCCTTTTCAGCTTTTAAATTAGCTTTTGCATATGTGCTCAATGGGTTTGTAATTGAATTTTCATTTACAATCTTTTTGTTATAACCATATACTGCACATGTTGAGTTAAAAATATATCTTTTCACACCACAGTTTTTTGCAATCTTAGCAAATTTTTTTCTTCCCTTATAATTAACATTCCAGGTATATTTTTTATTTAGTTCAGAACTGGGGTCATTTGGAATTCCATTTAAATCACACACTACATCTATTCCTTTAAAATCATTTGAACTTACTTGATTTATGTCCTTTTTTATAAATTTAAGTCTATTATTATATTTAATTTTTCTTTTATTCTTAAAAAGCCATTTAAAATAAAAACCATCATAAACTGTGACTTTATAATTTTTTAATAATTCTTGGGTTAGATAGGTACCCAAATATCCACCACCTCCAGAGATTAATATAGTTTTCATTTGTTATTTTTAAATTATAAAGGTCTTATATATATGTATGTATGTCTGTAAAGAAATTCATTAAATCAATAACACCAAAATATTTATTAGAACTCTATTATGATTTTAAAAATAGAAGAAAAACTTACTTTGGTCATCATGAATTAGATAGAAAATTAGAAAAATATCTAAATTATAAAAATGGGTTTTTTGTTGAATTAGGTGCAAATGATGGGATCAAACAATCTAACACGTATTATTTTGAAAAAAATTTTAATTGGAAAGGTATACTTGTAGAACCAATTAAAGATAAATATATAAAGTGTAAAAAATTTAGATCAAATAAAAATTACTTTTATAATAATGCATGTATAAGTTTTAGTTTTAAAAAAGAAAAAATTAAAATGATTTATTCTGATTTAATGTCATCTATTAGTGATAAAACAATTTTAAATAAAGTAGATGCCAAGAAACATGCACTTGAGGGAGAAAAATATTTACTCAAAACTGAAAAAATAGAAGAAGTTTGGGTAGATACAATTACATTAAATGAAATATTTATTGAAATTAAATCACCAAAAAAAATGGATTTTTTATCTCTTGATGTAGAAGGATCTGAATTAGAAGTTTTAAATGGAATAGATTTTTCTACTTATAATTTTAAATTTATTTTAGTCGAGTCTAGAAACGATGATGAAATTAAAAAATTTTTAAAAATTAAAGATTATATTTTTTTAGAAAAAATTAGCAAAAGAGATTTATTTTTTAAATATAAATATTGATGATTTATGATTAATGTTGGATTAATTGGATATGGGAGATATGGTAAGAAATATTATAAAAATTTATCAATTAACAAAAATTTCAATTTAATAAAAATTTTAAGAAAATCAAAAACAAAAAAAAATTCTTTATTTACAAATAATAAAAATGAATTTTTTAAAATAAATAATATAGATCTATACATAATTGCATCACCTACTAATACTCATTATTCATATTTAAAATATGCTTTAAATAAAAAAAAACATATAATAATAGAAAAACCTTTAGTAAGTAAATTTAATGAATTTAATAAAATAAAACAAAAAATAAGTCGATACAAAAAGATTATTTTAATAAATCATACTGATCTTTATGTGGAGGCTTTTTTAAATTTAAAAAGGAAAATAAAAGAAATTGGAAAAATAAAAATTGTTAAACTTGATTATGGTAAAATTGACCCCTACAAATTTAGAAATATTAAAAATAGATATGAATTACCTCATTTTGAATGGTTACCTCATCCATTAGCAATTGTAATTGATTTATTTAAAGATCAAAATTTTAAAATTAAGATATTTGAAAAACGAAAAAATATTAAAAATAAATTAATTCAAAACTTGAAAACTACATTATTTGGCAAAAACATTAAAATAGAAATTGATTTTTCAAATGATTACAAAAATAAAAAAAGGAACTTAGAGATAGTAGGGTCTACAGGAAGTTTAATTTATAAGGGATATAACGAAAAAAAGTGTTTTATAAGAGTAAATAAAAAAACAAGATATTTAAAAGCACAAGAAATAGATCCTATAAAAAATCTCCTTATCAACTTTCAATTAAAATTAAAAATGAAAAAATTATCAGATGATAAAAAATTAATTCTTTCTTCAACCAAATATCTTTTCGAAATTTCAAATTCTTTAAATATATAACGGATTATTTTTCTATTTTAGGCTTAGGGAACGGTGAAATAAACAAAAATTTATTATTTATCTTTTTACATTTTTTTTTAATGCTATCATAAAAATTCCAAGCAAGAACAATTATTACTTTATATTTTTTATTATTATTTTTTAAAAAATTAAAATTTTTTATCAAAAAATTTTTTCCAGGCGTAAATTTATTAACTTTTAAATTATTGTCATCAATTACTATTTTAAAATCTTTTCTTGTCAATCCAAAAACATGTGTAAGCGTTGTTAATTTTGCTGGAGCACCATAACCTATAATATCTAGCTTTCTTCTTTTAAGATCTTCAATTATTTTGTTTAGTTTAATCTTTGTATCAATTATTTCTTTGTAAAAAATTTTATACTTATTTTTCGAATAAAGCCCCTGCTGAATTTCTCTATTAATTTGCTTTTTTATTTTAAAATTTTTTACTTTGTAAGTTTTTAAATGAGAAACATAAACTCTTATTGAACCTCCTTGAGCTTCAATTAATTCAAAGTCAAACAATTGAAGTTTTTGACTTTTAAAAAATTTAATTAAAGGTTTTAGGCTATGATAACTCATATGCTCATGATATATTGTATCAAATGTTTTTTTTTGTAAAACTGTTGGTAAATAAGAAACTTCTAGAATAAAAATACCTTTTTCAGAAAGCAAATTTTTTACACCTAATGAAAAATCGTAAAGATGTGGGGAATGAGCAAATACATTATTAGCAGTTATAAGATCAAACAAACCATATTTCTTTTTCATTTTAATACTAAAATCTTTTCCAAAAAAATTTGTATTAATATCTATCCTTTTTTTTAAATTAAGATTTCTTAAATTTTTAGCTGGTTCAACACCAATGACATGTTTAAAATTTTTTTTTTTAAAATATTCTAAAAATGTTCCGTCATTACATGCAATATCAAGTATTTTAGAGTTCCTATTTAATTTAAAATTAGAGATAATTTTTTTTGCGTAATTAATAAAATGTTTTTTTAAAACTTTTGATGTTCCTGATACATATAGGTAGTTTTCAAACATTACTTCTGGATTTACTAAATGACTAAGTTGGAGATGACCACAATTTTCACACAAAACACAAGATAAAGGGAAATAATTGTCTTTAATGTCTAGTTTTTTTTTATATGAATTCGCTAAAGGTGTTTTGTTAAAATCTAAAACTTTAGATATTTTTTCTGAAAAACATAATACGCAATTTTTTTTTTTTAATATTTTTTTTTTTTTAAATAAAATTTTCTGAAACTTAAGCATATTCTTTATATTGAAATCCAAACAAACCAAATATTAAACCTAATAGCCTTACTGTGTACATTAAAAATCTATAAAAATTTTTTTTTGATAAGTTAATTGAAATGAGTAAATAATATACTAATCTTATTAAATCTAATAAAAACTTAATTAATGTAAAAAAAATACCTCC
>JACWDK010000002.1 GCA_014654165.1 Pelagibacterales bacterium SAG-MED13 | reverse complement strand
TCCAGCAAAACCAGCTACAATATTTATAGCGTAAATTATAATTGTAGAGACAACTAAACTCACTATTAAATTTATTAGACCAGTAATATAATTCATGACTCAAGCTTATATATTTTTTTTACTAAATCAATTTAAAATTTAATGAGGTGCTCTGAACTTACTGTGACAAGCTTTGCAATTACTCCACATAAATTTTTGTAAACTAGCTCTAACATCATCACTAGAATCTATTACTTTAGCTAGTTCAATCATGTCAGTAGAGGATTTTTTCATCAAACTGTTAAACTCATCTTTATTCTCCCATATAATTGGTAAAGCCTCTGTTTTAAAACCCTCTTTTGTATTATCTGGAAAATATTCGAGTAAAGTTAAGTAATTTTCACTCATTTCTTTCATCAAGCTTGAAGCCTTAACAAAATCACCTTTACTGGCAAAAGTTTGAACCCTCTTAGCAGTACTGTAATTTTTACTAAATAATGCTTTTCTACCTTTAATAATTTCTTCTACAGTTTGAGCGTTGGTGGAAAAAGGAAAGATTAAGGAAAAAATAATTATAAATATTTTTATTATTTTTATTTTTTGTACCATTAACTTTATATTGTCATGAATACTGAGAATTTCCCGTCAATAAGTTGATAAATAACATAAGGCTCATCCTTATCACCTGGCATACCTGGTGTTCCAATCGGCATTCCGGGCAATGCTATTCCATCAATATCAGGTTGCTCTTTTAATAATTTATTTATCGCTTCTAGCGGAACATGACCTTCAATAAAGTATTTGTCCATGATTGTAGTGTGACAAGACTGCATTTCTAACGGAATATTAAATTTTTGTTTAATTGTATGAAGACTTCCCATATCTGTTTGTTTTACTTTGAATTTTTCTTTTTCTAAAAATGAAACATATCCATTGCAACATCCACAAGTAGGAGTTTTAAAAATTTCGACATTCTGTTTATTATTAATATTAGCCAAAGCATTTTTTTCATATGTTGCAAAATTAATTATATAAAAGAATGATATTGTTAATATCATTAAGACAGCTAACCTAATCAAATTATTTTTTAGTATCATATTAAATAATAATTAATTATGAACCCTTGTATCATCAATGAAATATGGAGTATATCATCAAGTTGTACAACTTGGTCACAGTTGTTTTGATAACGCAGACTCCTTTAAAATTTTATTTATGATATTCTTAAATCGTATGAATCTAACAAATAACTCAACAGAATATGGTTTTATTTCCAAAACATTTCATTGGTTAAGTGCCGTAGCATTAATTCTTCAAATACCATTGGGTTTCTATTTGGTTGATCTTGATTTCAATGAAACAAGATTAACTATTGAAAGTATTCATGTTGTTGTTGGTCTTTCGATATTTTATTTAACTATATTGAGGTTAATCTATAAAATTTTCAATCCAACTCCATCTTTAGGTAACAGTGTTTTTCCAGGACAAAAGTTAATAGCGACAATGAATCATGTACTTTTGTATTTAACTATCTTGACTATTACTATTTCAGGTGCTTTTAAGAAATTATTTAATGGTGAAATACTTGACTTATTTTTCTTTAATCTAGAAATTAAAGATAACTTCGAACTAGCAGAAATATTTTATGATATCCATATAATTTCAAATTATTGTCTGATTGCCTTAATCTCATTACATATTTTAGCAGTAATAGCACATAAAGTTTTATTTAAAGAAAACTTACTAAAAAGAATCTTATAAAATAAAGCAATCCAGTTTATCTCTAAATTGAATATAATTTTTATATTTATGATTAATTTCTTGAATACCTTCTAAAATTTCATTTTTTGATAATGGTAATAAAATTGAGATATACTTGTTCTCAATCATAGTAAGATATTTTTTTTTATTGATTTTGACTTTATAGATAAAGTTTTTTCTTTTTCGTTGAGGATAAAGTCTAGTGATGAGTTTTAAAACTTTGTTATCTCTTTTAAGAGATTTATTGAGTCTTATTTTCATTTTTCTAAAGGTGGGTAATTCGTTTTTTTTTCCATCTAATGTTAAAATAAAAATTTTACCTTTATGATTCAAATTTTTCTTACAAAGAAATAATAATTTTTTTATTTTTTTAAAGGTTAACAAATGAATTGTTTGTTTAATCAAAATTAAATCAAATTTTTTCTTACTAGTCAAAAAGAACGATATGGCATCTGTTTTTTTGAAATTTATCCTTTTATCTTTATCTTTGTGATTTATAATATCAATACCAGTTGGCTTACTTTTAAGTTTTAAACTTGATTTTATTGTTCCTAAAATTTTACCTCGACCACATCCAATATCTAATATTTCAGAATTTGGGTTTAATCTTATATTTTTGAATAAAAATTTATTAAATGACCTAATATAATCATTAGAAGAAAGCCAAGTTTTATTATCCCAATTTTTAATATTCATTTTTACCATGATTCTTTAAATATTATCTAAAAATTAAAATCTTTTATAAATTCTATTTAGATAATAAAATAATGATACTCCTCTTAATATCATAAACAAACAAAGTGAAATCCAAACCCCTGTATTAAATAAATATTTTGTTAAAATTATTGAAATTAATAAATAACAAGATACAGAAAAAATCATAGCATTTCTCAGTTCTTTTGTTTGAGAAGATCCAATAAAAATACCATCAAATTGATAACAGAAAGATGCAATGAAAGGTAGTAAGATTAACCAAATTACATAAGATAAGCTTAATTTTCTAATTTCTTCAATATCAGACATTAAATTAATTACACTTTCATTTATGAAGAAATAAATAATTGAAATAAAAAAACCTGTTAAAGAACTCAGTATAAAAGAATTTTTAACAATGCTTTTAAAAAGTTTTAAATCTTTTTTACCAAGAGAATATCCAATCATTCCCTCAGTTGAAAATGCATAGGCATCTAATATAAATGCTGATAAGAAAACTAAATTAATTAAAATAGCATTAGCGCCAACATAATCTTCTCCAATTTGAGTTCCCAAATATGTAAACCATAAAAAAGAAAATGTTAACAAAATGGTTCTAATAAGAATATCAAAATTTATATTAAAAATTTCTTTCATTTTTTCTAAGTTTAAAAGTTTGGATAAATCGATCTTAATAGTAGTAAATTTGCTGAGATAGTTAAAAGTATAAATCAAAAATATTACAGATGTGACTAATGCAGAAAACAGGGTGCCATATGCAACTCCTCTAATATTTAAATCAAATTTTGAAACCAAGATAATACTCAAAAATATATTTAAAATAGAAAAAAACCCCACTACCAAGCTAGAAACTTTAGTCTTTTGTAGACCAACAAATAAACCTGTTATTACATACAAAGTTAACTCACCAGGAGCTGAATAAATTCTAATTTTAAAGTATTGAGTATAAAATTCTTTAGTTAACTCTGATAGATTAAATATTTTGAAACTTAAACTAAGAATAAATAATTGAGATACAAAGATTAAAACTGAAATAATTAATACAAAGAATATATTTCTTAAAACTATATTTAAAATTTCTTGATAATTATTTTGTCCCATAGCTTGTGAAACCATACCTACCGTTCCCATTCTTAAAAAACCAAAACTCCAAAATATCATCGAAAATAAATTTGCTGCAATTGATGTTGCAGTTAAATAAGAAAGATTTCCAAGGTTTCCCATTAGAGCTGTATCGATAATACCTACTAGTGGAATTGCTAAATTGGCAAAGAAAATGGGTATCGATAGTTTTAGAATATAAGATACTGACGATTTTTGCATTTAATGAATTTGGATTTATTTTTTTCTTAGATTAGTGACAAGCAATATTAAATTTTTTAAGTCTCCAATAATTATAAGGCCAAGGAGTTAAAAATCCAACGATTAACATTATTGGAATTACCCACCATGTTAAAATTGCACCTCCAGTAAGCAAATAATCTGTTAAGTTCATCATAATTTCCATACTCAACATTGAAATTAAACTCATACCAGTTGCAGTTTTTAAAGCGTTCTTAAAACCAAATTTTTGTTTCATCAAAATAATTGTCTCTAAAATTATGCTTGTGATAATTCCATTGATTATTGCGAGAATCATTATTCCTAAAACTGGAAATGGTATTTCTGTTAATTGAAAAAATAAGATAGTACCAAAATCTCCTATGGCACATCCGAGCAAACACCATGCGGTATTTTTTGCACTTTGTTTCCAAGTATTTTTACAGGACCAGTCAAATGTAGTGGTTTCCATAATTTTATGATAATATTTACTTATGATTTTTAAACAAGTTTTTGATCAAAAATCCAGCACTTACACCTACATAATTGCCTCAGCAGAGGGAAGAGAAGCTTTAATCATCGATCCTGTTTTAGAAAATGTCGAAGACTACATAAAGTTACTTACTGAATTAAATTTAAAACTAGTAAAGGTAATAGATACCCATATTCATGCTGATCATGTCACTGGTGCTGGTAAATTGAGAGACAAAACTCAATGTGTAACTATTATGGGAGAACATACCCCAACAGATGCTGTTGAGATAAAAGTTAAAGATGAAGAAATAATTAAACTTGATCAATTAAAGATTAAAGCTCTTTATACTCCAGGCCATACCTCTGACAGCTTTAGTTTTTTAATGGATAATTATTTATTTTCAGGTGATACCTTGCTTATTAATGGTACTGGAAGAACAGATTTCCAAAATGGTAATTCAAAAGATGCTTATAACTCGTTATTCAATAGACTTTTAAAACTACCTGACGAAACTCTTGTCTACCCCGCGCATGATTATAAGGGAGAAATAGTTAGTACCATTGGTAAAGAAAAGAAATTTAATCCAAGATTACAGGTTAATAATGTTGAGGAATATATTGAGATAATGAACAACCTAAATTTAAAGAAGCCTGCAGCAATAGATTTTAATGTTGCAAATAATCTTAAATTAGGTGCTGAACTTTAAATTGAAGATTTAATAGCCTCGTAAATTAAATCTTTAGTTGTCTCACCAACACTTCTATAAATTTCTTTGTTATCTTTAAAAATTAAAAGTGTAGTTTGGTACTGTACATTTAGTAAATTTGCAATTTCTTCATTCGTTACATCAAATGAAAAATATTCAATATTATCAAATTTAATATCAGATAGTCCACCTTCATTTTTGGCTTGCTTTAGAATTTTCATCTGACCAGCGCAAGATGAACAATATTTAATCCAAGAACTTACTACTACAAATTTACCCTCTGACTGTGCTTTATCAAACAACTCTTTATCAAAGGTTGTCTTTTTCTCCATCGCATTAGCACTAAAAGCAAATATACAAAAAATAAATATGTAAATTTTTTTCATAGGTTCTTATACAACAAAAATTAGAAACCAATAAGATGCTAATCCAGAAAAAATTGTCGCAATTATACTTCGAGATAATATCCCAATCACCATTGCAATTATTGCTGCTAATATCTTTGGGTTTTCCTCTATTTGGAATAATCCTATTTCATTTATAAAAATTGCAGGAAAAATAATAGCTGGGAATATCGCAGATGGTACAAAAGATAATATCTCTCTTATTCTGTCATTAAACATTTCTTTTTTAATTAATGCTATCATTGTAAATCTAGTGAGATATGTAATTAATCCACAATATATAATTAAAGTCCAATTGCTCATTTTGCTTTAATAGTTTTGGTTAATATCATAGCAATTAATAAACCAGCTAAAGCTGCAACTATTACATAAGCTTTGAAAGGAATATAATTATAACCTAAAGTAGCTACTGTTCCCGAAACAATTATTACAATTACATTTATAAATTTTCTAAAATCATTAACTAGTAATGCTAAAAAAGTTAATGGAACTGCAAAACTTAGCCCCAGCTTTTCAGGTATAGATGCACCTAAAATGATTCCTAATAATGTTGTTGATTGCCAGATAACCCAACAAGTTGCCCCACCACCAACTAGATGAAAATATCGATTTCTATCTTTATTTTTCTTTAAATATTCATTGGATATTGCAAAAGCTTGATCAATTAGAAAGTAAGAAATTATAATTTTCCAAATTAATTTCAAATCTGATAAATGTTCAGAGACTACTGCTCCGTAAAGTAAATGTCTTGAGTTTACAGCTCCGACTGAACTGATGATAACTAAAGAAGAAGCACCTCCAGAAAATAATTGTAAAAGAACAATCTGGGAAGCGCCACCAAATACTATTAAAGACATTCCCATTGTTTCTAAAGGGGTAAATCCTATATCAATAGCAAGGACACCAAATATTAAACCAAATGGTACAACGGGTATCATCAATGGACTTACATCAACAATTCCTTTTAAGAATATTTTAAAATTACTATTCATTTTATTAAAAAGCTTTCTATTAGAAGCAAACTATATGATCAATATGAATTGGCCTTTTGATACCAAATTTTTCGTCAACTTCATGTTGATGGATATGATGGGAGTGAACAAAAACTGGAATTAGGGTATTACTGGGAGTTTTAAGCGTATAAATAAAATTAGTGCCTCTAAACTTTCTGTCCACCACTTCAAATTTTAAATTACTTTTATCATCATGGTGTAAGTCCTCTGGTTGTACTAAAAGCTTTACTTTTGATCCTATTGGAAAAGGCTTAATAAAATTACCAGTAATTGTTCCAAGGTCTTTATTTTCCAAGCTTTTAGGGCTTGTTACTTCTGCGGGAATAAGTGTTCCTCTATTTAAAAAATTAACTACCTCAATGGAGTTTGGTAAATGATAAACATTATACGGATCATCAAATTGTTTTAGTTCTTGATTTAAAATTATTCCACATTTAGATCCTAAATAAAAAGCTTCATAAGAGTCGTGAGTAACAATAATTGTGGTAATTTTCGAACTCTTTAATATTTTCTTTAATTTCTCTTGTATTTCTTCCTTAAAACTTTGATCCACATTAGATAATGGTTCATCTAACAATAATAAGTCTGGCTGAGTTACTAAAGATCTTGCAAGAGAAGCTCTTTGTGCTTCGCCAGCACTAATTTCATGTGGATATTTATTTAATATTAAAGAAATATCTAATAACTCTATAATTTCTTGTAAGCTGACTTGATGATCTTTTTTACCTTTATTTCTTTCTGCACCTAATAATATATTTTTTTCTACAGTGTAATGTGGAAATAAACTGTTTTCTTGAAACGCCAAAGATATATTTCTATCCTCTGGCTCAAGATTTTTTTTTTCTGAAGATAATATACTTCCCTTAAGTTCAATCGATCCTTTTTTAATTTTTTCTAAACCTGCAATTGTTCTTAAAATAGTAGTTTTTCCGATACCGGATGGACCTAAAAGACAAATCACATCGCCTTCATTTTCAATAGCAAAAGATACATTAGCTACTTTAGTTTTACCTCCAATTTTAAAATCAACATTTTTAACTTCAAAAAAATTATTACTCATTATTCTCTCTTAAAATATATTTTGAGCTAATTATAATGAATAAAGAAGCGATTAATATTAAAAATAATGAAGGCACTGCAGCAGCCTCTAATAAGTCCTAGGAAGCAGAAATATATGCTGTAGTTGCAAAAGTTTCAAAATTAAAAGGTCTTAAAATTAATGTAATGGGTAATTCTCTTATTATTTCTAATGAGATTAAAATAATTATGAATAAAAGAGAATTTCTCAAAAAAGGAATGTGAATATTCATAAATGTTTTTCTTTTAGAATAGCCTAACAAATAAGCACTCTCATCAACCGAAATATTAATTTTTTCATATCCTGATTTTATCCCATTAAAAGCTAAAGAATAAAATCTTATAAAATAAACTAAAACCAAACCAAGAATAGAACCAATAAAAACTTTTTTGATTGAAGCAAATCCTAATGATTTAATTATACTATCATCCAACCAAGCAATAAAAGTAATAAATGCTATAGCTAATATAACTCCAGGAATAGCATAGCCTGAAATTGATAAGGTTGATAAAAAATTTAAACTTTTATTGTTTGAAACTCTATTTCCGTAATTTGATATAAGTGAAAATATTAATAAAACTAGGCTAGATAACACAACCAGATATAAAGTATTCAGTACAAGATCAATTATTTGTAAGTCAAATAAATTTTCAGGAAATTTTATTGTCCAATATAACATTTGACCTAATGGAAATAAAAAACTCATAAAAAATATTAAAAAACAAAATATAAACGCTAAAAAAGAACTTTTACCTAAAAGTGTAATTTTTTGTTTTTGTTTGAATCCTCCTTTAGAATTGAGATGATATTTTGCTCTGCGTCTAGATAAATTTTCTAAAACAAATAAAGAAAATATAAATAGTAATAAGAAAAAAGATACTCGATTTGCAAAAGCTAAATCATCAAAAGTTATCCATGAATTATAAATACCTGTGGTTAATGTATTAATGGAAAAAAAATCAACTGCTCCAAATTCTGCTAAAGTTTCCATGGCAACAAGCGATAATCCGGCAACTATTGCAGGCCGCGCTGCTGGTAAAATTATTTTATAGAAAGATTTTAATTTAGAAAAACCAAGGTTTTTACCTAAATCAATTAAATTTTGTGATTGATATAAAAATGATGCTCTCACAAGAATATAAACGTAAGCGTACAAAGAAAAAGATATGGACAATATTGCTCCAAACATACCATCAAATTTTGGAATATTTTTATTATAATTTGCATCACCAAATAAATTTTTTAAAATAGTAAATGCAGTTCCATAATTTTCAAAAAAAGCTGTTAAAGAGTAAGCATAAATATAGGGAGGAACTGCGAATGATAATATCAACGCCCATTTAAAAAAGTTACTACCTGGAAAATTATAAAATGATACTAAATAGGCTGTTCCTGTACCAATCACAAATGTTAGTGCTAATACAGATATTAATAAAATTATCGAATTAAAGATATACTCCATTAAAAAAGTATTCTTTAAAATTTCATAATAATTAGAAGTACTTTCAAAAAAACTGCTAAATACAGTAATAATAGGAATTAATACTACAAAAGAAATTAAGAAAGAAGAAAGATACCAGCTATTAAATTTCATATTACAATCCGCTTTATAAACATGAAAAAAGTAAAGTGTCTAGTATAAATCCCCATTCATACTAGACACTATTCAAGAAAATCAAAAATTAAATACTTTTAGGATATGCGGAACCTCCTTAGTTTTAATTTGAGATATTTTTCTTTGATTTAATCTTTTATTGATTTTTTCACACTCCAACTTACATGGGGAACATGGCTTGGAAGATTTATTTAAATCAATATGAGAAATAAATTTTTTTTCTTTCATTTACTTCCAACCTGCAGCTGTCATTACCTCTAATGCATCTGCTTGTTTTGCTCCATAGCTTGAAACTTTAGTTTTTAGATCTTGTTTAAAATCTAATCCTAAATTATTCGCAACTAGTGAATTTGGTGAAACACCATCTATCATTGGAAACTCAAAAGTGTTATTAGTAAAATGTTCTTGAGCCTCTGGAGTTAATAAATACTCAACAAGTGCTATTGCATTAGACTTATTAGGCGCACCCTTAACCATGGCAGCACAACTAATATTCATGTGTGTACCTCTATCGTTTTGGTTTGGGAAAAATGCTTTAACTTTTTTAGCTGCTGCTTGTTGTTCAGCTCCTTTATTTCCAGATAGCATAAGTGCTAAGTAATAAGTGTTAGCTACTGCTATATCAGCTACTCCAGCTGCTACCGCCATAATTTGTGCTCTATCATTACCTTTTGGTGTTCTTGCCATATTAGCAACAACGCCTTCAGCCCATTTGGCTGTAGCTGCTTTTCCATTATTCTTAACTAAAGAAGCTACAAGTGACTTATTATAAATATTACTTGATTTTCTTATTACTAATCTGCCTTTCCATTTTGGATCAGCTAAACTTTCATATGTTAATCCAGATAACTCAGCACCACTAACTCTTTCTGGAGCATAGTAAATAATTCTTGCTCTTTTAGCTATTCCAACCCAATGCGAAGTTCTAAAGTTAGACGGAACAGCTGCTTTAATTGCTGCAGATGTTAATCCTCCTTGGGTCATTCCTTTTGCTTTGAATGCTCCACATCTTCCTGCATCTGCTGTGATGTACAAATCAGCTGAAGATTCTGTGCCCTCTTCAATCATTCTTTTTTCAAGCGCTCCTGCTTTACCGTTTATTAAATTTACTTTAATTCCAGTTTTATTTGTAAACTTGGAGAAAAGCTCTGCATCCGCTTTATAGTGTCTTGCATTAAATACGTTTACTTCATTAGCAATTGCAAATGTTGATACAAACAATGATGTAATTAAAACAATTATCCATCCTCTTTTCATTTAAGATCCTTATCTCCGCATGTTAATTAATTGAAAATGATAACTATTCTCAATGAGAATGATTATCAATCGCAATAATGTCGCAGGTAATTTAAGACTTCCAGTCGCCTATTTTACTAAAAAGGAAGTTTCTAAATGCTTGAACTCTAGCAGTATTTTTTAAGGATTGAGGATAAACGAAATGAGCCTCGGTAATTGGTCCCTCTGATTTAGGTAATACTTTAATTACATTGTTTGAATTTGTAACTAAATATTCAGGTAATGCCGCAAGTCCTACTCCAGATTCGACTGCTAAAAGAAGTCCCATCACACTATTAACTTTCATAATAGATTTCCTTTTTTTACCATCATGCATACCAAGTTTTAATGCCCAGTCTGGATTATAAACTGGAGATGGAGCACCTTTTCCAAACGAGATGAATTTATGTTTGTTTAAATCACTAATTGTTTTGGGCATTCCGTATTTTTCTAAATATTTATTAGAGCCATATATAAAGTATTTAATATCTACCAGTTTTTTTTGAATATAATTAAGTTGTTTCGGTCTTCTCATAAAAATACCTATGTCTGCTTGTCGGGTACTTAAATCAAGCTCTTTATCATCAAAAACTAAGTCAATTTCTATTTCTGGATTTAAAGTCATAAATTCCTGAATTCTTGGGGTAAGCCAGTGAGTTCCAAAACTTCTAACTGTTGTAATAGTTAATTTTCCAGTTGGTTTATTTTTTTGGTCTCCTAATGAGGTTTCTACCTCTTTTAACTTACTTATAACCTCATGAGCTGTTTTAAATACATATTCACCATTTTGAGTTAAAGTTAAACCTCTAGCATGTCTCTCAAATAACTGAACCTTTAAATCCTGCTCTAAGGATTGAATTTGTCTACTAATAGCTGATTGACTAAGATTTAAATTTACTGTGGCATTGGTGAAACTGCCTGCCTCAGCAACTGCGTGAAATATTTTTAATTTATCCCAATCCATTATTTATTAAGGTCAACCAAAACTCTTCCTGAAATTTCACCTTTTAATATTTTAGGGTAAGTCTCGATTAACTCTTCCAAGCTAACTGTTTGAATAGATTTTTCTAATAAATCAAAATCGATTAAATTTGCAGCTTCACCCCAAATAAATTCTCTTCTTTTTATGCTACAATTTGCTGAGTCCATTCCCCAAAGTTTAATTCCTCTAAGCATGAAAGGGATAACACTTGTATTAAGTTCATTAGTATTTGCATTACCACAAACTGCTATAATTCCATTTGGATTAGTTTGAACTATTGCATTAGCTAATATCTTTCCTCCAACAGTATCTACAACACCATCCCACAAACCTTTATCGATAAGTCTTGGATCTTTGTCAAATTCAGCTCGATTTACAACAGTTTTAGCACCTAAAGATTTTAAATAATCTGCTTTAGAGTCCTTTCCTGTAACTGCAGTAACGTTGTATCCCATTTTATTTAATGCGATCACTGCAACACTTCCGACACCACCTGTTGCTCCGGTTACTAAAACATTATTTACTTTTTCTCCAAGTAATATTTCTTCTCTTGCTTTAATTGCAAAAGCACTCATTAATGAAGTAAAGCCAGCAGTACCAAGTATCATTGCTTGTTTGCTAGTTAAATTTTTTGGTTTTTTAACTAAAAAATTTCCATTAACTTTTGCAACTTGAGAGTATCCACCATAAAAAATTTCACCTACTCTAAATCCTGTTAAGATTACTTCATCACCTTCTTTAAAATTTGAATTTTCACTTTCTAAAACTGTTCCTGAGAAATCAATACCTGGAATGTGGGGAAACTCTTTAACTAATCTTCCACCATTTTTTAAGATCATCCCATCTTTAAAATTAAGATCAGAATAATCTACTTTAATAGTAACATCTCCATGCTTTAAAAAACTTTTATCAATTGATTTTACCTCACGAGTAAACTCTTCACCTTTTTGATCTAAAATTAATGCTTTAAATTGAGCAGTCACTTTAATCTTTTGTTATGCTGATAAATCTTAGGTATCTGTTTTGATAACTAAGGTCTTCTTTAAATTGACCTAAGTAATAGTTT
This sequence comes from Pelagibacterales bacterium SAG-MED13, assembly GCA_014654165.1. Classification (GTDB taxonomy): domain Bacteria; phylum Pseudomonadota; class Alphaproteobacteria; order Pelagibacterales; family Pelagibacteraceae; genus Pelagibacter. The sequence goes on along the minus strand of JACWDK010000002.1, from coordinate 96,038 downwards.
GTTACTGTTGTAGCTTGTTCTTTTTTAATACCTCTCATAGTCATACACTGATGAGTAGAATCTATTGTTACAGCTACTCCTTTTGCATCTAAAGATTCCATAAGGGTATTCGCAATTTGCATAGTTAATCTTTCCTGGGTTTGCAATCTTTTTGAAAATACTTCAACAACTCTTGCTAATTTACTTAACCCAACTACTCTTTCTTTTGGAATATAAGCTACATGAGCTTTTCCAATAATAGGAGCCATATGATGCTCACAATGACTTTGCACTGAAATATTTTTTTGAACAACCATATCGTCATAACCATCGACGTCACCAAAAGTTTTATCTAAAATTTGAATTGGATCCTCTTTGTAGCCTTTAAAATATTCTTTAAATGCTTTTACAACTCTTTTAGGGGTTTCTAATAATCCTTCTCTGTTAGGATCTTCACCCATCCAAGACAATATTGTCTTAAATGCTTCTTCAGCTTCTTTATCTGAAACTTTTTTTGAATTTTCGTTATTATCTATATCTTTAACTAATTTCATGGAGAGTTTTATACCTATAAATGCGCATTTTTAAAATATTTAATATATCTATATATGTGCTACATAATTACCATTTATGTTCAAAAAAAGAGAAAATGTACTTGAAATCGAGGAAGGAAATCTCCTTTCTCCAAAATTTGATAATGATGGGCTTATTCCGGTCATTACGATGTGCGCTAAAACAAAAGAAATTTTAATGCACGGATACATGAATGTTGAAGCTTTAAAAAAAACAATTGAAACAAAGGAAGCTCATTATTTTAGTAGATCAAGAAATGCGCTATGGCATAAAGGTAAAACAAGTGGCTTTACGCAAAAAGTAACTGAAATTAGAATTGATGATGATCAAGACTCGATATGGTTAACCGTTGATATAGGAGAAGGATCAAGTTGCCATGTAGGTTATCGATCTTGTTTTTATAGATCTATCCCTTTAGGACCAATAGATAATGGAAGAGAAGTAGAAATGAAATTTACTGAAAAAGAAAAAAAATTTGATCCTGAAAAAGTTTATAAAGGTCAACCCAATCCTACAAAAATATAAATGAACAAAAACCAAAAAAATGTTCTAGGTGAAAGTCTAGAAGAGTGTTCTTTAGACCCTTTAACTGGTTGGTATAGAGATGGTTGTTGTAACACAGATGAGAATGACCATGGTTTACATACTGTATGTGCAAAAGTAACTACTGAATTTTTAGAATGGTGTAAAGAAGCTGGTAATGATTTAATTACACCTCATCCAGAATTTGGGTTTCCAGGGCTTAAAGATGGAGATGGCTGGTGTGTTTGTGCTACTTGGTATGCAAGAGCGGTAGAAGCGGGAAAAGGATGTCCAATTTTTTTAAAAAGAACACATGAAAATACTTTAAAAATTTTGCCTATTGAAACTTTAAAAAAATTTGCAATAGATCTTTCTTAACTACATATTTCCATATTTAGGACCACCACCACCTTCTGGCGTAACCCAATTAATATTTTGAGAAGGCTCTTTAATATCACAAGTTTTACAATGAATACAATTCTGCGCATTGATTACAAATTTATTTACTTCATTTTCTTTCTGAATTTCATATACACCTGCTGGACAATATCTTTGCGCTGGTTCATCAAATTTTTCTAAAGTATAGCTAATTGGTAAATTTGGATCTTTTAATTGTAAATGTATAGGTTGATTGTCTGAATGATTAGTTCCTGTTAAATAAACTGAACTTGTCTTATCAAAAGTAATTACATTATCTGGCTTTGGATAATCAATTTTTGGCATTTCATTTGCAGGCTTTAAAATTTCGTGATCTGCATGTTTGTGCTTAAGAGTAAATGGTAATTTACCTCTAAATAGGATTTGGTCTATTCCTGTGAAAATAATACCTAATATTAATCCCCAACTAAAACTCGGCTTTACATTCCTTGCTTTATATAATTCTTCATGTAACCAACTATTTTTAAATTTTTCTTCAAAGATTGATAAATCTTTTTTATCCTTTATATGTTCATAAATTGCTTCTGCTGCAATAATTCCACTTTTCATTGCTGTATGTGATCCTTTAATTTTTGGCATATTCAATGTTCCAGCGTCACATCCAACTAATAGCGCCCCTGGCATAAACATTTTAGGTAAACTTTGAAATCCTCCCTCAATTAAAGCTCTAGCTCCATAAGAAATTCTTTTTCCACCTTCAACAATCTTTTTAATTGCAGGATGAGTTTTAAATCTCTGAAATTCATCAAACGGAGATAAATGTGGATTTTTATAATCCAAACCAATTACATATCCTAAAAAAACCTGCTTATTTTCAGCATGATAGATAAAACTTCCACCATATGTATTTTTATCTAGAGGCCATCCAGCGGTGTGCATTACCATTCCTTCTTCATGGTTTTTCTCATCTATTTCCCAAATTTCTTTAAAACCAATGCCATATTGTTGAGGATCTTTGCCTTTATCTAGTTCAAAATTTTTAATTAACTGTTTTCCCAAATGACCTCTACAACCTTCAGCAAAGACTGTTACTTTACCTAAAAGTTCAATACCTGGTTCAAAACTATCTTTTTTATTTCCTTCTTTATCTATACCCATGTCTTGAGTAGCTACTCCTTTAACAGAGCCATCCTCATTATATAAAATTTCACTAGCTGGGAACCCTGGAAAAATCTCAACACCTAATGTTTCAGCTTGTTCAGCAAGCCATCTACATAAGTTTGCAAGACTGATGATGTAATTTTTATGATTTTGTTGAACTGAGGGTAAAAGCCATGTTGGCCAGCTTAATGATTTAGTTTTTCCTAAAAATAAGAATTTTTCTTTACTAACTTTAGTTTTAATAGGTGAGTTTAATTCTTTCCAACCAGGAATTAATTCATCTAATGCTCTAGTCTCAAAAACATTTCCACTCAAAATATGCGCACCTATTTCTGATGCTTTTTCTAGTAAACAAACATTTAAATTTGAATCAAGCTGTTTAAGTTTAATAGCTGTTGATAGACCTGATGGTCCACCACCTATTATTACAACATCATATTCCATCGTCTCTCTTGACATAGTCTAATTTTTTACAGATTATATTATTTTTGTATAGTGTTTAATTTGTTCAATTCCTCTAAGAATTGAGGAAGTGCTTCAAAAAGATCAGCTTCAAGACCATAATCAGCAACACTAAATATTGGTGCTTCACCATCTTTGTTAATTGCAACTATTACTTTACTTTCTTTCATTCCAGCTAGATGTTGAATAGCTCCTGATATACCTACTGCAATATATAAATCTGGCACTACAACTTTACCTGTTTGTCCAACTTGATGATCGTTACTTATATAACCTGCATCAACAGCTGCTCTAGATGCACCAATTGCTGCATTTAATTTGTCAGCCAGTGAAGTAATTAATTTAAAATTATCACCACTCTGCATTCCTCTACCACCAGAAACAACTACTCTAGCCGTTCCAAGTTCAGGTCTATCAGATTTAATTTCTTCTCTTTTTATAAATTTTGTTTGTGCAAATTCTTCACCTGCTTCTGCTTTTTCAATAGGTGCAGATCCCCCAGAACTTTCACAAGGATCAAATGAAGTAGGTCTTATTGTTACACATTTTTTGTTGTCTTTACTTTTTACAGTAGCAAAAGCATTCCCAGCATAAATTGGTCTTAAAAAAGTATCATTAGACACAACTTTTGTAATATCACTAATTTGAGAAGTATCTAAAGCTGCAGCAATTCTTGGCATTAAATTTTTACCAAAAGTATTTGCAGAAGAAATAATGTGTGAATAATTCTCTGATAATTTTACAATTACTGGGGCAAAATTTTCAGCAACAAAATTTTCATAGTGAGGAGCTTCAACTTGGATAACTTTTTTTATTAATTCTAATTCTGAAAGTGCTTTTGCTGCTTCTTCACATTCATGACCTATAATTACTGCATGAACATCTGTATCTATTTGAGAGGCTGCAGTTGCAGCATTAAGAGTAAAAGGTCTAAGTTCTTTATTGTTATGTTCCGCTATTAATAAAACTGACATTTATATTACCTTTGCTTCATTTTTTAATTTCTGAACTAATTCTGCCACACTAGAAACTTTTATACCTGCTTTTCTTTTAGGTGGTTCTTCAACCTTAGTTTGCTCGATTCTTGGGGTAGTATCTACTCCTAAATCTGACGCATTTATTTGTTCAATTGGCTTTTTCTTAGCTTTCATTATATTTGGTAATGACGCATATCTAGGTTCATTTAATCTTAGATCACATGTAACGATTGCTGGAACATTTATTTCTATTGTTTCTAACCCCTCATCAATTTCTCTTGTGACTTCCAAGGATTTATCTTTAATCTCAATTTTAGATGCGAAAGTCGCTTGAGGCCAATTAAGTAATGCACTTAGCATTTGACCAGTTTGATTACAATCATCATCAATTGCTTGTTTGCCCATAAAAACTAAATCTGGTTTTTCTTTTTCAACTATTTTTTGTAAAAGTTTAGAAACTGCTAATGGTTCTAAAATCCCCTCAGTCTTAACAAGTATACCTCTGTCTGCACCTACTGCTAAAGCTTTACGTACCGTCTCTTGAGCTTTCTCTTCTCCAATGCTAACAGCTATAACTTCAGTAGCTTTTCCAGCCTCTTTAATTTTTACCGCCTCTTCTATAGCATTATCATCTGGTGGATTGGTAGACATCTTAACATTATCAGTAACTACACCTGTATTATCTTCTTTAACTCTTATTTGAACGTTGTAATCAATAACTCTTTTTACTGCGACTAAAATTTTCATTAGGCTCTCAACAATTTGTTTTCAACATCGTATGGACTTTCTTCCAAAATTGTAGCCTCGTACATTTTTCCTAATATATCAACTTTAAGTTTTTCACCAACATTAGCAAGATCAGGTTTCACCATTGCTAAAGCTATAGATTTATCCAGCCTAAATCCATATTCTCCACCTGTAGCTCTTCCTACGACTTTATCATCTTTATAAATGGGATTATTTCCTAAAACATCTGAGTCTATTGTTTTGTGAACTTCTAGTGTAACTAATTTATTATCAAAACCTTTTTCTCTCCATTTGTTTAAAGCCTCAAGCCCAATGAAATTACCTTTGTTAGGATGAATAAATCTATCTAAACCAGACTCGTAAGGTGAATACTCAATAGATAATTCTGTACCAACTAATTTGTAAGATTTTTCAAGTCTCAAACTATTCATTGCTCTTATTCCAAAAGGTTTAATTCCCAAATCTTTTCCTGCTTCCATTAACTTATCAAATATATGGTTTTGATATTCAATCGGATGATGTAGCTCCCAGCCTAATTCACCAACGAAATTTACTCTCATAGCATTGACTGGGGCATATCCAACGTTAACGTTTTTAGCTGTTAACCATTTAAAATTTTCGCTTGAAAAATCATCTACGGAAACTTTTTGCATTAATTCTCTTGCTTTTGGCCCTGCCACAACAAGTACTCCAGTACTATTTGTTAAGTCTTCAAATATAACTGATCCATCTGTGGGCATCCACTTTTGGATCCAGTCATGGTCTAATCTTAAATTTGCACCTGCTGAAACAAGATAATATTTATTTTCAGCTTCTTTCATAATTGTAAATTCTGAATGAACACCACCCTTAGTATTAAGAGCATGACATAAATTTATTCTTCCAATTTTTTTTGGAAGCTTGTTAGCCACTAAATAATCTAAAAATTCCTCTGCTTTTGGTCCTCTTATTCTACATTTAGCAAAGGCTGTCATATCTAAAAGGCCAACATTTTCTTTTACGTTTTGACATTCTTTTTTTATAGCATCAAACCATTTAGATCTTCTAAAAGACCAATCATCTTTTTGCTCCATGCCATCAGTTGCAAAAAAGTTTGGTCTTTCCCAACCAAATTTTTGTCCAAATACTGCACCTAAATTTTTCATTCTTTCATAACATGGTGATGTTCTTAAAGGTCTTGCAGCTGGTCTTTCTTCATCTGGATAGTGAGTAATAAAAACATGACTGTAAGCTTCCTCATTTTTAGCTTTTAAATAAGATTTAGTTGCATAGTTTCCATAACGTCTTGGTTCAACGCCTAGCATATCAATAGTTGGTTCTCCATCTACTATCCATTCTGCTAATTGCCAACCAGCTCCACCAGCAGCAGTAATTCCAAAACTATGACCTTCATTAATCCAAAAATTTTTTAGACCCCAAGCTGGTCCAACTATAGGATTTCCATCTGGTGTGTAGCAAATTGCACCATTATAAACTTTTTTAACTCCTACTTCACCAAAAGCAGGAACTCTATGTATTGCTCCTTCTATGTGTGGGGCAAGTCTATCTAAATCTTCTTGAAATAATTCATATTCTGAACTCTTAGATGGACCTTCTACATAACAAGCAGGAGCACCGTCTTCGTAAGGACCTAATATTAATCCACCAGCCTCTTCTCTCATATACCATCTACTATCACTATCTCTTAGCACTCCCATTTCAGGAAGACCTTCTTTTTTTCTTTTTTGAATTTCTGGATGAGGCTCAGTAACAATATATTGATGTTCAACAGGAATTACTGGAATATCTAATCCAACCATTTCCCCAGTTTGTCTTGCAAAGTTTCCGGAGCAAGAAATTATATGTTCACATTCAATCGAACCTTTATCTGTTTCAACAATCCATCCTTCTTTATTTTGCTTCATTGCAATCACTGTTGTGTTCCTGTAAATCTCGGCTCCCATATTTCTTGCACCTGTAGCAAGTGCTTGGGTTAAATCTGCAGGCTGGATATAGCCATCTTCAGGATGTTGAATAGCACCTACTAAATCATCAGTATGACATAAAGGCCAAATTTCTTTTACTTGTTGAGGCGTTAAAAATTTTACATCAACACCAATAGTTTTAGCTACTCCAGCATATTGATGGTATTCATCCATTCTATCTTTTGTACTTGCTAAACGAATGTTTGATACAACACTAAATCCAACATTCTTTCCTGTTTCATCTTCTAATTTTTTATATAGATCGACTGCATATTTATGTAATTGACCTACAGAGTAGCTCATATTGAAAAGTGGTAATAATCCTGCAGCATGCCAGGTAGATCCAGAAGTTAATTCTTTTCTCTCTACAAGAACTACATCAGACCAACCTTTTTTAGCTAAATGATAAAGTGCACTGACTCCTACTACTCCACCACCAACAACTACGACTTTTGTTTTAGATTTCATTAAGCGATTCCTACTAAATTTTTATTCATTACGAAACAAAATTAAATCTAAGAATATCAAATTGAACTTCCCAATGATATGGGATTAGATACCATAGTAGTCAACCAACAGTCTTTTAAGGGTCCATCCATAGTATATTTTTCAACCTGCCAATTAAATTTATGATAAATTTTGTTTTTATCTAAAATGATAACTTCAAATTGAGCCCATTTGTCACTACTTCCAAGCTCTGTAATTGTGTGATTCAAATGGTCAATTAACATTTGGTATGAATTTCCCTTAATCATCATTTTAAAGTTTGGGAGAGGGCCAGTATTTTTTTTATTATTTGGATGAGCAAAATTCCAAGTTTGTTCAATCCCACTGTCTTTAAAATCTTTATCATTATCCATTAGACCTACTAACTGAATCTTAATTACTTCTGCTGGTAAAATTAAATTATTTGGAGATTTTAAATCAGCGTTTGAATGTGAAATATTTAAAAAAATAATTGTAACTATACTAAATATTAAGGGCAGTTTTTTTAACATCATTTAGAAACTCTTCTCTTTTTTTATCACTTACGAAAGGTACAGCAAAATATCTTCTATAATTGATATTATAAATGCCGCACATGTGGAAAACACCCCTTTTCAACCTTCTAATAGGTAAGTTTAAAAAAAATGTTGTGATTGCTAATCTGGGTGATCCATAAGTACAAAAAATAATTGCTTTTTTATCTTTAAGGTTTCCTATTGGATAGCCATAATTTCCCCAGAGCTTTTGAAATTTAAATGCCCAAGGTGGAGCTAATACTTTATCTATCCACCCTTCAACTATTGCCGGCATTCTAAAATTCCAAATAGGTGCAATTAATACAATTGTATCACACGCATCTATTCTTTTTCTATGATCTAAAACAATTTCATCTGGTTCTTCACCCGCAAAAACTGGATTAAATTTCTCTTGATATAAATCAACACTGTCAACTAAGTGACCATTTTCTTCAGCTATCTTAGTGAAAGTATTTTTAATAGCAGCATTAAATGATTTGTCATCATAATGACCATATATAAGAAAAATTTTTTTCATTTAAATACTTTTAGTATAATTAAATAATACTAGTATTGTAATTTTATTATACTTGAGTTGTGTTTTTGTATTATATTTTTTGATCAAGTTTTGGTTTCCAAAATGGTCGAAAGAGTTCAATCTTTGGACATCTATTCATTACTACCTTAAGACCAGCTTCTTCTGCAAGATTAGCAGCTTCATGATTGATAACACCTATTTGTCCCCATAATACTTTAGCGCCAATAGCAATTGCCTCCTCAGCAACTCCATATAGATCTTCAGGTTTCCTAAAAACTTCAACCATATCGACAGGTCGATCAATTGATGCAAGATTAGGATATACTTTTAAATTTCGTATTTCTTTGATTTCAGGTTTTGGATTAACTGGTATCATATCATATCCAGTTTCATGAAGCACTCTTAAGACACCATAACTAAATTTAGTCTTATCAGGACTAGCACCTACCATCGCTATAGTCTTAACAGATTGCAAAATGTCTTTTAAATATTCATCACTATAAGGCTTGGTATGGTCCATTTACTTACTTTTTTTTAATATTTTTTTGAGTAGCAATATCAGCTTTTAACTCATGTGGAGCAAGTGGGTCAAGAAAAGGATTACGGTAGAGTTTATCATGACTTTCAACTCCAATTTCAATTTCACAATCAGTTTTTGGTCGAGCAACACATAAAACAACATAACCATTATTAATTTGCCTATTGTTTAAAGCCACTTGAGAACGTTGATCTACTTCACCATTAATAAGTTTTGCTGCACAAGTTATGCAGCCTCCATATTCACAGCCGTAAGGAAGATCAACTCCTTGAGCACGTAATTCTTGTAGCAAGGGTTTTCGGTCTGAGACCTCAAAAGTTTTATTTTTACGATTGATAATAGTAATTTTCTTTATAGCCATATATCGCTTGTACAATCTCCACCTGGATATCTGCTTTCATGACATCTACTTGGGCCATTAGGTTCTTTACCAAAATCAACTATAAAATCTTTATTGATTTTCATACCACCATTTTCAACATCGCAGTCAATCATAACCATAGCACCGCCTTGTGTTCTTATGTCAGGATAAAATTGATTATCCCAAGTTGAAAATAGAGAAGTTGTTACGTACATTCGTTTACCATCTAAAGATAACTGATACATCTGAGGTCCTCCAGCTATTTTAACCCCATTGACAACTGGCGCTTTACCTAAAAGTCCACCCATCCAAACCTGTCCGGTTAATTTAGGTTTATGAGGGTCAGATATATCGTACTGCCTCATATCCCCATGCAACCAATTATTTAAATAAAGATACTTATCATCCATAGAAACAAGAATCGCAGACATTACTCCAGGTATGGGAATTGGCCAATCAGGGTGTGGTTCATTTTCTACATCAATAACTTTTTCCCAATTCCATTTTCCCTCCTTAGATTTCCAAAAGTGAATAACATTCGAGCTGAGAGCTGCACCACAAAACCCATGACTACTATCAGGATCATGTTTAAATTTTACTTCTAAAGGTATTAAACCATCTTCACCGAGATACATTGTTTCAACAGGCTCTTTTTTTTTGAAATCCCAAATATGTAATCTACGGCCATATTTTAAGTGTCCTACTTCTTCAAGATCAAAACCAGGCATAAAAGTATTGGGTGCAGCCCATTCTGAACTAACCATTACATTATGCCGTGGCTGGTACCAGAAATCATAACTAAATGGAATATCACCCATTGAATTTTCCCATCTTCCAACAATTTCAAAATCTTTATTCAAGTGCAGGTATCCTCCTGGAGCTTCACCTTTTGCATTACCGAGAAAAGAGATGATAATTTCAGATCCTAAACAATGAACAGTATGAGGTCCAGATAAATTAGTTTTTGATTTAATCTCTGAACCTTTAATAACTTTATGAATTCTTGGAGCAAAAGGATCTGATGCAGTATCAATCACATGAATATTATTCGACCTAACTCCTGGAACTAATAGATATTTTCGACTCATACCCGCATCTCCATGACATGAGGAGCAAGCATTCCATCCCATATGATGCAGTTCATCACCTATACCTGGCATTTCTAAACGATGTATAACTTTTGAATAAGTTGGACTATTTGGATCAACATCAACTGTAGCTAGATAATCTGGCTTTTGAATTCCTGTGCCAGTATAAATTGCAATTGTATATAAAAGTTTTTCACTTGGAGCCTTCATTGCTTCAGATGGACTTGCATAACCAGGTCCGCAACAAAATTTGTCAATTCCATTTTTACCACTCATTACTTTTCTTTCATTATTTGATCTTTACAAAATTTTTTAGCCTCTTTACTTGTCATGGGCTGATCTAATTTCTTGCTACCTGCAATGCAAGCATCTATTGCTCTTTTAAAATTATGATCTCTAAAATCTAATATTACATAGAAGCCCACAAATATAAATATAACGATTAAAATATTTTTAATCGTCATTTATTTTTCCAAATGGGTTTTCTTTTCTCTAGAAATGCTGAAATCCCTTCTTTAGCATCCATTGCCATCATATTAACTGTCATCATTTTACTTGTATAAACGTAGGCTTTTCTTAAAGGCATTTCTAGTTGTTTGTAAAAAGCTTGCTTACCAATTTTGATTGTAAGTTTTGATTTTGAGGCAATTTTTTTTGCTATCTTTAAAACTTCACTATTTAATTTTGCTTTTGTATAAAAATCATTAATCAGGCCAATTTCTTTTGCATAATTAGCATTAATAGGTTCGCCAGTTAACAACATTTTCATCATAGGTTTTCTATTAATTTTTCTACTAACTGCAACCATCGGTGTGCTACAGAACAATCCTATATTTACTCCTGGGGTTGCAAATCTAGCATCTTTAGAACTGTAAGCTAAATCGCAACTAGCTACTAATTGACAACCAGCAGCGTAAGCTGCTCCGTGCACTTTAGCAATTACAGGCTTTCTACCTTCAACAATTTGAAGCATTAATTTAGAACAAAGATTAAATAGTTTTTTATATTCATCTTTTTTCTTTAAGCCTCTTACTTCTTTAAGATTATGCCCAGCACTAAATCCTTTACCAGATCCTTCTAGGATAATTACTTTTATCTTTTTATCATTATCTAATTTTTTAAAAACTTTAATTAAATCATTCAAATTTTTAAACGATAAAGAATTGTAAGTTTTTGGTTCGTTTAAAATTACTCTAGAAATATCTTTGTTTGTGATAATTTTAATATTCATTAGAAATTATTTAAGCTTACCTTCATCTCTCATCTTAGCTCTAATTTTAGTAGCTGAGATTTCTTGAATTTCTTTAGAAAGTTCTATTTCCTCAATTTTGTATCCAACCCCACGACCGTAACAAATATTAGTAATATTAGGAACTAACATTATTTTAAATCGACCCTCAAACTCTGGCCTTAATCTTTCTTCAATGTTTTTTTTTACTGTGTCAAAATCAAAAGGATTGTCATCTATACCCTGAACATCTCTTATTTGAATGCAAACTTGGCCTGTCTTTTTAATTATTTCCTTAAATAAAATGTAATGACCATCATGAAATGGTTGCCACCTTCCTAACATCTGGGCAGTGGGTTTTTTATTATCCCATTTGTAGGTCATTAATTTATTTCCTTATATATTTTTGGTGCCCAATTTTTAGCATCTTGAGAGGTAACATGAAAGTCATACTTCTCTGGTTTAACAAACATTTTGTTAGTGTCATCAAATCTCCCTTCTTTAATTGTATCTACCCAAATAACAAAATCTGCAGGAAATAATTTTCTCGCTGCTGGGGTTGGACATATAAAATCAGCAACTACATAATTTCCTTCATCCTTTAATTTTAATGCAAACTCAGACATTCTTTTGGCTTGTCTCTTTCTACCTTCTTCAGAAAAATCCCAATCATTTGCTTTTTTTCTAACTTCATCGGCATTCAGCCTTTTAGCATTTAGCATCGGACCTAATTCATTTGCTAATGTTGTTTTTCCAGATCCTGGCAATCCCATTATCAATATTATTTTCATTATTTTACCTTATATAATCCAAGCCATGCATTTACATCTTTACTAGCGATATAATCTGATTTGAAAAATTCTAACTCTTCCCATTTATCATCTTTTTTTAATTCATCAATTTTTTTATCAAAACCATATTCTTTATAAATTCCTTCATTTATCGTAAAACAAATTAATCCATCTTTTTTAGTTATTCTAATAAATTCATCTATAGCTTGAGGCTTTACATGACCAAAGGTAAAAGTTCCAACACACATAACAGCATTATATGAATTATCAGATACATTTATAGTCTGATTTAAATCTACTTTGATTAATTTTTGGTATAAATTTTCAGGGATACTATCTAATAATTTTTGTGAAAGATCTGCGCCATGAAAATTTTTGTAGTCATATTTCTTTAACTGCTGCCCAACCAATCCTGTACCACATCCTGCATCAAAAATAAGTATATCTTTGTCGATAGCGTATCTCCTAAAAGTATCAACTGTTTCTTTAGGTCCAGTATAATTCCACTCAACCATATCTTTATTATACTTATCTTTTTTACCCCACTCATCATAATATTCCATTACCTGTTTAGTAGTTTTAAGTTTATAAATTGGAACTTTATTACCAACATCTTTTTGAGCCATTTAATTTGAGTCCAATAAACTATTAGCAACCCATTTATGAAATTGATGAGTTGGTTGGTCCATTACAGGAGAAAAATTTCCTCCATTATACACTGGTGAATTTCTTCCATTTTGCATTCCTTCTATTGCACTAACATCTTCTAACATAACGTCTTTCCAAAATCTTGAATTTTCTTTTCTTAAATCTTTTAATTCCTCTCCATTTGCACTGTAATTACCAATATAGTATATTTGCATATGTTCTCTAGTTTTATTTATAGCTGTTGGTTCTAACCAAAAAACATAAAAGTGATCAATATGTAAACCTATCATTACATTTGGAAACAAAGCAATATATTCAGAATTCTTTAACATATCTTTGTTCCAATTAGGAAAAGTTTTAAATTTTTTATTTCCTTTTACTGGCTGCTCATATTTTTTACTTCCTTGTCCAGCAAATCTATTTGGAAGACCCTGAATATGATAATGGTCATTAATATTAGAAACTTTATTTAATTCTGGATGAATTGTTGGTAAATGATAACTCTCACAATAATTTTCTATAGCGAACTTCCAATTACTTTTTACTTCTAAATTAAAATAACCATAATCATTTGAGTGAACTATCAATTTTTGATCGTCTTTACTAATAAATTTAGACCATCTTTCCTCAAGAGGTTTAATGTATTCTTCAAATTCAATTTCATTTGAATTAATATTTACAAAAATAATGTCCATCCAAATTTTAGTTTTGACTTCTTTTAAATTATTTTTTGTTTTATCAAATTTTTCTGATTGATGAATATTGAGGCCACCGATGTGAGGTGTGGCAACTAGATTGCCTTTAAAATCATAAGACCAGTAATGGTATGGGCATCGGATAACATTTTTTAAATTACAAGCTTCATTTAATAATTTAAAACCTCTATGACTACATACATTATGAAATACTCTAATCTTCATATCTTTATCTCTAATTAAAATTAGAGGAATCCCGAGTAGATTGTATGGTTTAGTATCTCCTACATTTTGTATAGAGCTCCCCACCCCTACAACAGCCCACTTGTGGCAAAAGACGTTGTCCCTCTCATATTTTAAATAGTCTTGATTGGTATAACACTCATTTGGAAGGCCATTTGCAGCCTCAATTGGCTTATTTATTTCGTTTAATTTTTTAATATCTAAAATTTCAGAAAGTGTTTTATTTTTAAGATATTGACCCACATAAAAAATTAGCATGAGGACAATTTTTGGCAACAAATTTCGATCTTAAATACTTGCTGAATTTCTTTGACAGCTTTTACAAATAGGATAATGATCTAAAAAATGAACTTTTCACTAGAAATTGGACCCAATACAGACCTTGAAACAGTACCGCCAGTAAATGATATTTACATTACGATGTTACCTGGTGGAGATTACAAGGAAACGGCTCAAAAAGCAGTTGATCTTGTTAAAAAAGGTTTCAACCCAGTTCCTCATTTTCCAGCTAGATCTATGATAGACGAAAATGATTTAAAAGATTATGTATCGAGATGTAAGGATGGTGGTGTAAAACAAGCTTTAATAATTGGAGGTGGTAGAGAGCCTCTAGGAAAATTTGATAGCTCGTTTCAACTTTTAGAGACAGGTTATTTTGAAAAAATGAAGATAGGAATTGCTGGACACCCAGAGGGGAGTCCTGATATATCCGACTCAAATTTAGAAAAAGCTATGATAGATAAGAAGCCTTATGCTGATTATATAGTAACCCAATGGTTATTAGACCCTCAGCCTATCATAGATTTCATCTCTAAACAAAGCGTACCAGTACATGTGGGAATTACTGGCCCTCTAAAAATATCTAGCTTAATTAAATTTGCTAATATTGTTGGAGCAAAAAATTCCATTAACTTTCTTAAATCTAATTTTAGTAAGGCGTTAGATTTATTGAAACCTAAAGACCCTAATGATTTAATTGGGAAAGTTAAATCGCATACAGATTTCTTCCACATTTATACATTCGGCGGCTTGAAGGAAACTAACAAGTGGTTGAAGGAGAATAGTTATGTCTAAAGAATTTGATTATACAAAACTAAAACATGTTACTTCTGTTGATCAATCTGATCGAAAAGTACCATATAATTTAAGACAAAGTGGGCCAACTAAAGTTGAAATGTTAATTTCAACAAGAGTAAGAAAATCACCTTATTGGCATTTATCAATGCAGGCAGGCTGTTGGAGAGCAACAGTATATAATCGTATTTATCATCCAAGAGGATATGTAAAACCAGAAGACGGTGGAGCGATGAAGGAATATGAAGCGATAGTTAATCATGTTACCATGTGGAATGTAGCTGTTGAAAGACAAATCCAAGTAAAAGGTCCTGATGCAGAAAAATTTGTTGATTATGTAATAACTAGAGATGCAACTAAAATTTCACCAATGAGAGCCAGATATGTAATTTTGTGTAATGCATATGGAGGAGTATTAAATGATCCAATTTTGTTGAGAATTTCAAAAGATGAATTTTGGTTTTCTTTGTCAGATTCTGATATAGGTATGTACTTGCAAGGTGTAAATGCGGATCAAAGATTTAATTGTACTATTGAAGAAATTGATGTCAGTCCAGTTCAAATACAAGGGCCAAAATCAAAAGCATTGATGAAAGATCTTTGTGGTGATCAAGTTGATTTTGATAACATGCCTTTCTATGGTTTAGCAGAAGTTAAAGTTGGTGGCAGAAGTTGTGTGATTTCACAATCTGGTTTCTCAGGTGAAGCGGGATATGAAATTTACCTGAGAGACTCTACATTATATGCTGAAGATATGTGGAATGCAGTTCTTGAGTCAGGAAAAAAACACAATCTAATGGTTATTGCACCTGCACACCATAGAAGAATTCAAGCAGGAATTCTTTCTTGGGGACAAGACATGGATGTGCAACATAATCCTTTTCAATGTAATCTAGGTTACCAAGTTTCACTATCCGGGGTTGGAGAATGGAGTAAAAAAGGGAACTATGTTGGTAAAGAAGCATTAGAAAAGATGGGTAAAGAACTTAAAGAAGGTAAAAAACCATATAAACTTCAATTAGTAGGTCTTGAATTAGGTGGCAAACCTATAGAGGAGTATGCTCCTGATTTTTGGCTAATATCTGGTGAAGATGGAGGTGACCCAGTAGGATTTATAACTTCTCCATGGTTTCACCCTGAAAAAAAGCAAAATATTGCAATGGGTTATGTGCCTTTTGATGGAACTTTAAATACAAATGGATTTCCAAAAGGTAAGGTTGGAACTAAATTTAAAGTTCACTTACCAGAAAAATACTCAAATAAACCAGGAGATCCTGTTGATGCGTTAGTAGTGGATATTCCATTTAAAGAGTCATACAACGCAAATACTAGGGAAGTTGTTAAAGGTTAGTATTTCTTAGGGGGAGTTTTACTCCCCCTTCAATTTCAATGACCAAAGGCTTTTTAATCGCAATTTGCATTATAATTGCTATTGCGTTAATATTAATTCCTTTAGTTATATCCTATAGAGAAGAAAAGAATAAAAAAAAATAAATGTTTGCAGAATTTCTTAATATAATTTTTAAATCTATTAAATTAGATAAGACTCTTTATTCAGATAATAGAAATTTTGGAGAAGCAGCAATTTATTTTGCTGGATTAATAATGATATTGGACGGTGTAGCTGGAGCAGTTGCGGCTAATACTATAGTCAAAACTGCAATAGGAATGTCAGGATTAACAGCAATCTTAACATGGTTAGTTTGGTCAATATTTATTTATGTAATCGGTGTAAAGTTATTTCCTGACAAGCAAACTAAAATACCTTTTAAAAAAGTTTTAATTGCAGTAGGTTTTGCACATGCACCAGGTTTAATTAGATTTTTTGCGGTAACTCCCGAATTGATGATACCCATTATATTTCTTACACAATTTTGGATTTTTGCAGGTTTAATTATTTCTACAAAGCAAATTCTTAATTTAAAATCAAGTTTTAAGGCTTTTGGAATAGTGTTTATGTCATTTTTAATTATAGCTTTTTTATCTATTTCTTTTGTAATGAGTAGAATGAATGTTCTACCAGTAAATAATATTTAGATTGGGAATATTGTCTTAGAAATTCTACAGGACTTACAGATTTTAAATCCAGTCAAAATTAAATTTTGTAAAACACTTTCGTCTTTTTTTTTACATTCATCACAAAGTTCATTTAAATCTCTAGTATATTCTTCCAAATCATGTTTTTTTTTATCTTTTTTAGTCATTATCAGTCAATCCAGCACCAGCTGCTCCTTTTTTTAGACTATCTGTTTCATCAACAAAAGTATTTTCTGACAGTTTATATAAGTTTTTCCATTCTTGATTAGTAAAGTTATCTTCATTCGCAATAAAAATTATTTCAGAATTCTGAGCTGTTATTGGGCAGTCATCCATAGGCAAGTTTGATAATATATTTACATTATGATTCAATACGAACTCTTTATCATCAAATTTAAAATTAATTTTTTTCCCAATAATTTCTGAAGATCTACTTAAAAACGGCAAGAAAAGTAAAGGAAAGGCTATATTGTAAAATTTTATTTTATTAAATTTTTCTAAAGTCTTAATTTGATCTAAAAAACTTACACCTAAAATAATTGGACAATAGGGTAGTTTACTTGATTTATTATTCTCACTTATTAAATTTAAATTTTCAAATTTTTCATTAGATCTTTGTTTAAAATATTCATTTAAATGTTTAATACCCTTTAAACTAAAAAGTTCTAATAATTTCATGTTTCTTCCAACTTCTTCACTGATGCCCCAAGAAAATCCAACTGCTCTACTTGCTCGTTTTGAGATTGTTTCTATTTCACTTAAAGATTTCATTTATTAAGGATTATATACCCACTGTGAATTGTAGTTTTTTAAATTATGCGGTAATGGTGCGCCCTGAAACATACAAATTCTAAGCCATTTGTCAGATCTAGGGTCAAATTTTAATGCTCCAAAAAAAGATAATTTAAGTCTTAACATGTCTATAGGAACAACATTTTTTCCAATTGTGTTATCTTGAATTTCAGAATATGGAAATTTTTCTATAATAAATGCTCTTCTAATCACGTGTCGTAAATCTGAATTTTTTGCTAAAAATTTATCTATAGTTAGACTATCTTTACATGTTATCAATTCATCATGTAATTCTTTTATGTCTCTTGCAATTGCAAGAGGTTGTTCTAACTCTGAGCCATTTTCATTGAAACGATCAGCATATCTTGGTTCCTCTTTATTCTTTGATATGAACCAAAAATTTTGATAATTTTTTTTTTCTTTAAAGTTAA
The DNA here is from genome assembly GCA_014654165.1 of Pelagibacterales bacterium SAG-MED13. Classification (GTDB taxonomy): domain Bacteria; phylum Pseudomonadota; class Alphaproteobacteria; order Pelagibacterales; family Pelagibacteraceae; genus Pelagibacter. Next base: position 77,810 of record JACWDK010000002.1, on the reverse strand, counting down.
TTTTTAATATATCTGGATATCTCTCTTCTATGATATTTCTTAATTCTTCTACTGTTCGGTTGGTTGGTATATTAAAATACTTTTCTTCTTCAGAGCTCATTTGTTTAGTTAAAGGTTTTACAATATTATCATAAGGTTCCATCATAATTGAAACAATGTATTCAATTGTTTCCTCACATGTTTCTTTCTCTAACCACAAATAAATCTTATTAAATGTATATTCTATTTTTGAATTAAAATTATTGTCAGCAAATTCTAAAAATTTTTTAATATTACTCAAAAGAGATTTTATTTTTTTTAATTGATATTCACTCTCAGTATTCCAGCTTGTAATATTCTTAATAGAGTTTCTCACACATTTGATAAAAAGATTATAATCTTCTGACTTAACATTTTTTATTTCTCTAATTTTTTTAAGGGCAATTTCTCTAGTATAAATCCAATTATTAAGTAAAGTTGGATGGTTTACTATAAAAGGAGCCATTCCAAGACCAGTTGAATTTCCAATTCCTAAATTTTTACAAATATCTGTATCTAAACTTACTGATTTGTTGGGGTCTATACATTTGGCAATATGATTTACTTGATCAAATGTAAATTGTCTAACGAGATAAACTAACATCATTTCAAGTCTAAAAGGTCCATTAATTTCCTCTCTATTTTTAATTCTAAATCGATCAGCTAGACCAAATTTTCCCGAGCCATATACCGCTGTTGTTCTATAAAGATAACCTACTTTATCTAAAATACTTAAATCTGGTTGGTTTCCATTACTCAAGCTTTTAACTACATGATCAAAGACTCTAACTGATCTATTGGCTCGAGAAAGGGTTAGTTCTTTATAAGATAGTCTACCAACTTCTTGTAGCGGTACCTCTCCTCTTAATCTTTCGATATCATGTTTAGTTGGAATTCCATCGTGTAGAGTAAATGCAGCATCCCATTTTGTTGCTATAACTCTATCAGACCTTTCTTTATTATTAATTCTATTAGCAAAACATATTAATGAATAAGTTCTTTCATTTTTTTTAAGAGAATAAATTACAGTTCCATATCCTTCTTTATCTAAGTCAAATAAATCCCTTTTAAAATTCCACTCCTTAAATTCTTCTAAAAAACTTCTTAAAAATGATAATTTAGATTGATGAAAAGATCCTAATCTTGATAATTTCATTATCTTGTTAGGGTCTCTTAATTGAACTTGCATTCTTATATGCCTTTATAAAAGTTAAACCAATTGTTACCAAGTATCCCGTCTGTTTCACTTTCAGAAAAACCAACTTTTTTTAATCCCTTTTCAATATTTGAAAATCCTCTAGCATCTTTAAACCAATTAGGTTGTTTTGGAAAACCTGGTTTACTTTTTGATCCCTCACCATAATTTTTACCTTTTGTCCAAGTGCCATTTCTCATCCATTCAACAACTTTATCCGGTTGATTTAAACAAAGATCTGAACCTATACCAATATTCTTTATATTCATAATTTCAGATGTACGTGCAACCATCTCACAAAAGCTGTCCAATGAACAATTTGTATTATCTTTCAAATGATGGGGATACAAAGAAAGACCTAATATACCTCCACTATCACTTAAAACTTTTAGTAAATCACTCGATTTATTTCTTTTTGCTGCGTGCCAAAAATTAGGGTTGGCATGAGTAATTGCAATTGGTTTTTCACTAATTTCAATTGCATCAAAAGTACTTTTTTCTGCAGAATGAGACATGTCTACAACTATTCCAACTTTGTTCATTTCTTTAATCACTTCTCGTCCAAAGTTTGTTACACCGCTATCAATTTTTTCATAACAACCTGTCGCTAGCAGGGACTGGTTGTTATAAGTTAATTGCATAAAACGACAGCCTAAGTCATGAACTCTTTCTACAAGATTTATGTCATCTTCAATGGGCGAGCAATTTTGAAATCCAAAAAAGATTGCGGTTTTCTTTTTTAAATTAGCTTTTTCAATATCTTCAAAATTTTTGCCAGGAAAAATCAAATCTGAATTATCATCAAAGAGCTTGTTCCATTTTTTTATTTCTTTTTGAAGTTCATCATAATCCTCATGATATACTATAGTTACATGAATCGCATCAAGACCTGCTTCTCTATTAATTTCAAAAATATTTCTATTCCAATTACAATACTGCAAATTATCTATTTTAAATTTCATGAATTTAACTAATTTTAAGCATATCAATATGTGCTTTAAATTCTATTAATTTTATTGAAATTTTGATTATATTTTGAAATAAAGTTCAAACTAAATATTCATGAATAGAAACAAAAATTTAAAAGTCTCAATTATTATGGGTAGTCAATCTGACTTCAAAACTATGAAATTGACTATAAAAATTTTAAAAAACTTAAGTGTTCCCAATGAAACTAAAATCATTTCCGCTCACCGTACCCCAAATAGAATGTATGAATATGCATTAAATGCTGAAAAAAATAATATTGGTGTAATTATAGCTGGTGCTGGAGGATCAGCACATTTACCTGGAATGATTGCTGCTCTTACCCATATTCCTGTATTAGGGGTTCCTATGGAAAGTAAAAAACTAAAAGGATTAGATAGCTTATTATCTATTGCTCAAATGCCTAGAGGTATACCAGTTGGAACATTAGCAATAGGAGAAGATGGGGCAATAAATGCTGCTTTACTCGCAGCCTCAATAATAGGAAATCATAACTCTTTAGTAAAATCTAAATTAATAAGTTGGAGAAAATCTCAAACTAAATCTGTAAAAAAAATTCCAAAATAATACAGATGTCAGAAATTTCATTAGGAATTATAGGTGGTGGCCAACTAGGAAGTATGCTTTCAATATCTGCAAGGAAACTAAATATTAAAACGATAATATATTCTGATGATAAAGATGCTCCTGCTCAAAATTTTTGCAATGAATTTATTTTTGCTAGCTACGATGATAAGGATAAAATTAATGATTTTGTTCAAAAAGTTGACATAATTACTTACGAATTTGAAAACATACCTTATGAAACGTTGAGTGAAATGAACAAATTAAAAACTGTTTCTCCAAAGCCTTCTGTAAACAGATTAATACAACATCGTTTAGCTGAAAAAGATTTTATAAATAAATTAAATATTAGAACTACTAGATATGCTGGAATAAATAACAAATCTGATTTAAATGCATTAGAGGATTTTTTACCTGGAATATTAAAGACTACTACAATGGGGTATGATGGCAAAGGACAATATCCTATTAAAAGATTAGAAGATATTGAAAATTTAAAGATAGATTTCAATAAAGAATATATTCTCGAAAAATTAGTAAAATTAAAAAAAGAAATTTCAGTAATAATTACAAGATTTAGTAATAATCGATATGAGATTTATGAACCAATTGAAAATGTTCATGAAGATCAAATTTTAAAACAATCAAAAATCCCTGCAAATATAAATGATAAAATATTTGAACAATCAAAAGATTGGTCTATTCAAATTGCTGAGGAACTAAAATATGTAGGTACACTTTGTATAGAATTTTTTATAGACAGGAATGATAATCTTTATGTAAATGAGATAGCTCCAAGAGTACATAATTCTGGTCATCTAACAATTAATGCATTTAATGTCAGTCAGTTTGAAAATCATGTTAGAGCGGTATGTTCCCTCGAACAAATTCCGTTAAAAAAGATATCTAATGCAGAAATGATTAATCTCATAGGGGAACAAATCCAACCTTATAGACAAAATCTAAAGTTAAGTGATAATCAATTTTTTTTTGATTATCTTAAAAAAGAAATTAAAGAAAAAAGAAAAATGGGTCATCTCACAACACTTAAATAAATGTTAAAATCAATTGAAGGAAATTTTGAAAATCCAGAAGTAAATGAGCTTTTAAAAAAGCATTTTATAGAATTAAGAACTGCGTCCCCAAGTGGGAGTGCACATGTTTTAGATATTGAGGGTTTAAAAGTATCTTCAATAAAGTTTTGGAGTTTATGGGATAATACTTTGTTGGTTGGTTGTGGCGCTCTTAAATTATTAGATAATTATCATGGAGAATTTAAATCTATCAGATTGCATAATGATTTTAGAAGGAAAGGTAATGGCATAAATCTAATTAATCATTTAATTGATGAAGCAAAAAAACTTAAAATTGAAAGAATTAGTATTGAAACAGGTGCTGGAAAGTTTTTTGAACCAGCCAGAAAATTATTTGATTTATGTGGATTTAAGCCCTGCCCTCCATTTGCTCATTACAAAAAAGATATTAATTCTCTATATTTAACTAAACTAATTAACAACACTTAGAAAATAAAAGATAAAAATTTATCTATTTTGTTGACAAAACTCTCTAAATTATGAAGAAAGCCGATATTACTTAATTATAAGTAATAAATTAATATAATAAAAGTAAGAAGAAAAATATGAGTCTACAAGGAAAAGTAAAGTGGTTCAATCCAACCAAAGGTTTTGGTTTTATTGAAAGAGAAGATAAAGAAAAAGATGTGTTTGTACATGTTTCAGCTGTTAGAGATGCTGGTATGAACGGTTTAGATGAGGGTCAAGCTTTGACTTTCGATGTTGAAGATGGTCCTAAAGGTCCTTCAGCAGTTAACTTAAAAACTGCATAATTTTCATTATATCAATTATTGGCTATAACATTTTCAATTTTTTATAAGAATTGTAAATTTATAGCCAATAAACTATTCTTTTATCAATGATAAAAGAGATTTATTAATTTACAAAAATAAAATTCCAATCATTATGAAAATTCATAAAAAAAAATTAATAAAAAAATAGAATATGATCGGAATTTTAGGAGGAATGGGTACTCAAGCAGGTCTAGATTTCTGTAATAAGTTAGCCGTTTTAAATAGAGGAAAAATAGATCAAGAGTATCCTTTATTTTTACTTTTTAATAAATCAAACATACCGGGTAGACCAGAGTCTATTGGGGTTCAAACAAAAAATTTATCTAATAGATTGAAAAATAAAAAAAACGAAAAAAAATATTTATCAGTTCTTAAAAGTTTATTACACGGATGTAATGTATTAAAAAAGAGTAAGTGTAAATTCATAGTTATTCCATGTAACACTGCACATTATTGGTATGATGACTTACAAAAAAAGATTGGGTTACCGATAATAAATATGCCCAAAGAAGTATATAATCATGCAAAAAGTAAATGTAAAAAAAATTCAAATATAGGTTTACTCGCCACTGAAGGTACATTACAAACTGGAATTTATAATAAATTCTTTGATAAAAATTATAATTTAGTTTTCCCAAATAATTTACTTCAAAAAAATTCTGTTAATAGAGCAATAAAGTTAGTTAAAATGGGTAATGTTAAATCTGCAAGTAAGATAATAGGACCTGCAATAAATTATCTAATTAAAAAAAGATGTAAAAAAATTATTCTTGGATGTACTGAATTACCAATAGCAATTTTTGCTTTTAAATCTTTTGAAAAAATTAAAAATTCGAAAACTTTTCTTGATCCAAATTTAATACTCGCGAATTCTGCGATGAAAAAATATTTTAGATGATAAAATCAAAAGATCGACCTTATGTTTTAAAGGTTGCTGAGCTTATTTATCTTGATATTTCTAAAATAAAAAATGATTCTAATTGCACAAATATCGATGCAATAGATAGATTTATAGGGTCGAGTCTTTATAAAAAAATTAGCAGCGGGGTATTTCACAACGAATGGTTTAACGAATTAGAATCAAATAACTACGTAGATAAACAAACAAAAAAAAGGATCCCTGAAGAAACAATAAGATTATTAAAAGTCCAAAAAGAAATGATGATCAAACAATTAATTCAATTTCCAGAATTATATTATACAAAAAGTCATTTTCCTTTAGAAATTTCACAGCGTGCATTTGATCATATATGGAGAATATGTGAAAGTTATGAACTTTGGTGCAATGAAACTAAGCAGCCTGGATTAATTTTGTTAAACCTTATTGATTAATCTTTTTTAGATTTAATTTTTTATGTGCTATCTGAACTCTTTTTTTTACCAATTGAATTAGTTCTTTATTTAAATTTTTTTGCCTATTTTGATAATTTAATTGATCGTGAACAATCTTTACTCTTTTTTCCACTAATTGTTTTAAATCACGATTTATATCTTTTTCTAGATTTTTTTTGCTCACTTCCTCCTTAACATATTCGAGAGAATTTTTACCTGTTTTTTGTTTGACTTCATGATCAATCAAAAGTTGAGCACCTGCTTTAACTATATTTCCTGAGGAGGCTATAGTAAGTCCTGGCCCTATAATAGCTGAGAAAGGTAAAAATCCAGTTAAAAACACAAATGAAGTTAAAAATAAACTTATTTTTATAAATTTTGAGTTCATTGTCAGAAAGTAAGTGATTTGATTAAGAGCCACAATCAATTATTTGTCCAAATTAGGCTTAAAATTCGATAAATTAGGCTATTTTCTAGTTTATAAGATTAAATGATTAAAATATTTCCATTCATTTTTATTATTCTTTGGTCATCTGCTTTCATTACTACTAAACCTTTAATAGATAACAGTGATCCATTTTCAGCTTTGGCTTTTAGATTTTTAATCGTAACTATTGGGTTTTTCCTATTTAGTTTATATTCAAAACAAAAAATTTTTATTAGTAGAAAAAATTTTATAGAAGCATTTTTTAAGTGGTATTCTTTTTCATGGACTATACTTAGGTGGAGTATTTTATTCTATTTCAAAAGGAATGCCAACTGGTATTGCAGCATTAATTGTTACCCTCCAACCAATTTTAACTAATGCTTTAAGCGGTCCAATACTAAATGAAAAAGTAACTATCAAACAGTGGATTGGAGTTTTGCTTGGTTTTACTGGTGCAATTATTGTACTTGGTTTTGATGTTGGTTCAAATATTCCAATAATAGGTTTGGTTGCTACGATTATAGCTTTAATTTCAATTACAACTTCAACTATTTGGCAAAAAAAACTCAGTAATAATTTACCATTATCTGTGAGCAATATGTACCAAGCTCTAGGTGGAGTAATATTTCATATTGTAATCATAATTTTTTTTGCAAAACCATATATAAGTTTCACACAAACATTTGTAATAGCGATGAGTCACCAAATATTTTTGGTTTCATTTGGTGCTTTTACAATTCTGATGTATCTAATTAAGAATAATTCAGCTAGTAAAACTGTTTCAATATTTTTTTTAATCCCAGCCACATCAGCATTTATGGCTTGGCTTTTTTTAAATGAAAGTTTAACTAACTTAGATCTTTTGGGTTTTTTAATAACCTCTATAGGTGTTTATATTGCAACGCGGGAGTGAAAACAAATTATATCGAGTTAAAACCAAACTCTAATGAAGCGTCAGTAATTGAGTGATATAGAGTCTCACCAAAACTTCTTAGAGCAAATAATCTTATTTTTTCAGGGTTTTCTTCGAGCATATCAATGATTAAAGATATTCCATTATAAGTAGAATTTATAGAATTATTTTTTTCTAAAGTATTAAAGTTAAAAGGACACCCTTTTTTTAAAACTTCTTTTACTTCTTTTCCTTCAATTTCAATTATAGCTTTAGAGTGAGATAAATCTGTTACAGCAAAATCAATTTCTGTAAAATTTTTTATAATTGTCTGAAGTAAATCTTTTTTTGATGATATAACAATCCAATTTTTTGGACCATTCCATAAAATTCTTGTCTCATTATTACAGATTACTTTTTGAGGCTCATCTTTAAATTTCAAATCATCAATATTAATTTTTTCTAATGAAACTTTTGAATTTTTATATTGAGATATATGAATTATTAGCAAATCCTTTATTTCTGATATTCTTAAAATATCATTTTTATTTTTACCCTCATAATCTCCAAATTGACCTTTTGCATGGATATTTGCTAATGCTGATATTGAACTCATGATCTCACCCTCTCACCTTTGGGGTCGACATAATGAGAAGATACCACTTCTACTGGAATTACCTTATTTTTTAAAGGTGACATTACATATAATTTTTTTCCTATCATATTCTTTCCATCTTTAAGAATAGCTAGAGAAAATGGATTATCATATTCAACACTCCAACATGAAGCAGAAATATAACCTATTTTTGGATTTGGCATTGGCGCTCTAGAATCTTCAACTAAATGAGAACCTTCGGGTATACTAGTTTTTTTATCTAAGGGAACAACACCAACAATTTTTTGTCTATCTTCTGCTATGAAAGCTTTTCTTGATAAAGATCTTTTTCCAATAAAATCTTTCTTTTTGCTAACTAACCCTTCAAGCGAGTTGTCATATGGAATAGTTCTTCCATCTAGCTCTGAACCTGCGACATGTCCCATTTCAATTCTTAAAGTGGATAATGCCTCTGTTCCATATGGTTGAATTTCAAACTCTTCACCAACTTCTAAAATTTTTTCCCACATAAAATTTCCATTATCTGACTCAACGTTAACTTCGTACGCAAGCTCGCCAGAGAATGAGATTCTAAAAATTCTAGCTTTTGCTCCAAATAATTCACTTTCCACATAACCCATGAATGGAAGTCCTTCATTTGATACATCGACAAGAGGAAAAAGTTTTTTAAGCACATCTCTTGATTTTGGTCCAGCAATCGCAGCTCCTGCCCATTGCTCGGTTGTTGAAACTACATTTACATTTAATTCTGGCCAAACAATTTGTAAATAATACTCTAAATGAGAAAGAACATTTGCAGCTTGAGCTGTGGTAGTAGTCATATGATAATGGTTTTCTGATATTCTTGTTGTTGTTCCATCGTCCATAACAATTCCATCTTCTCTAAGCATCACGCCATATCTTGCTTTACCAACTGGCAGTTTTAACCAAGCATTTGTATAGACTCTATTTAAAAGTTCAGCAGCGTCAGGTCCTTTTATGTCGATTTTACCTAAAGTAGTTACATCACAAACCCCAACATTTTTTCTTACATTTTTTGCTTCTCTTTTTGATGCTTCAAATAAATTTTCATTTCCACGTTTATAATATCTAGGTCTCAGCCAAACACCTGCATCTACAAAAACAGCATTATTTTTTTCATGCCACGAATGCATTGGAGATTTTCTTGTTGGTTTCGAATGTTTTCCAACTTCTCTTCCAACGATTGCTCCGATAGAAATCGGTGAATATGGTGGTCTAAAAGTTGTGTGCCCGACTGAAGGCACAACTTTATTTTCAATTTTTGATACCAATTGTAAACCGTTAAGATTACTTGTTTTGCCTTGATCAGTTGCCATACCAAGAGTAGTATATCTTTTTACATGTTCAATAGATCTATATCCTTCTTTAAGAGCAATCTCTATGTCTGAAACTGCAACATCATTTTGAAAGTCTAAAAAACGCTTGTAATTCTTTCCCTTTGGTAACGGTACACACCAAAATTTATCATGGACTGTAGATTTTTTTTCAACAACATTTGGAAAAGAAATCTTATTATCATTATTTGTAATTTTTTTTGACAATAAATTCCCTTTTTCAAAGGAGTCTATTAAAGTCTCCTCTAAAGTATAGATTCCATTTGCAGCACCTAAAGTTTTTTCATTTTGTTTGGATATACCAGGAACAAAAGCATCAATATCTTCATTAAATTTTGTTTTATTTCCAGATTGCGATGCTAAATGAATTGTAGGCGTCCAAAAACCAGAGACACAAATACAATCACAGTCTATATTTTCAATTAATCCAAGTTCCTCTTTATCATCTGAGATTTTAGCTATATCAGCTGATTTTACTTTTTTATATCCTTTAGCTGCCACAACCACATATGAATTTTTAATATCAATATTCATACTTTTCGCCTCTTCAATAATTTCTGATTGAGGTTCTTTTCTAGTATCTAAAATTATTGGATCTATTCCATTTTTTTTAAATTCAATTGCTGTTTCATAGCCACTATCGTTATTTGTAAAGACTAGAGGTTTTCTACCAACTAATACCCCGTACACTTTCATGTACTCTTTGGCAGCTGATGATAACATTACGCCTGGAGTATCATTATTGCCAAATACGATTGGCCTTTCTATTGATCCAGATGATATTAAAACTTCTTTTGCTCTAATATACCAAAGTCTCTGTTTTGGATGAAATTTTTTTGTTTTTGGTAAGTGATCACTTATTCTTTCAGACATCACTAACATGTTGTGATCATAATAACCAAAAACTTGGGATCTGTTTTTTACAGTAACATTTGGCATTTCTTTAAGTTCTGAGATAATACTATCTGCCCAATCTTTACCTGATTGATTGCCAATATTTACTTCACTTGTTAAAAGAGTTCCTCCAAATCTTGATTTATCTTCTGCAAGTATAACTTTTGCACCATTTTTTGCAGCAGAGTACGCACTTGCTAAGCCAGATGGACCTGAGCCAGTTATTAACAGGTCACAATATTCATATTTATGTTCATATCTTTCTTTATCGTGTTTAATAGAAGCAGTGCCTAACCCAGCGGCTTTTCTGATAAATGGTTCATAAATTTTATACCAAAAACTTTTTGGCCACATAAAAGTCTTGTAATAAAATCCTGCGGGAAGAAACATTTTTAAAAGGTTATTTATTGCTCCAACGTCAAAATTAACACTTGGCCAACAATTAATACTTTTTGCCTCTAGACCCTGAAAAAGTTCTTGTTCAGTAGCTTTTATATTTGGTTCTGTTTCACCATTTCTATATAATTGAACTATTGCATACGGCTCATCGACTCCTGCACCAAAGAAACCTCTTGGTCTATGATATTTAAAGCTTCTACCAATTAAATGAACTCCATTAGCTATTAATGCAGAAGCAAGAGTATCGCCTTCATAACCAAAAAAATTTTTACCATTAAACTTAAAAGAGATCTTTTTATCTCTATTTATTAATCCACCATTTTCTATTCTAAAACTTTGTGTCATTATGAAATTTCTTCATTTGCTTTTAGAGTTTTGAAAATTTCATGAGTAGCTGTATCTCTCTGAATTTTAATCCATTGCCTACAACCTGATAAGTGTTGCCATAACTCCCAATGTTTTCCCCTTAAACTTTTTCTATTGTAAACAAAATTATTCCAATCTTGATCAGATATTTCTTTTCCTAATTCTGGTCGTTTGACTGTTGCATCGCCACCATATGAAAATTCATTCTGAGATCTCATTCCACAGTGTGGACATTTTATATGGAGCATTTATGAAATCCAAGTTTTTGTACCAAGCCCCTTTTCGTCAAGTAAGTGACCAGTATTGAATCTATTTAAACTATAACCTGCATTTAAATCATGGACTCTATCTTGTGCAATCGTGTGTGCAAATGTCCAACCAGATGCTGGAGTTGCTTTAAATCCTCCATAGCACCAACCACAATTTAAATATAAACCTTCAATATGAGTTTTGTCTATTATTGGTGAGCCATCCATAGACATATCCATTATTCCACCCCAAGTTCTAAGCATTTTCAATTTACTCAAGAAAGGCATCATTGCTATTCCTTCAGTAAGAACATGTTGAAGTGTTGGAAGATTACCTCTTTGTGCATAACTATTGTAGCCATCTAAGTCACCACCCATAACCATTTCTCCTTTATCTGATTGACTTATATAAAAATGACCAGCACCAAATGTAACCACATTATCCAAAACCGGTTTCACTGGCTCAGATACACAAGCTTGCAGTAGATGAGTCTCAATTGGTAATGTCATATTTAATTTTTCAGCTAAAATATTTGTACTACCAGCAACACATAATCCAATTTTTTTTTGCTTTAATGTCTCCTCGAGAAGTTCTCACCCCATTAATTTTTCCTGCAGACACATCAAAACCAATCACTTCACAATTTTGAATTATATCTACACCCATAGAGTCTGCTTGACGTGCATAACCCCAAGCAACCGCATCATGTCTTGCTGTACCTGCACTAGGCTGCATGAGACCACCAAAAATTGGAAATCTTACATTCTCAGAAAAATCAGCCATAGGAATAATTTCTCTTACCTGTTCTCTATTTAAGAGAACTGCATCGATTCCATTCAATCGCATAGAATTTCCTCTTCGAGCATATGTATTCATTTGTGCATCAGAGTGAGCAAGATTTATTATTCCTCTTGGAGAAAACATTACATTGTAATTTAAATCTTGACTCATTCTTCTCCAAAGATCCATTCCAAATTCGCTGAATAATGCATTGTCATCATGCATATAATTTGATCTAATTATTGTAGTGTTTCGACCAACATTACCTCCACCGATCCAACCTTTTTCGATTATAGCAACATTATTGATATTGTGTTCTTTTGCTAAATAGTATGCTGTTGCTAAACCATGTCCACCACCACCAATAATAACAACATCATACTCTTTCTTCGGAGTTGGGTCTTTCCAAGCTAAGTCCCAATTTTCGTGATTTGAAAAGGCATTCTTAACAAGACTAAAAACTGAATATTTTTGCATGATTAAATTTTATAATAATGAGTATAAATAGTTCATATTTTTTTTATATATAATTTTTAGATATTTCCAAAGGCACTAAAAAGAGATACTAATCGACCAATTTTTTTATATTTTTTATAAAATTCGATGAGCGACATAAAATCAGATATTCAAATTGCTCGTGAAGCAAAAATGCTTCCAATTAAGGAAATTTTAGCAAAAGTAAATGTTCCAGATGAAAGTTCAGCTTTTAGCCCAATGGGTAGACATATTGCAAAAGTAAACTTGGAATACTTAAATACATTAAAAAATAAGCCAGATGGTAAATTAATTTTGGTTACAGCAATAACTCCTACTCCAGCTGGTGAAGGTAAAACAACCACTTCTGTAGGATTAAACGACGGACTAAATAAAATTGGAAAAAAATCTATTGTGTGCTTAAGAGAGCCAAGTTTAGGTCCATCCTTTGGAATGAAAGGTGGTGCTGCAGGAGGAGGATATGCGCAAGTTGTTCCAATGGAGCAAATTAATCTTCACTTCACTGGAGATTTTCATGCAATAACATCTGCTCATAATCTTTTGTCGGCATTAATTGATAATCATATCTACTGGGGAAATAAATTAAACATTGATGTCAGAAGAATTGTTTGGAAAAGAGTTATGGATATGAACGACAGAGCTCTAAGATCAATTAATATTAATCTTGGCGGTGTTGCTAATGGTTTTCCAAGAGAAGATGGTTTTGATATTACAGTTGCTTCTGAGATAATGGCAATCTTTTGTCTTGCTAATAATCTTGAAGATTTAGAAAAAAGGATTGGAAATATTACAGTAGCATACACCCGAGAAAAAAAACCAATCTATGCGAAAGATTTAAATGCTCATGGACCAATGACTGTTCTGCTTAAAGAGGCAATCAGACCTAATATTACACAAACACTGGAAAATAATCCTGCAATAATTCATGGTGGACCATTTGCAAACATTGCTCATGGATGTAATTCTGTAATTGCAACTAAAGCTGGATTAAAACTTGCTGATTATGTTGTTACAGAAGCAGGTTTTGGAGCAGATTTAGGAGCTGAAAAATTTTTAGACATCAAATGTAGGAAATCAAATTTAAAACCAAGTTGCGTTGTTATAGTTGCAACTATAAGAGCCTTAAAGATGCATGGTGGTGTTGCAAAAGATGATTTGAAAAATGAGAATGTAGATGCACTAAAAAAAGGATTAATAAATCTTGAAAGACATATTGAGAATGTAAAAAAATTTGGTTTACCTGTAGCAGTAGCTATAAATCACTTTATAAAAGACACTGACAAAGAGGTAAATGCTTTAGTTGAGTTTTGTAAAAAGCTAGGGGTTAAAGCAAGTATTTGTAAGCATTGGGCCAATGGTGGTGAGGGAACAAAAGATTTAGCTAATCATGTAACAGATTTATGTGAGAAGAATACATCTAAATTTAAATTTTTATATGAAAGTAAAACTCCGCTTTTCAAAAAAATAGAAACAATAGCAAAAGAAATTTATAGAGCAGATGAAGTTATCGCAGATACTAAAATCAGAGATCAATTAAAAAACTTTGAAAAAGCTGGCTATGGTGAATTACCTATATGTGTTGCGAAAACTCAATATAGTTTCTCTACAGATCCAAGTCTAAAAGGTGCTCCGACAGGGCATTCATTACCAATTAGGGAAATAAGACTCTCTTCTGGTGCAGAATTTATTGTTGTAGTATGTGGAGCAATCATGACAATGCCAGGTCTTCCTAGAGTGCCAGCAGCTAACTCCATTAAACTAAATAGAGATGGTGATATAGAAGGTCTATTTTAAACTTTTATCCTAAGTTTTTTATTTTCTTTAATTGTTTTAAGTAAATTAATCATTAATGGAATTTTCTTCCTATCAATTTTTTTCAATATAAATGGTGCGATCTCCCTCGCAAGTTCTTCACCTTCAACAGTTTCTTTGAGCATAAATCTTTTTTTTGCAGTTTTAAATGTAAATCCTTTTCCCAAGAAACTACCCATCTTACTATTTCTTCCACCAGCAGCACTAACATATAAGTCACCCACCCCAGCAAGCCCTAAGATTGTTTCATCTTTACCTTTAAAATATTTATTTAAATATCTCATTTCAAGAACTGCTTTTTGAAATAGATTTGATGAAGAATTGAGGCTTTGACCAGCTCCAATTATCATTGAATATATGTTCTTTATTGCTGAACACACTTCTACTCCGACAACGTCTTTGGAGTATTCTGTTAAATAATATTTTGTAGAAATTTTTCTTCCTATAGATTTTGCAATATCGATATTTTTATTTGCGATAATTACACTAGTTTGATTTTTTCTGGCTAATTCCTTTGCCAGACAAGGTCCTTTTAAGACTGAAATATTTTTTAAATTATAGTTTTTTTGCAGCTGCTCTGAAATTGTTAAAATCTTATTCTTTTTTTTCTCAAATTTTAATCCTTTAGTCAAAACCAAAATTGGTGTTTTAATTCTTAAATCTTTTAATTCTTTGCCAATAAAATCAACACCTGGAAGACTTAGTGCTATTACTATTAAGTCAAAATTTTCTTTTAATAAATTTTTGGAAAATTTTCTAAATTTTAATTGTTTTGGTAATTTTATTTTAAGAGCAGAGTGAAATTTTTTTTTGGATGATAAATCTTTGATAAATCTTTTGCTATAAGGCTCAGTAATTGTCACATTATTTTTATTTTCTAAACTTGGGATTGTAAATGCAGAACCCATTGCACCTCCACCAATAACTAAGATATTTTTCATAACGAATAATTATTTTATTGTAATTGTCATCATTTTGTTAGTAAAATACAGAAATAATTATTTTATTTATTAGATTAATGACAAAAGTAGCAATTATTGGTGCAGGACCTTGTGGACTATCAATGTTAAGGTCTTTTGAATTAGCAGAAAAAAATGGTGAAAAAATCCCTGAAGTTGTTTGTTTTGAAAAGCAAGATGATTGGGGTGGTTTATGGAATTATAGTTGGCGAACAGGATCCGATCAATACGGAGATCCTGTACCTAACAGCATGTATAGATATCTTTGGTCAAATGGACCAAAAGAATGTTTAGAATTTGCAGATTATTCTTTTGATGAACATTTTGGAAAGCCAATACCATCCTTTCCACCTAGAGAAGTTTTATACAACTATATTATTGGAAGAGTAAGTAAAGGAAATTTAAAAAAAAAGATTAAATTTAATACCAGAGTTATAAATACTGTTTTTAAGAGTGACAAATTTGAGCTTAGTTATCAAGATAAAGTTAATAATAAAATATTAAAAGATAATTTTGATTTTGTTGTTGTCTCATCAGGTCATTTTTCAGTTCCATTTATTCCAGAATACAAAGGGATGGATACATTCCCAGGAAGAATAATGCATTCTCATGATTTTAGAGATGCTGAGGAATTTAGAAATAAAAATGTAATAGTGCTAGGAAGTAGTTACTCAGCAGAAGACATTGCGCTTCAGTGTAATAAATACGGAGCCAAAAGCGTTACCATTGGTTATCGACATAACCCTATGGGATTTAAATGGCCTGTTAGCATGAAAGAAGTTCATTATCTAGATAAATTAGAAGGAAAAAAAGCAATATTCAAAGATGGAACCGAACAAGAAGCTGATGTTGTAATTTTATGTACTGGTTATCTTCATCATTTTCCTTTTTTAGAAGAAAATTTACAATTAAAAACTAGAAACCGGTTATATCCACCAAAATTATATAAAGGAGTGGTTTGGCAAGATAATCACAAACTTTTATACCTTGGTATGCAAGATCAATTCCATACATTTAATATGTTTGATTGCCAAGCTTGGTATGCAAGAGATGTAATTATGAATAAGATCAAAATACCTGGTAATGGTGAAGTTGAAAAAGATATTAATAAATGGGTTGCAATTGAAGAAAAGCTAGAAAACCCAGATCAAATGATTGATTTTCAAACAGAGTATACAAAAGAGCTTCATGAAATGTCTGATTATCCAAAAATTGATTTTGAGTTAATAAGAAAACACTTTAAAGAGTGGGAACATCATAAAGTTGAGAATATTTCAACTTACAGAAATAAATCTTTTTCATCTCCAGTAACTGGTTCTGTTGCTCCTATTCATCATACGCCATGGGCAACTGCTATGGATGATTCTTCAAAAACTTTTTTAGATAAATAATCTTAGATTAATCGATACCTAGGTGTTTTTTTCTTTTTTGAACATAAGCTCTAATCAAATTATCAAATATTAAAGCTATGAAAGCTACACAGATACCAAGTGTTAATCCAATTCCAGCACCTTTTTTATCTGATAATGCTTTTAATATATATTGACCTAGATCTTCTGTTCCAATAAACGCCCCAATAATTACCATGAATAAAGCAAATACAATCGTTTGATTTATACCAAGCATCATATGTGGAAATGCTAAAGGAAATTCGATTTTAGTCAATCTTTGAAATTTATTTACACCCGACATTGTTGCTGCATCATGTAGACCAGCTGGAACACTTCTTAGTCCTTCAATTGTATATCTTGTAGCAGGTATCGTTGCATAAACTATAACTGCAATAAGTACAGATGTGTCTGTTATGCCAAATAACATCATTACTGGAATTAAATACACAAAAGACGGAAACGTTTGAAAAATATCACAAACGCCCAACATAAAGTTTGCTGAATGTTTATTTTGAAAACATAAAGTTCCTACGGTAAATCCAATGATACAAGAAACTATAACTCCAAAAGTTGCCATATATGCCGTGACTAAAGCTCTATCCCACCAAGGGCTAAATGCAATAAATAATGTTAAAGCACAAACTACCAATGCTGAACGTAAGCCACCAATCAAATATCCCGCACCAACAACCAAAACTATTGTAGCGATTGCAGGCATTCTTAAATATAGTGCTCTCATTGGCTGAAGTACATCTTGTATCAACCATGTGTTGAATGCCTTGATATATACAAAGAAAGTGTCAAAAATCCAATCTACTCCTTTATTCCAAAAATCAGCAGTTGATATCCCTTTGTTATGTGGAATTTCAAATAAATAATTAAAAGTATCTTTGAATAAAAAAGTTCCAATATAGGCTAATGTTATTCCAATGATAAATATAAAAACAAAAAATAAAAGATTTTTGTTTCTTTGATAGAAGGTAAGATTACCAAAATAATCTGTTTGTTTATTTGCCCACGCTAAAGACATTTTATCTAAAAGAATTGCAATTAAACTTATACATAAGCCCGCCTCCAAGGCTAATCCAATATTTAATTGGTTTAGTGCTAATAATAGATTGAATCCTAAACCTTTTGCTCCAATAAAAGCTGAAATAACCGCCATTGAAAAACACACCATGATGACTTGATTAACTCCAATTAAAATATCTCTCCTAGCAGTTGGAATTAATACTTTAAACATTAATTGAAAATTATTACATCCACTCATCCTGCCTGCTTCAATAACCTCTGGGGGCACTGCTCTTAGACCTAATAGAGTTAATAATATCATCGGTGGTATAGCTACAACCATAGTAATAATTACAGCAGCATGGTCACCTACTCCAAAAAGAACTAATGCAGGAACTAATACAGCGTATTGTGGCATTGTTTGCATCACTAGCAATATTGGATATAAAGCTTTTTCTACACGTTTACTTTTAAAAGCTGCTATCCCCAGTCCTAATCCAAAAAAAAATGATAATGGGGCAGCAACTAATATAAATGAAAGAGTTTGCATAGAAGGTTTCCATTGACCAAACACAGAAATGTAAACCATAGTTAAGCCTGCAAACAAAGCTAGACCCTTACCGCTTAGCTTATAAGAAAGCAATGCTGCACCTGCTGCAACAATAGTCCAGGGTAATCCGGGAAGTTCAGCCCATGGGTTTTTGTCTATCCAATCCCAACTAGTAAATGCCACTATAGTTTCAAGACCTCCTAATAATATCTCTCTTATTAATTCTATTAAAAAAGTCATAAAGGCAGTTAAATTTCTACTTATTTGTAGAACTAATGGTCTAGATTTGAATTCCTGAGTATCTTCATTCCAAACTTCAATGGGCATCCATTCATTCATTAGGAAAAATAATGAATCATTTATCCAAATAGGTAACCATCCTAGCAATGGGGGCAATCTCCAGAAGACATCAAAAGCATAATATCTAACTTCTTTACCTAAAAATATATAACTACTTTGATTTGGGTCTTTTATAAATTCTGCTTGTCCCCTAATAAACTTATATGTTTCAGGAACATCAATTGCAAAACATAAAGTAAAGAAAACAATTAATAAGAATAACCATTGAAAAGTTTTTGGATATTTTTTTAAAAGCTCCATAATTTAATTATTATTTTTTCTTCCTCCAAAAACTGTATTGATAATTTTGGTTGGATTAATAGAGCCTATTATTTCATTGTTTTCATTAATTACAGCAACTGGTTTTTCTTGCGTAAGAATTTTTTCTGCAACACTCTCTATGATTTCATCTTTTGAGACTTTTAAGTCACCTAAATTATCTTTGGATGACTCCATGACATCCTTAATCAATAAAACTTTTTCTCTTGGTACTTCTTCAGTAAATTTTCTGACATATTCCGTAGCTGGTTTTAAAACAATATTGGCAGGTGTATCTAATTGCTCAATTATACCGTCTTTCATAATTGCAATTCTGTCAGCAAGTTTTAAAGCCTCATCAAAATCATGTGTAATAAACATAATTGTTTTTTGTAACTTGTCTTGAAGTCTTAAAAACTCGTCTTGCATCTCTTTTCTAATTAATGGATCCAAAGCTGAAAAAGGCTCATCTAAAAACCAAATATCAGGCTCAACCGCTAAAGATCTTGCAATACCTACTCTTTGTTGTTGTCCTCCTGAAAGTTCTCTAGGAAAATAGTTTTCTCTACCGTCAAGACCAACTAGTTTAACCATATCCATTGCTTTACTAATGCTGTCTTCAGTCTTAATTCCTTTGATCTGAAGTGGAAAAGCTATATTCTCAACAACAGTTTTGTGTGGGAGCAAAGCAAAGCTTTGAAAAACCATTCCCATTTTATTTCTTCTAAGATTTATTAGATCTTTATTATTTAGTTGTAACAAGTCCTGACCCTCTATGAAGATTTTACCGCCTGTTGCATCTGTTAAACGTGAGATACATCTTAATAAAGTTGATTTACCTGAACCAGATAAGCCCATAACAACCAACATCTCTCCTTTTGAAACTTCAAAAGAAGCATTGTTCACCCCAACAATGCAACCATTTTCTTGAAAGGTTTTAGCATCAACATTACCATTTGAGTCTTGAAGCATTTTTTGAGCATTTGCTCCAAAAATTTTATAAACATTTTCACATTTGATTACTGGCTCAGACATAAATTATTGATTAAGTTATATGAAATTAAGATAAAATTAAATCCATAATATTTTTATTTTCCCCCTTAAAAGTTTTTAATAAAATAAACTCTAGTATCAATTCCTGTGCTCAAAAAACTTAATGCTTCTCCGCTAACAGTTATCGACTCATTAACCCCAACGTTATCTCCACTTACAGTAAAGCCAGCAAAACATTTATTTTTTTCAACATCCCATTTAACAAAAGTTTCATCAATTTTATTTCCATTGATTGTGTAAATTTCATGAGCTCTGAAATTTAAAAAATTTGCTCCCATAATTGCCCGTTGAGGAATTAGTTTTGTTGCCTTACAGACTTGTTCATATACTTCATCTGTTAATTTATAATGATCTGTACCATCAAAAGTTACCAAAATTCCAGATGGTAGTTTTGAAATTAATTCACTTAATTTTTTTTCTTTGGCAATTCTTTCCTCTTCTAATTTCATCTTTCTTACTAGCTCATCTCCTCCACCAAACTTTATATTTAAAACAAAAAAACAAGAAATTATTATTAAGAGTATCATTACTAAACCACCAAACTGTTTTATAGTTTCTGGTAATTCCTTAATTTTATTTATATAATTTTCTTTTGACATTTATTCTTGTAATTTTCCATTTTTCCATGTGCCAGATTTCTGGGTTCTATCTGATGAAGTAAAAGTGCCTTTACCATTCATAAATCCTTTAACCCATTCTCCTTCGTAAGTTGAGCCATCAGGAAAAGTTAAAACACCTATTCCACTCCACTCACTGTTTTTGAATTCACCTTTATAAATGTACCCATTAGGCCATGTTTCAACTCCTTGACCATTTTTTTTTGTGTCTACCCATTCTCCTTCGTAAGTAGTTTTATCTGTATAAACCCATTTACCAAAACCATTTTCACAATTTCCTTCTTTACATCCTGTGCTTCTTGCTAATGCAATTGATGAAATTAATAAGCTTAAAATTATGCTTAAGAAATATTTTTTCATAATAATATTTTACACAAAATAATTTAAAAAAAAATTATACTTTTTTGTCATATTTTTTGCATGAATAAATTGAGATATATTTTTCAGAATTTTCACTTTTAATATTTTTAGTGATTTCATGAATTAGTTCTCCTGTTTTTCTTGTGATAATACCTGACTCTGAATAATTATTTCTTTGATCAATTGCTTTAAATAAAACTACATCCTTATTTACAATTTTGACACTTAATTTTGATGACTCCGAAAGAAATGATGATAAACCTTTTATAAAAAGTGTCTTTGGTTTTTCCGATAAAATTTGAAATTTATCTAAATTTTTTTTTTTTAAATCTTTAGCTAAAAAAGTTTGATAGTTATATTCTGAGTTCTTGATTATTTTTTTTTCTAGATCACAAAAAAACTCTAGATCAATATTTTCTTTTATACTTACATCTTGAGCAAAAGTTTGATTAAAAAATAATAAACTTATCAGTAAATAAAAAAAATATTTAATCATTTAATTTTATCTTAAAAAAAAATCTCCCCCAACATTGTTGGGAGAGATTTAAAGATTATAAAGCCTTTAAACTTTATTTAGTAAAAGCTTTCCAAACTTTCTTATTCTTTTTTAACCATGCTTTCGCTGCATCTTCGTGAGTCATTTTGTCAACATCAACTAAAGCTGCCATTGCACCAATTTGACTTGTTGTAAAAGAAAGTTTTTTAAACATAGCTGCTGCATCTGGATGAGTTTTTGGAAAGTCAGCATTAACTGCCTTTTTCAAATATCCATCTGGAGATCCACATTTTCCATCTCCACCATCTTCTGGTCTACAACCAGCTGTATATGGAGGAAAGTCTATAAATGTAAAACCAGCACCATCTGTAAAGTTTGGTGTCCAGTTAAAGATGATTGTTCCTCTTCCTTCTTTTTCAGCTGCAGACAATTCTGCCCATAGTGCGTCTGCACTTCCAGCAAATTTAACCCACCAAAGATCTCCTAAACCTAAAGCATCAACTCTTTGAGGGATGAGGTCACCATGCCAAGTTTGTGGACCTTCCAACATTCTTCCTTTTCCATCTGGAGAGTCAGGTGTTGTAAAGTTTTTAGCACAGTCAGGATTTTTTAAAGCAGTCCAGTCTGGTAGTCCAGGGCATAAACCCTTTTCAGCAACCCAGTTTGGATAGCCCATATCTTCTAGAGTTCTAGCCTCATGATCACCCCAGTCTAATAAACCACCTTTGTCTAATGCCGTTGTAAATGATTTACCAAAAGCAGATTCCCATACCTCGTGAGATATAGAAACGTCACCAATTCTGATTGACTCATAAACTGCTTGAGAGTCAGCATTAACGTATTTTACGTTATTTCCCATGTCTTCCATTATTCCACCTATTACGTAGGCCATAACAATCTGGCTAGACCAGTTATGGGTTGGAATAACGATAGGTTTTTTACTATCTGCATTAGATAACCCTGCAAAACTTACTACAGAGATTATCACTGCTGATAATATAGATATTAATTTTCGCATTTTTTCCCCTTTCTTAATATTAAGTCCAGTAGTATGAGCCTAAGTAAAATGATAGTCAACACCTAGATATTTATATAATATTGATTTAAATTAAAAAAATGTCGCAAACAACTCTAGATATTAAAGAACCAGGATTAAATGTATTACCACCTGGGGTTGAAAGACATGTGCTTAATGCAGGAGGTTTAACTGGTCTTCAAATTTATCCAGATGATGAAATCGAAGTTATTAATGATGAAGGAAACCAAATTTGTGAAATAACTTGTTTTAATAAGGAGGGTAAATCTGAATTAGGAATTTTGGGTCTAAAAGAAAATAACAAATTTAATTTAATTAAAGAAATTTTAAAAAATAAAGATGAAAGTACTCTAATCACAAACTATCAATTAAAAAAAAGAAATTTAGATATAGAAAAATCAAAATCTTCTGTAGTCTTTGATAAAGATGCTCCAAGTGGTGAAAAGATAAAATTGAAATCTAAAGATAAGTGTTATTCAATATTTGCAGCACCTAATAATAAAATGTTAGTTAGTGATCAAAACCCCTCAGGCGATTTAACAATTTTCATTAAAAGAAACAAAATTAATACCGATAAAGAATTATCTATAATTCCTGACCCAGTATATGACCCTAATTATGAACAAAATATTAATAGACAAACTTGTATTTCATATCAGGTTAAAGAAGGTGACTATATTCAAATCATTAGTCCTGCCGGAAGACAGTGTTCCGACTTTGTAGCGTTTGATACAAGAAAACTTGATAAAGGAATTGAAAAAGGTCTGGATTGGCAAACTACAAGAACATTCATGGGCAATACATTTCCTGGACCAGGTTTATTTTCGAAATTTTATGATACAGACCATGAACCATTAGTTGAAGTAATAAGAGATACAGTGGGAAAGCACGATACTTTCAATTTAGCTTGTACATCAAAATATTATGAAGACGCTGGTTATTTTGGCCATCCTAATTGTTCAGACAATTTAACAAATTCGATGAATAAATATGGAGTACAAAAACAAAAAGGTTGGCATGCTATAAATCTGTTTTTTAACACTTCAGCAACTGGATCTAACTCTGTTATCTCTGATGAGTCTTATGCTAGACCTGGGGATTATGTAATGTTTAGAGCTCTTAAAGATTTAACAATAGGTACTACAGCTTGTCCAAGTGACATAGATCCATGTAATTCATGGAATCCAACTGATATTTTTGTTAGAACTTATGATAAAAAAAAACAATTTTCAAAATCTTTCGCATTTAGAATGAAAACTGACTCAGAAAAAAAATTAACTAGAAATTCTGGTTTTTATGAAAAAACATCAAAGTTAACTAGAAACTTTATTGATGCTAGAGGTTTTTGGCTACCTAATGATTATACTAAACATGGAGTAGTTGAAGAATATAATGCATGTAGAGAAAATGCTGTTTTAATTGACCTTTCCTCTTTAAGAAAATTTGAAATAATTGGGCCAGATGCAGAAGAATTAATGAATTTTTCTTTAACTAGAAATGTTAAAAAATTATCTGTAGGCCAAGTTGTTTATTCAGCAATGTGTTATGAAAACGGAATGATGTTTGACGATGGTACACTTTTTAGATTAAATGAAACAGGATTTAGGTGGATTTGTGGGGATGAATATGCTGGTGAATGGTTGAAAAAAGTGGCAAAAAAAATGAACTTTAAAGTAAGTATCAAAAATTCAACTGACCAAATTAGCAACGTATCTGTTCAAGGACCAAAAAGTAGAGAAATTTTAAAAAAATTAATATTTTCACCTCCAACTCAACCCTCCATTAGTGAATTAGAATGGTTCAGATTTACAATTTGTAGGCTAGAAGAACTTCAAGGCATTCCTTTAATTGTTTCAAGAACTGGATACACAGGTGAGTTAGGATATGAGGTTTGGTGTCATCCAAAAGATGCTCCAAAAATTTGGGACAAACTAATGGAAGCTGGAAAAGATGAAGGATTGATTCCCGCTGGATTTGCAGCATTAGATAAATTAAGGATAGAAGCTGGATTAGTTTTATTTGGAAATGAATTTGATGGCCAGCAAGATCCATTTGAAGCTGGAATTGGTTTTGCAGTACCTCTTAAATCCAAAGAGGAAGATTTTATAGGTAAAAAGATTCTTATAGAAAGAAAGGAAAATCCACAAAAAAAATTAGTAGGGTTGGAGTTAATTGGTAAAGAGCCTTCTGGTCATGGAGATTGTGTTCATTTTGGAAGATCACAAATTGGCATTATTACAAGTGGATGTTTATCAACTAAATTAGATAAAAACATTGCTTTATGTAGAATTGATAGTCAATATTCTGAAGTAGGAACAGAAGTAGAAGTTGGTAAAATTGATGGTCACCAAAAAAGAATTTCAGCCAAGGTAGTTCCTTTTCCACATTTTGACCCGAAAAAAACTAGGGTCAGGTCTTAAATGACTAAAACTACTAAAGATTTATTAGAGTTTTGGGAAGATCAAATGAAACTATCTCACATGTCTAGTAATTACTTTTTTAGAAAATCACCATCTCATTATCATATGATGTTGCTAGTAATGCATGCATTTAAATATGAAGAACATTTAACAGTTGAGGAATTGAAAACCAAATTATTTAAAACATCCAGACCTAAATCAGCTCTAATGATTAATGAGGCTTGTGAAAAAGGATTCTTTTATTTAGAAAAAGCCTTAAATGATCAAAGAAAAAAATTTATAAGACCAAGTAAATCTTTTATTGATGAATTTAATCTATATCTTCAAACCTTGAAAAATCTAAGTTTCTGAGTAAATATTTATATCAATATAATTATTACTTATATTTTTTATATATATAAAAAATTATATATTTAACTTTCACTAAAAATAAAGTTCACAACATGTCATTACCGACAAAAGCTAAAGTAGTAATAATTGGTGGAGGAATTCATGGATTGAGTACTGCTTGGAAACTTTCAGAAACATATAAAAATCCTGGCGATATAGTAGTATTAGAAAAAGACGATACAGCTGCAGGAGCAAGTGGAATTGCGTGTGGAGTAGTTAGAAATAATTACTTTCAGCCAGCGATGAGAGAATTAATGGCTCATTCAGTCTCGGTTTGGGAAAGTGATCCAAAAGCATTTAAATACAATGCAGTTGGATATTTGCAAATATCACCAGAAGTAATGCATAAGGATGTTTCAACGATTTATGAGCAACAAAAAGCGATAGGTTACGAATCAGAATTCATTGAAGGTGAAAAAGATTGCATGAAATACATGAAGGGTATGTTTGATGATTGGCAAGCACTAGGGATAACATCTGTACTTCATGAAAAAAAGGGAGGGTATGCATTTAACAAAGATTCGATTAAAGCTCTTGAAAAAAAATCAGTATTAAATGGAGTTGAGATTATTAAAGGAATTAAAGTTACCGGATTTAAAAGAGGCAGCAACAGTAAAGCAGTAACAGGAGTTGAAACTAACAGGGGTTCAATAGAATGTGAACAAGTAGTTGTGGGTGCAGGACCATGGGTAAGAGACTTTTGGAACATGCTTGAACTTCCAAAAACTGCATGGATAAAAGATGAAGGTGGAAGATTTCATGAGACTGATATGTGGAAATATTGGATGTTACAAGAGGGAGTTATTGGAGTAGAACCAGACTTTTTAAAAACAAATGACGGCAAACAACCTCCTGTAATTCATGTGGACTCTACTGCTCCATTATATTCTGATAAAACAAAAAACTTAATTACTGATAAAATTTGGGGAATTTATTACAAGCCAGATATAGAAGGTTTAGGTGTTCAAGGAGGCACATCACCTTATATAGTGGATAAACATTTCGATGAGGTAAATGTAGACCCTTATGGAATAAAGTCTCCAGAATATCAAACAACTGAAGCATTCAATGATATGTGGTGTTCAGCCTTAGCGCATTGTCAAAAAAGATTTGAGGGAAAGTCTGATTTATATAGAAAAGGACCTTCTGGTGGACTTGGATGTATGACTCCAGATTCTTTTCCAATTTTTGATAGATTTTTAGACAATGTTTATATGATAGCAGATGCTAATCACGGTTATAAAATGATTGGCGTCGGAGAACTTGTTGCAAAAGAAATTTTAGGTCAAGAGAGTGATTTATTAAAGCCATTTAGATTCAACCGCTACGAGAAGGGTGAGTTGCACCCTACTTCGAACAGTCCATTTCCTTGGAGCTAACTTATCTAAGTAGACATAGGTTTTTTTTTCAGTTACCTTTTTAATCTAAAAATTCTTAAGGAGACATATGACTGACCTAGAAAAACACGTTAAAAAACCTGGTAGAGATAAACTTGTAAAGCAGGTTAGAGCAAAAATTAATGAGCTTGGTATCGAATATATTTTTTTTCAATTCATATCAGTTACAGGAAGAGTTGTTGGCAAAGGTATTCCTTCAGATCACTGGGAAAGAACTTGTGAAAAAGGATTTCAATTAGTTTATGGGGCTACTGCAAACTTATTTTTAGATAGACACAATAATTATATTGGATATGGACCTGAAGCTAAAGAGCTCGTAGGAATTCCAGATCCTGAAACATTTTGTCAATTACCTTGGGATAAAAAAGTTGGAAGAGTATTTGTTACTTGTTTTAGAAATAGGGAAGAAAGAGAAAATCCAGGAGGACATTTAACATCAGATTGTAGGGGAAATTTAAGAATAATTGCCGAAGAATTTAAAAAAAAACATGGTTATCAGTTAAGAGTTGGTACTGAGCCAGAAATGATGTGGTTAACAAAAAATCCAGATGGTACACCCACAGGCAAAGGATTTTCTAAACCTTACTGTTATCATATTGATCAATTTGAATCTCTTAGACCTGTTTTTATGAAAGTAATGGAATACGCAAGAGCAATGGGTTTTGATATGATTCAAGGAGATCATGAGGATGCTCCAGGACAGTTAGAATTAAACTGGATGTACGATGATGTTTTAAGAAATGCGGATAGATTATCAACATATAGACAAATTTGTGCACAAGTAGCAAGGGAATTTAATTTAATTGCTTGCTTTATGACAAAACCGTTTATGGGAGTATCGGCAAGTGGTTGTCACACTAATATGTCTTTATGGACAGGAGGTAAAGATAAAATTAATAAATTAGGTCACAAATCTATTCCAGGAATGGATGAAGTATTCAGTTATGTAGAAGGTGGCACTAATACTTTTATGCCAGACACTAAAGATGTTCAGTTACCTGGTAAAGTAGGTTTATTGTCTATTGGTGGAGTAATGAAACATTTAGGAGCACTTACCGCAATCGGATCATCAACTGTTAATTCTTACAGAAGATTGTGGGATCAAGGATTTTGGGCACCTGTTTATGCAGACTGGGGTTATCAAAATAGAACTTGTGGCTTGAGAGTTTCTGCTCCAGGACGATTTGAATATAGATCTGTAGACTCAATGCATAATCCTTATTTGATGGGAGCGGGTCTATTGAAAGCATTTGATGATGGTTTAACAAATAAAATTGATCCAGGTAAACCGGAGTCTAGAAATATTTATGAAGCTCAAAAAGCTGGAAAAGATGTTAAAAAATTACCTTTAAGCCTGGGCGAAGCATTAGATCAGTTAGCAGCTGATAAAGTTATTCAATCAGCAATGCCAGACGAAATGTATAAAATATTTCATTGGTATAAAAATGACGAATGGGAAAAATTTTTAGGTGCAACAACTCAATGGGATCTAGATACCTATCTCGATTGTCTACCTTAAAAAATTAGAGAGAAAAATATATGTGCGGAATTGCGGGATTAATACACAGAGGAAAATCTTCAAAAGTAGGTCATGAGCTTCAAGGAATGTTGCAAGCTCTTAAACACAGAGGAGAAGACTCAACTGGTTATGCTTTGTATGGAGATACTGATGGTAAAAATTTCATCATGCGATTTAAAGTAGGTGAAAATGTAGGAGAAGGAAGTACATCAGTCACTGAGGACGTATCTGTTTATGATGAAAGAAAAAAAATTGTAGATAATTATCTCTCAGAGCTAGGTGCAAAAATTCTTAAGGAAGAAAGAATACTACCCTACTCACTACGATATGAAATAGATTATAATAAGAAAGATTTATTAAATTTTTCACAGAAAATTGAAAGTATTCCAGGTGTAGAAATTCTTTCTATGGGGAAATCTTTAGAAGTAATTAAAGATCTTGGAAATGCTAAAATGGTTTGCGATCGATACAATCTAGATGAACTTGTTGGAACACATGCGATAGGTCACGCAAGAATGGCAACAGAGTCTGGGGTAGATATAAAATCTGCACATCCTTTTTGGGGTTACCCTTTTAGCGATGTATCTGTTGTTCATAACGGTCAACTTACAAATTACTGGAATAATAGAAGAGCTTTGGAAAATAAAGGTATGAGATTTATGTCAGAATGTGACTCAGAGTTAATTGCCGTTTATTTAGCAGAAAAAATGAGAGATGGTGCTTCGCTAGAAGAGGGAATGAAGGAGTCTTTATCAGGTTTAGATGGAGTTTTTACTTATTTTGTAGCAACAAAAGATTCATTGGGTATGGCAAAAGATACGATGGCTGCAAAACCATTGGTTCTTTATGAGTCAGATGATCTAGTAGCTATGGGGTCCGAAGAAATAGCAATTAGATCAATTTTACCGCAAGAAATTGATACATATGATCCATTCGATGGAGAGGTTAAAGTATGGCAAATTTAAAAAATACAGAGAAGAAAACAAAAGCTCAGGCAATGGGCATGCATACTGAAGTTTTAACAGGCCGAACCCAACAAAAATTTTTTAATCCTGATGAAGCTGAAAATTTTTATTACTTTGGAACCTATGATGTAGATTTTAATAAAAGAACAGATCTTGATGTAAAAGATATGACAGCAGCAGAAGCAAACAAAGAAATTGATAATTTAATGAGCCAAGGTTTTGGAACAATAGTGATTAAAAATCCTCAAGGTAAACATAGCTTAGGAGTGGGTATCTTAAATAAATTGAATTTAATTTTTGAAGGAAGCTTAGGCTATTTTGGAATGGGATCATGTGATGGACCAATTGTTAGAATAAATGGTAGAGTTGGATGGTCATGTGCAGAAAATTTGATGGCAGGAAAAGTGGTAATTGAAAAAAATGCTGGTTCATGCTTTGGTGCTGCAATACGTGGTGGTGATTTAATCTGCAAAGGTAGTGTGGGAGCTAGAACAGGCATCGATATGAAAGGTGGAACTATTATTATTGGTGGAGACGCTGGTGCATTTACAGGTTTTATGATGCAAAGAGGAAGAATTATAATATTAGGTGACGTAGGAATTAATTTAGGTGACTCTATGTATGATGGGACAATTTTCATAGGTGGAGAAATAGGCTCATATGGTAGTGATGCAGTAGATTCTGAATTAACCAAGAATGATCAAGACTGGTTAAAAAGAAAACTTAAGGTTGCAGAAATTGGTGAGAATTTTGATGTTAGTAAAATGAAAAAAATAGTAGCAGGTAAAAAACTTTGGAACTATGACAATTTAGAACCTACTGAGAAAAAAGGAGCAATTTAATGGCAAAGAAAAAAAATAAAAAAAAATCAAATGGTAAAGGCGTTGGTGGTAAAGCAGATGTTTATGCACATGAAGAGGGAAAAAGAAATAAAAGTTTATTAGGACATAATGCTATTTTCACTCCAGAAGTTATAGACGACATTCATATTAAATCACAATTAGGAAGATACAGAATGAGAGGAATGGCGTTAATGAAAAAGATTCCTACATTTGATGACTTAGTTTTTTTACCAGGAACACTTACGAGATTTGTTATCGAAGGTTATAGAGAAAAGTGTGAGACTAAAACTGTAATTGGACCTAGATGTGAAAATCCAATTGAATTAGATATTCCTGTCTACATTACTGGTATGAGTTTTGGAGCACTTTCTTATGAGGCAAAAACTGCTTTAGCAAGAGGAGCTACAATGGCAGGTAGCGCAACATGTTCTGGTGAGGGAGGAATGATACCTGATGAAAGAAGGTATTCAGAAAAATGGTTTTACCAATGTATTCAATCTAGATATGGATTTAATCCACATCACGCACAACTTGCAGATGGAATAGAAGTATTTATTGGACAAGGTCAAAAAGTAGGAATGGGTGGACACTTAATGGGTCAAAAAGTTACTGATCAAGTTGCTGAAATGAGGTCATTACCTTCTGGAATTGACCAAAGATCTCCCGCAAGGCATCCTGACTGGCTTGGTCCAGACGATTTAGCATTGAAAGTTGAAGAGTTAAGACAATTGACTAAAAACAGAGTACCTATTCAATTAAAACTTGGTGCATCTAAAGTTTATGATGATGTTCGTATGGCAGCCAAATGTGATCCGGACTCTATTTACCTAGATGGTATGGAAGGGTCAACAGGAGCAGGTCCCCATATTGCAGCAGCAAACACTGGTATTCCAGGTATTGCTGCTATACGAGAAGCTAGAAGAGCTTTAGATGATGTAGGAAAAACTGGAAAAGTAACTTTAATTTATGCAGGTGGTGTAAGAGATGGTGCTGATATGGCAAAAGCCTTAGCATTAGGTGCCGATGCAATTGCGATTGGTACTGGATCGATGATTGCCTTAAATTGTAACAAAGATATTCCCGAAGCTAATTTTGAAAAAGAAATGGGAGTAAAAGCAGGAGAATGTTATCATTGCCATACTGGAAGATGTCCTGTGGGTGTAGCGACACAAGATCCAAAATTAAGAGCTAGATTAAATCCTGACGATGCGGCATTAAGAGTTTATAATTATTTACATTCAATGACTTTAGAAGCACAACTTTTAGCACGTGCATGTGGAAAAACTAACATTCATTCTCTCGAGCCTGAAGATTTAGCTGCACTAACATCAGAGGCATCTGCATTAGCGAAAGTTCCTTTGGCTGGAACTAACTATACTGTTGGTGTTGATAACTATCATAAAATATAAAGATAACTATGGCTAAGAAAAAAACTAAGACTAAATCAAAAAAAGAAAAAAAAATGAAGCTTGGTACCTTTAAGGAAACAGCTAGAGAAAAAATGATAGGTCAACATATCGGTTATAGATACGACGTAAATTTACTTCCAGATTATAAAAAGATTACACCATTTCTAAAGAAATATGTAGAAGCTATGGGATGGGATGACCTTAATTGGTTAGAGGATGTACACATGGGTTACGAAGAAGGAAGACCAGCAGTTTTTTGCAGAAATGCAAATGGTTGGGTAACAATTCCAAAATCCTTCAAGCTACCAGAAAATCAACAGGATAGAGATATGATTGCAAGAGAACTACTTGTAAAATTTCAAATGTCTCCTAAACATCCTCTTGTTGATTTAAAAAAAGCATATCTAAAATTTTAATACCACAATCTAAAGTTGATTCTTTTTTCAAAACTCACCGTCTGTATTGAGTTTTAAAGGATTGTTTTATTTGTCACACCTTTATTAATTTTATAGGGTTTTAGAAACTAATAAGGAGACAATATGACTGATCAGTTAGGTGCTCTTACAACTATATTTACAGAATTTTATTACTGGGTAACAGTAGTACTGATGTTTTTAATTCACGTCGGTTTCTGTATGTATGAGGTTGGAGCATCTCGATACAAACACCATCAACATACTCTCATGAAAAACACAATGCTGATACCATTAGTAACAGTAACTTGGTTTTTGTTTGGTTGGTGGATTTATTGGGCTTTTCCAACAGGACCAGGAATTGCACCTTCAATAATGAATGAAAGTACTGCGCTTATAACAGATGACAGTACATTTAGTGCGAAATGGTATTTAGCTAATACGGAATACATGGCGGTAAATTTAGGAGACCATATAAGTGGAGTTTTCTGGGCTGCATTCTTGTTATTCTCATGGACAGCGGCTTCTATCGTTTCAGGAGCAATCATTGAAAGAATAACAACCTTTGCATTTGGAATTTTAGCAATAGCAATTGGATCTGTTTTTTGGACAATTGATGCTGCTTGGGGATGGCACTTTGATGGATGGATGCTTAAAATTTTAGGATACCATGATGCTTATGCGTCAGGAGTAATTCACGCAATTGCTGGTGGATTTGCTTTAGGTGTTCTGATGGTTTTAGGACCAAGAATTGGTAAGTTTTCATCTAGTGGTGAACCAAGAAATATAGGACCACGAAATCCTTGGCTAGTTACAGTAGGATTATTTTTAATTTATACTGGTTTCTGGGGATTTTATGCGGCATGTAATATACCAATCTTTGACCTTGGACCGGAATACGGTATGGAAGGAATAAGTTATTGGACAGCTACAAACATATACGTAACCCCTACTACACTTAGTGGTATTACTTTTAACTTCTTGATGTCATTATCAGGAGGATTATTAGCTGGTTATTGGATTGCTAAAGGTGATCCTTTCTGGACTTACTCAAGTGGACTAGCTGGTATTATATGTGCTTCAGCTGGAAATGATTTATATCATCCAATTCAAGCAATGATCATTGGTATGATTGGTGTTGTGATTTCATACAAACTACATTATTGGGTTGAACGTAAGTTCAAAATTGATGATGCGGTAGGTGCAGTTGCAGTACACGGTTATGCTGGATTTATTGGTCTGGTAATATGTGGTTTTGTTCTTAATGGCTATCCGGCATCTGGTTACAGTGTTGGGGCTATGTGGGATGGAACAACTTATGCTTCAATTAACCCGTTGGGACAATTCTTAGGGGCGATCATAATGTTTGGTGTTCTTGGAATGTTACCAGGTTATGTCATAGCTAAAGTACTTCACGGAATGGGTAAATTAAGAATCCCTAGAGAAGTAGAAATTGCTGGGCTTGACTATGAAATGATGGAATCTGCTAAGAGTGATGAAAAAGCAGTTTCATCGGCAACCAGGTAAAGGAGATAATATATGGCTACAGTTACAAACTGGATCGATCACCTAAATAAGCCTGCAGAAGAGGTTGCAGGTGCTATTTATCCCGGTGCCGGTTCAAGTGAAACACTACTCGTTATCGTAGGCTTTGTTATATGGATTGGTTGGCATGTTTTGACTTCTAAATCAGAGAGCGATGAACTCGAAAGATTAGCAAGAAAAAGACATAGCGCTAATGACCATAAAAGTAACATTACTGAATGGTAATTTAAAAATATATAGGCGCTACTTAATTGTAGCGCCTATTTTAATTTTTTAACATTTGATGTCAGAAGAAAATAATAACGAGGAATTAAGACCTAGTAAGATGAGAGGGGTTGCTTTCCCTAAAGCTAAATATGGTGTTATATTTGCATTTGTAATAATTATTATTGTAAATCTAATATATTATAAGGAAGCAATTTTTTCTTTGTTTAAATAAGTGTGTTAACTAAAATTATGTCAAAAAATTTATCAAAAATATCAAAAGAAAAAAAAATTAAATATTTTTTAATTAGTTTTGTCGATTTATTTGGAGTATTAAGATCAAAACTAGTTCCAGCACGAGCAATTCAGGAAATGCAAAAAACAGGAGCTGGTTTTGCTGGGTTTGCTGCATGGTTAGACATGTCTCCTGCTGATTCTGATATGTTTGGTGTTCCAGATCCTGAAAGTCTTATTCAGCTACCTTGGAATAAAGAAGTTGGTTGGTTAGCTTCAGATCTATGGATGAATGGAAAACCAGTAGAGGCATCTCCAAGAATAATGCTCAAAAATCAAATTAAAAAACTTAAAAAAAAAGGTTTTATAATGAAATCTGGTGTTGAGTGTGAATATTTTCTTATTACACCAGATGGAAACTCAATAGCAGATCCACGAGATACTCAATCAAAACCCTGTTACGATCAATCAGCATTAATGAGGAGGTATGATTTAATCAAGGAGATTTGTGATTGTATGATTGAAATGGGATGGGGTCCTTACCAGAATGACCATGAAGATGCTAACGGACAATTTGAAATGAATTGGGATTATGATGACTGTTTAATTACAGCTGATAGACATACATTTTTTAAATTTATGGTTAAGACAATTTCCGAAAAACACGGGTTAAGAGCTACATTTATGCCAAAGCCATTTGAGAATTTAACGGGTAATGGATGTCATGCACATATTTCTGTTTGGGATGGAAAAAAAAATAAGTTTTTAGATAAATCAATGATCTTGGTTTAAGTAAAATGGCGTACAATTTTCTTGGTGGTGTGATTAAGAATGCATCTTCACTATCAGCTTTTTTTAATCCCACAATAAATAGTTATCGAAGAATTAACGCTCCGCCAACCAAATCAGGAGCATCATGGTCACCGAGTAGTATTTCTTATACTGGCAATAATAGAACTCACATGATTAGAATACCTGATCCAGGTAGATTTGAATTAAGATTAATGGATGGTTCTGCTAATCCTTATTTACTCCAAGCTAGTGTGTTAGCCGCTGGCCTAGATGGTTTAAAAAATAAAATTGATCCAGGCAAACCATTAAACTGCAATATGTATGAGGATCACCATAAATATCCAAATCTTCCAAAACTTCCGGATGAATTAAATCAATCGCTTGAAAGATTAAAAAACAATAAAGATATGAATGAAGCTTTTGGTAAAGAAACAATCAATAGTTATATTAAGTTGAGAAACTCTGAAATTAAAGAGTTTAATCAAAAAGATACTTTTGATAAAACAAAATCAATTACTAGGTGGGAAAGAGATAATACGTTAGACTGTTAGGTTATGACAATTTTATCTAATGGTCACTTGTGGAAACACACTGAATTTATTGAAAATAAAAATTTTTCTTTTAATAAAAATAAAATACTAAGTTCTTTATCTAAAAAAGAAATTGATGATGCTTTTTCAAGTATTTCTAAATGGGATGGATACTCTCCAACCCCACTTTTAGAATTAAATAAACTAGCTGACGAATTAAATTTAAATAGTATCTTTTATAAAGATGAGAGTAAAAGATTTGATCTCAAATCTTTTAAAGCACTTGGGGGTGCTTATGCGGTAGAAAAAGTTTCTAAAGGAAATAAAGATATGATAGTTGCAACTGCGACTGCAGGTAACCATGGCAGATCGGTTGCTTGGGGTGCTAGAAGACTTGGGTTAAAATGTAAAATTTTTATTAGTGAATACGTTACTGATGCTAGAGGAAAAGCTATGGCCGATCTAGGAGCAGATGTAATTAAAGTAAAAGGTAATTATGAAAATTCTTTAATTGAATGTATTAAACAATCAACTCTCAATAATTGGCAAATAGTTCAGGATGTAGCTTGGAAAGATTATATGCTGGTTCCCAAATATACTATGGCTGGATATACAGTCATGATGAGGGAAATAGTTAATCAAATAAATCAAAATAAAATTTCTCATATTATTTTACAAGCTGGTGTAGGTGGAATGGCGGGGGCAATGGTTGCTGGTATTGCAAGATATTTGGGGAATGTACCTAATACTATAGTAGTTGAGCCTGATAGCGCAGCATGTGTTTTGGAAAGCATCAGAACAGGCAAAATAGAAAAAATTGATATTAAAAAAGAAAGCTTGATGGGAGGAATGTCATGTGGAGAAGTATCCTTAGTCCCATGGGAAATTTTAAAAAATTCAGTTAAGTATTGTATTAGTTTACCTGATGATGATATTGCAAAAACTATGAAATTGTTAGGAAATGCAGTTTTTGGTAATGATAAAATTATTGCTGGAGAAAATTCAGCACCAGGAGTAATCAGTTTAATCGCAAGTTGTGAGGATGGCAAAATAAAGGAAAAAATTCAATTGAATAAAGATTCGAATGTTTTACTTATTGGTTGCGAAGGTGATACAGATAAAGAAATGTATCAAAAACTTATAAACCAGTGAATAAATTAAATGAAAAAAATTTTAAAAAAGAAGATTGATAATTTGGATTTTTATAAAATTTTTAAACCTGAGATATCTCCAAAAAGAATGATGGAGTTAGGAGTTTTTGGAGGAGCATATTTTGGTTTGAATTTTAAAGAATACCCAAAATCATGGTTCAAAAATGCTAAGATTAGTAAAACCTTTGATGTAAATCTAAATAGATTTAAAGTTATATCAGGACTTTCTAGAGAACATTGGATTGAAAAGGGATGGATATTTAAAGAGGATCCACTAGGTTGGTTCCAGTGGTACTGTAGATTCACTAATGGCAGAAGAATTCCAAATATTGATGAGATACAAATTAAAAGATGGAAGAACTTCAGAAGACATGTTTTAGCTATAGAAAAAAACTGTGAAAAAGGAGATCTTGATTGTAGAAAAAGACAGAGACAAGCTATATTGCAATGGGCCTATGATCCATACCGATAATTTATTTTTAGCTTCCTAAAAAATGAAAAACAATCTTTCTTGTTTGAGGTTCTAATCTATGTTCAAATAGATATAAGCCTTGCCAAGTTCCAAGTAAAATTTTTCCATTTTTTAAACTTAAAGTTATTTGGTTATTGGTTAAAGAAGATTTGATGTGAGCAGGCATATCATCCTTTCCTTCTGTTGTATGAACATATAGAGAATTATCCATTGGAACTAATTTATCAAAATAGTTTATCAAATCAGATTGTACATCTGGGTCTGCATTTTCTTGAACTATTAAAGATGCACTTGTATGCTGAATATTCAAATTTAAAATTCCATTTTTAAAATTATTATTTTTGACCCAATTTATTGTTTGATTAGTAAATTCATATAGTTTTTGCCCATTGGTATTAATTTTAAAAATATAAAATTCTTGTATCATTATCTAATTATACTCATTGAGGTAAGTTCATATAAACGACTAATAGTTCTCTTGAATGGTTCTGTCATACTTTTAGAGAATTTCATAGAATCTAAATTTACTTTAGAGGTAATCATCAATGGAATTTTTTTTTCATAGATAATATCTATTAAAGTGATGAATCTTTGTTGTTGATTGGAATTATTATCACTAAATTCAGGTAAATTTGATATGAAAATAAAATCACTATTATCAGCAATAGCAATATAATCTTCTGATCCTAAATTTCTGTTACACAAATCATCAAATTTAAATTTAATTATTCTTTCGTAAAAATTTTCTAATGTTAGTTTTCTTCCTTTTATCTCCAAAATTTTTAAAGTTTGTCTCTTATTTTTAGTAAGCTTTCTAAAATATTTATTAAAGATAAAATTTGTAGATTTATCGATAGGTGATAAAAACCGTTCTAAACTAATATTTTTACTCGAACGATAATCCTCTTCAATCGACAATTCCTTTTGATTACAGTTTTTTTCTAAGATTTTTATAAATGGAATAAATTGATCTCTCTGTAACCCATCTTTATAAAGATCATTAATAAATATATTAGAAGAAAAAATTACTCTAATTTTTTCCTCAAATATTCTTTTAAATAACCTCCCTAAAATCATCGCGTCAACAATATTGGTGACTTGAAATTCATCAAAATAGAGTATTTCAGTTTTTTTGGTTAAATCTTTGACAAAGTTATCAATTCCATTTTCTTTATCTTTATTTTGAAAAATATAATTATGAAACTTAATCATAAATTCGTTAAAATGAAGTCTCATTTTTCTTTTCTTTAATTTGCTAAAGAAGAAATTTAAGATCATTGTTTTACCCACTCCAACATCTCCAACTAAATAAAAACCTAGCTTATGATCATTTTTATTAAAAATTTTATTTAAAAAAGATTGATTAAAATTACTTTTATAATAATGCCCAAGATTATTGATTAAATCTAACTGATTTTGATTAATCTCATATTGCTCTTCTTCACAATGATCTAAAAATAATTTTTTTAAATTCATTTTTTTGTTTTAAAATCTATTCCATATTCTGATCTAGGACCTTTTCTTAATCCAAATGGTCCAGATATAAAAATAGTTAATGGTCTGGTGCCTGGCTTAAGATCAACTCTGTGCAAATTATTTGCAGATCTAAAACCAATATATCCTGGCGGACGCCAATATCTTCCACTACTTAAAGTTTCCCAGTAACCTCCTCTTATTATAATTGTTATATACGGAAAAGTATGGTTATGAACACCCTCACCATGATCATCACTTAACATTTCATGAATTAGAATATTAAACGGAAACCATTTAGGTCTATTTCTCATTAAAACGTAATATCTATTCATCCATGGTTTTGCTAAGTCAAATCTTGGGTGGGATGGCCCCCTATCAAATACCACCTTCTTTCTCCCTAATTTATCCAATAATTTTAAAAACATTAATCAAGCTTAATAATAGCGTCATCTTTAATCAAGAATAAATTATTCTTTAAAGCAAAAGGACGCGAAATTTTATCATTAGCTATTTTAAGAGTTTTTGTGGTTTTGCCTGATTTAATATCTATAACTAATAATCTCCCGATATTTGTTGATAAGTAAATATTACTTAAGCCGACAATAAATCCTGTAGGTTTTATTTCATTTCTTTTTTTTTGATTAAAATTATTAAATACATCAGTCACTTTAATTATATTTCCAGTGATTTTATCAATAATAATCAAATAACCTTCTATTGAAATTGAAAATAAATAGTTTTCAATTAATGTAGGCCTTAAGTTAGAATTCACTTTATTTTGCCATTTAAAATTTCCTGTTTTTATATCAACTGAATAAAATTGATTATTATTGTTTGAAAAATATAAATAATTCTTATCAGTTATAATATCAGATGTTTCAAGAGAAAAGGCAGACTCGTATACTAAATTACTTTGTGTGGGTAACTGCCACAATAACTCTCCACTATTAATTCCTACAGCGCTGATATCTCCAATAGAATTGTTAAAATAAATTACATCATCAACAATTACTATAGATAGTTTTTTTTGAGATCGAATTAAAGATGTATCAGTTTTAATATTCCATATCTCTTCTCCATTTTTGAGAGAAAAACATCTTAAAGTATTTGTAAAATCAATAATAAAAAATTTATCTTTAAAAATCTTAATTTGAGAATTAAATGGTGCCAGACTATTTTTTGACCAAATCAAATTTCCGTTATTCAAATCTATCATATAGTATTTTGCTATACTATCTGCAACTACCAAGAAGTTTTCATCATTGGCAAATTGTAATATTGGATTCAATTTTTTTTCAACTTTAGAATAATTATTTTTCTTCCATATTAATTTCGAACGATTATCAAACTGTAAAATTGTTCCTTTGTTATCAAAAAAAAATTATATTATTCTTATTAAACAATATTATTGGTTCAAATTGATAAAAATTTTTTATTTTTGAAAATTTGTATTTCGAAGATTTTTTTAATGTTCCGTTAAAATTTTCTCTTCCATTATTGTTATAATATCTTTTAGAAAGTTTATCATTGCTAATTTTAGAGCTTAAATTCAAATTAAGATTAGTATTTAACTCTTTACCTAAGGCCTTTTGATTAACAAAAATTTTTTCAAATTTTTTTGCTTCGAGCTCTTGGATTTTTTGTGTTGTCCAAAATGAGGAATCTTTATTTAATGAGCAATTAGTTAAAAAAATTAAATAAACGAATAAATAAAAAAACTTATTCACTTAAATCTCTGTTAAGTCTTTTTTGAGACTCTATCTTTAAATTTTGATTAGCATTTTCTAAGTTTATAATTTGAATAAAAAATTCTTTAGATTTTTGAAGTTCATTTTTTGAATAAAAGTATTCTGCCATTAAATATAGGGCGTGGGATTTCCATACAGTGTCTGAATTTATCAATGGATTTAAGATATTAAGTAAATAACTTTCGTCACTCTCATCTGCGTTATAAAGTGCCTTTTTGTAAATAATTAAATTTTTAATTTCTTTATCTAATGAAGTTTTATTAATTATCACATCGAATAAATCATTTATTTTTTTTCTTTCAGCAATAAGATTGTTATCAATTAAAAAATATAATGACAAAGGAGAATATGTTGAATCCTTCTTATTTATTAAATCAATTAATTTTTTTATTGTCTTGTCTTTTGTTGTTTCAGAATAATTAATTATGATTGAATTATAGGTATTTGAAATGTCTATTTTTTTTTTATCTTTAAATTCTCCAAAAGTAAAATAACTAATTAATAAAATTACTATTATTGAGATAAAAGAAAATATTGTTTTTTTATAATCTATAAAAAATTTTTTTATTTTTTCATTTCTTGTGTTGCTATTTATTATTGATATCTCTTCATCCATATTTATATCATATTTCGTAATACATATTGAAGTATTCCACCATTTTTATAATACTCCAATTCATTTTTAGTATCTATTCTACATAATGTTTCTATTTTTTTTACATCACCAGATGCATACTTTATCTCAACCATCACTTTATCCGATGGATTAATTCCTTTTTCAATATCTATTACACTAATTAATTCAGAGCCTATTAATTTAAGGTTTGATCTATTCATATTTCCTATAAATTGTAGAGGTAAAATTCCCATCCCAATTAGATTTGATCTGTGTATTCGCTCAAAACTTTCCGCCATTACAACTTTTACACCAAGTAACTTAGTTCCTTTTGCCGCCCAGTCTCGAGATGAGCCTGTTCCATATTCTTTACCACCTATTACAACTAAATCAGTTTCTCTTTTCTTATATTCTACTACAGCATCATAAATTGGCATTATTTTTTCATCGGGATATAATTTAGTAAATCCTCCCTCTGTTCCAGGAGCCATTTCATTTCTAATTCTAATATTTGCGAATGTGCCCCTCATCATAACTTCATGATTTCCTCTTCTAGACCCATAGGAATTATAATCTTTAGGTAAAATTTGATGCTTCATAAAATATTCACCAGTAGGACTTTCTTTCTGAATGTTTCCTGCTGGAGAAATATGGTCAGTTGTAACCATGTCCCCTAAGATTAACAATGGTCTTGCATCTTTAATTTCTTTAAACCCTTCGGGTAAATCTGGAAGATTGTCAAAGAATGGTGGTTTTTTTACATATGTTGAGTTTTGTTCCCAATTATAAATACTACTTTTCTCAGTTTTGATTTGCTGCCACTGTTTAGGGCCTTTCGAAACATTCGAATACCTTTTAATAAACATTTCTGCACTTAAAGAAGTTTTTAAAGTTTCCTCAATTTCTTTGTTAGATGGCCAAATATCTTTCATAAAAATTTCTTTTCCGTTTTTATCTTTACCTAAAGGATCGTTATATAAATCAAAATTCATATGACCAGCTAATGCATAAGCAACAACTAGTGGGGGTGAGGCTAAATAATTAGCTTTGACATGAGGTGAAATTCTTCCTTCAAAATTTCTATTACCAGATAAAACTGATACTGCATAAATATTTTCTTTTTGAAGTGCTTCAACAATATTTTCTGCTAATGGACCAGAATTTCCAATACAGGTTGTACATCCATATCCAACTAAATTAAAACCTAATTTATCTAAGTATACATTTAGACCTGCCTTTGCTAAATAATCTGTAACCACTTGAGAGCCTGGGGCTAAAGAAGTTTTGACCCAGGGTTTAACCTCAAGACCTAATTCAACTGCTTTTTTTGCTAATAAGCCTGCTGCAATAAGAACATT
The DNA here is from genome assembly GCA_014654165.1 of Pelagibacterales bacterium SAG-MED13. GTDB lineage: Bacteria > Pseudomonadota > Alphaproteobacteria > Pelagibacterales > Pelagibacteraceae > Pelagibacter. Next base: position 36,011 of record JACWDK010000002.1, on the reverse strand, counting down.
TGGATTAGATGTATTTGTACAAGATGTGATGGCAGCAATTAAGATAGAACCATCTTTTATCTCAAAGTCTGTACCAATTACTTTAGAGTTTGAAAAATCTTTTTTCTTAGTAATTTCTTTAAAACTTTCTTTAAAACTTTTTGCGGCATCTGTTAATAAAACCTTATCTTGAGGTCTCTTAGGTCCAGAAATTGTGGGAACTAATGTTGACATATCTAAAGTTAAAGCGTCAGTAAATTCAATTTCATTACTAGCCCATAAACCTTGAGCTTTTGCATACTCTTCAACTATTTTAATTGTAGTATTATCTCTTCCAGAAAATTTAAGATACTTTAAAGTTTCATCATCAATTGGAAAAAAACCACAAGTTGCTCCATATTCAGGGGCCATATTTGCAATTGTTGCTCTATCCGCTAATGTTAAATTTTTTAAACCATCCCCATAAAATTCTACAAATTTACCTACAACACCTTTATCTCTAAGCATTTTAACTACTGTTAAAACTAAATCAGTTGCTGTGGTTCCTTCGGGCATTTTATTTTTTACTTCAAAGCCTATTACTTCTGGAATTAACATTGAAATTGGTTGACCTAACATACCTGCTTCTGCTTCAATTCCTCCAACACCCCAACCCAGAACTGATAAACCATTAACCATAGTGGTGTGGCTATCAGTGCCAACAAGAGTATCAGGAAATAAATAATCATTGCCATTATATTGTGCTGACCAAACAACTTTAGATAGATATTCTAAATTTACTTGATGACATATTCCTGTACCTGGTGGAACAATTCTAAAATTATCAAATGCTTGTTGCCCCCATTTTAAGAATGAATATCTTTCTCCATTTCTATTAAATTCAATCTCTACATTCTTATCGAAGGAATCTGATTTTGCTGATTGATCTACTTGAACCGAGTGATCAATCACAAGATCAACCGCAGAAAGTGGATTTATAGTTTTTGGATCTTTATTCTTTTCTTTAACAGCCTCTCTCATCGCAGCTAAATCTGCTACAGCAGGTATTCCGGTGTAATCTTGAAGTAAAACTCTTGCAGGTCTATAAGCAATTTCAGTTTTTGATTTTTTATCTTTGAGCCAATTTTTTATTGCTTCAATTTGATTTTTAGTTACAGATAGGTCATCTTCATATCTTAAAAGGTTTTCAAGTAAGACTTTTAAGGATTTTGGAAGTTTTGATATCCCCTCTAAGCCATTTAATTCAGCTTTAGATAATGAAAAAATTTTAAAATCTTTATTATTGATTTTAATATCTGTTAATGAATTGTATGAATTTTTTGTCCCTGGTTTCATGTATTATATATAAAAAGTAATTATGCTTAAAATAAGAAGTAGTGACATAACACAATTAAAGTATTTAATAAATTTCTCATTTGTCGCGAATTTCCTTAAGTATTTACCAACAAAAGTCCAAAAAGTGATACTGCTTAGGGATACTAGGAAAGCAAAAAAAATAACTTGGGTTGCGTATGCCAAATAATTCTCTCCATGCTCAACATAAGTAGAAACAATAATTATTCCAATTAATACACCTTTGGGATTTAAAAATTGAAACAAAAATGTTTCAATGAATTTTACTGGGTTCTCATTTTTTTTTTTCATTATCTACCTTAGAAAAATAAATTTTATAAGCTAAGTAAACTAGAAATATACTTCCCAAATATTTTAAAGAAATTTGAATAATAGGAAATATTTTGAAAACATTAACTAAACCGATAGTTAATAAAAAAATCAGAAAAGTAAATCCAAAAGCAACTCCTAAAATATGTGGTAATGTTTTTTTTATGCCAAAATTAAAACCTGAATAAGAAGCTATAACATTGTTTGGACCCGGGGTGTATGCTGCTACTATCCAAAATAAGGCCATTGATAGAATTTCTGGATGCATGAAATTAAGCTATAGGAAGACCATTTTCAGATTTTTGAGACGGGTGTACTAAAACTACTTTTCCTTCTTTATCAATTGAACCTAAAATCAAAACTTGCGAAACCACTCCAGCAATATTTTTTTTCAGCAAAATTACAAACACCTATAACTTGTTTACCTTTTAAATTTTCCTCATTGTAATAATGAGTAATTTGAGCTGAGGATTGTTTTATGCCAATTTCTTTTCCAAAATCCACTTCAATTACTAATGATGGTTTTCTAGCTTTTTCATTTTTTTTTACTGAAATGACTGTTCCTACTCTAATGTCAACTTTATCAAAAATATCGTATGTTATTTCTTCTTTCATAAATGGAGTATTTATATTAATTATTAGCAATGAGTACAGAAATTAATTTAAAAGAAATATACAAGGATTCTGTAAAAATTTTATCAGATCTAATAAGTTTTAGGACTATTTCAGGAGAAGATAATAGTGAGTTGATTAATTACTGTGAAAATTTACTCAATAAAATTGGTGCAACTTCTTTTAAGACATTTGATAGTGAAAAGAAAAGAGTAAATCTATTTGCAACTATTAAGGCAAAAAAAACAAATGGTATTAAACCAATAATTCTATCTGGACATACAGATACAGTGCCTGTTTCTAAAAGTTGGAGTACCGACCCTTTTAAAGCAACAATTAAGGATAATAAACTTTATGGTAGAGGTTCTTGTGACATGAAAGGTTTTTTGGCATGTACTTTAGCTTTTGCACCAATTTATGCAAAAACAAATCTAAATAGAGACATCCATTTTTCATTTACCTTTGATGAAGAAACTGCTTGCTTAGGAGCACCAATTCTAATCGAGGAACTTAAAAAAAGAAATGTTGAAAATGGTATTTGTATTATTGGAGAACCTACAAAAATGAAAATCATAGATGCACATAAAGGTTGCTATGAATATACAACTTATTTTGAGGGTTTGGCAGGACATAGCTCTGCCCCACATAAGGGTGTTAGTGCTGTTGAGTTTGCAGCAAGGTATGCATCAAAATTAATTGAATTGAGAGATGAGCTCAAAAAAAGAGCTCCTAAAGATTCTATATTTGATCCTCCTTTTTCAACTTTACAGATAGGAGGAATATTTGGAGGTATAGCTCATAACGTTATAGCTGATAAATGTCATATTAATTGGGAAACAAGACCAGTTGTAAAAGAAGATGGCATTTTCTTAAATAAAAAAATTGATGAATATGCAAATAATTTTCTTTTGCCAGAAATGAAAAAAGTTTTTTCTAAATCAAATATTCGAAAAGAAGTTATAGGAGAGGTCACAGGGTTTGATCGTGTTGAAAAATCTGAAGCTTGCGAGCTAGTTTCAAGTCTCACTGGAGATAATTCAAGAGAAGTTGTATCTTTTGGAACAGAGGCTGGGTTATTTCAAGAAATTGGTATGAGTACAGTTGTTTGTGGCCCAGGTTCGATAGAACAAGCGCACAAAGTAGATGAATTTATAGAACTCAATGAATTAAAAAAATGTTTAAAATTTCTAAATGATTTAAAAAAACAATCTACTATTAATTAACTCCAACCACCTACAGATTTTACTTCTAAAAATTCGTCGAGTCCATGTTGCCCTGCCTCTCGACCAATTCCAGAATGTTTAAAACCACCAAAAGGTGCATCGACGGCTATACCAGCTCCATTTACATCTACCATTCCTGATCTTAACTTTCTTGCAACTCGTTTTACTTTTTCTGGATCTTTAGTTTGAATATAATTAGTTAACCCATAAGGTGTATCATTAGCTATTTCAATTGCTTCTTCTTCAGTTTCAAAAGGTATCACAGACAATACAGGTCCAAAGATTTCTGTTCTAGCTACCTCCATATCATTATTAACATCTGCAAAAACTGTAGGTTTTACAAAATAACCTTTTTCTAAACCCTTTGGTTTTCCAGGACCACCTGCAATTAATTTAGCACCTTCATCTATTCCCTTTTTAATTAAAGATTGAATTTTATTATATTGAATTTCTGAAATTACTGGACCTATATGTTCTCCTTCTTTTTTAGGATCACCTACTTCAAAATTTTCTGTATATTTTTTTAATCTCTCTATTGCTTCACTATACATTGATTTTTCTACTAACATTCTTGTCGGAGCATTACATGATTGACCAGAATTTCTAAAACATCTTAAAGCACCTCTTTCAATTGCATCAGGATCAGCATCTTTAAATATAATATTTGCTCCTTTGCCTCCTAATTCTAAACTTACTCTTTTAAAATCTTTTGCTGCATTTTGAGAAATCAAAGCACCTGCTCTAGTTGACCCTGTAAAAGAAATCATATTTATATCTGGATGGCTTGTTAATGCATCACCTGTTATAGCTCCATCTCCATTAACTAAATTGAATACTCCTGCTGGAAATTTAGTATCATCTATTAGTTCAGCAAGTATCATTGATGACAAAGGTGCAAGTTCGGATGGTTTTAGAACCATCGTGCATCCAGATGCTATCGCTGGCATAACTTTTAAACAAACTTGATTCATTGGCCAATTCCAAGGGGTTATTAACGCACAAACTCCTTTTGGTTCATAAATTAGTCTTTGATTTGGAGCATGTTCGCCCAATGGTTTTTCGAATTCAAAATTTTTTAAATATCTTATAAAAGACTTTAAATGAGCCGCACCTGTTCCGGCTTGAAGTTTTGTAGCAAAATCTTTTGGTGCACCCATTTCAATTGTAATTGCCTCTGCAATATCTGCCCATCTTTTCTTATAGTTTTCATAAAGCTTTTCTAATAATTTTATTCTTTCATCTTTTGATGAAAACGACCATGAGCTATAAGCTTTTTTTGCTGCTTTTACTGCGATATCAACATCTTCTTTGTTACCAAATGATATTATAGCACATTCTTTCTCATTAGAAGGATCAATTACTTTTATGTGTTCTTTGCTTTTAGGTATCACCCATTTACCATCAATATAAAAATTTTTTTTATTTTCCATACCAGAATCCTAACCTTTCCTTATTTTTTTGCAAATAAATTTGTAAGCTCATAAACAATTGTAGCAGCTGCAAGTGAAGTTACCTCTGCATGATCATATGCAGGTGAAACTTCAACAACATCAGCTGAAATTAAATTTAGACCAGATAAACCTCTTATGGTATTAACCATTTCCCTTGAAGTCATTCCTGCAATTTCAGGTGTTCCAGTGCCTGGAGCAAAGGCTGGATCTAAAACATCTATATCAATAGATAAATATAAAGGATTGTTTCCAACTCTTTTTTTTATTCTCTCTGCAATTTTATCAGTTCCTTGAGTTTGAAATTCATCACAGTGAATAATTTTAAATCCAAAACTTTCATCATTTTTGATATCATCTCTACTGTACAAAGGTCCTCTAATACCGACATGCATTGAAGCATCATCCAAAAATAAGTTTTCTTCTCTTGCTCTTCTAAATGGCGTACCATGAGTATAGGGTGCACCAAAGTAAGTGTCCCAAGTATCTAGATGAGCATCAAAATGAACCAGTGCTACTGGACCTTTATTAATTCTATTAATAGCTTTTAATAATGGAAATGCAATTGTATGATCACCACCAAGACTAATAATTCCACCTACTTTATTTAATAATTCTTCTGCTCCTACCTCTATTTGTTTAATTGCCTCCTCAATATTGAAAGGGTTACAAGTAATATCTCCTGCATCAGCAACTTGTTGCACTTTAAATGGTTCAACATCATAACTTGGATGATAATTTGTTCTTAAATGTCTTGAGGCTTGTCTAATACTTTGTGGTCCAAATCTTGCACCTGGCCTGTAACTAGTTCCAGCATCAAATGGAATACCAACAATAGCGACGTCACAGCTTTCCACATCTCTAAGCTCAGGTAATCTTGCAAAAGTTGAGGGTCCAGCAAACCTTGGAACTTTGGTACCACTAACAGGTTGGATTGGATCTTTATTTCTTTTTTTTTTCACAGTAAACTGTATCACATTCATCTAAATTGGAATATCTTCTATGTGTAAATTTATGAGCTTAATTAGATTAATTATACTATCTTTATTTATTTTTACCCAAGCTCAAGCTGATACTATTTACAACCTTATAAAGATTCCCAATTTAGAAATTTACGACATCAAAACTCCAAATGAACTTAGGTATTTGTATGCCAAACAACCTTTCACAATAGGAGTCGATAATAATATAAATTGTTATGATTCAAAAAGAAAAGATCTTGATCAGAAATATGAAATAATTCAAAAACATCTAAATAAATATGATCAAAATTTTCTAAAAAAAATTAACCTCAAATATATTGTTTTGTGTGAAGATTTATCTATATCAAAAATTAATACTGCTGGAATTCCTGATAATATAATGAAAACTTTAATCCTAGATATCAAATTTAATAAGAATTATTTTGAACGAGTAATTCATCACGAGGTATTTCACATTATAAATGATAGTTTTAAGGATATATTTGATAAAAAAATTTGGTCTAGTTTCAATGGGAAAGATTTTAAATATGCTGAATGCTCTACTTGCACAGATAAACTAGGATTAGATACTTATACCAACACTAAAGGCTTTTTTTCTGAATATTCAAAATCTACAGCATCTGAAGATATGGCAGAGGTTTTTTCTCATTTAATGATTGGAATAAATTTAAATAATCTTGATCCAATTTTAGAAAAGAAAATAGATTTTATCAAAACTAATCTCTTAAAAATTGATCAAAATTTTATTTTATGATTAAAAAGATAAAAGCATCAAGGTCAGAGAAAATAATATTTACATTTGTTATAGTTTTAGCAATATTTTCGTTTGGTTCTTTCTTCTTGATAAAGGACAAATGTTTATTTGTAAAAAATTATGATCCACAAAAAATTAATTTTAGCGATAAGAAAAATATTGCAATATTAAATGTTACCTGTGGAAATGTTATAATTGAGCTTTATCCTGATATATCACCTATGGCTGTTAAAAGATTTAAGGAATTAGTTAGGTCAGAAGCGTATGATAATATCGCTTTTCACAGGGTAATAAAAGATACACTTGTTCAAGCAGGAGACTTAGAATTTGGAAAAAAAGGAAATTTAGATTATGGAAAGATTGGAACTGGTAAATCTGGATTGGGTACAATAAACTCAGAAATAGATACTCCATTCAGCTTTGAGAAAGGTAGTGTTGCCTTAGTGAGAACACAAAAGTATAACACAGAAGATAGTCAATTTTTTATAATTCTTAGAGATGAGCCATTATATGAAACTGAATATACTCCAATAGGAAAAGTAATTTATGGACTAGAAGCTCTGAAAAAAATTAAATATTTAGACAAATCACAGTATGTATTAAGGCCAGATTTTATAAATTCTATAAGAATGTTAGACTAAAATTTTCCAATCTTATTTGAACCATTATAAAAAATTTTTTTTAAGTGATCGTTTTCTCTTTTTCTTATTAACATTCCTTCCTCACTCATCAAAAATTTAGTTCTATTAATTACTTCATGATATTTGAATCTATCAACACCTCTTGCAATCTGAACTCCATTTTTTCCAAGAACTTGTTTGACATTTGTGCCAATATAACTTTGTATAACAAAACCTATTCTTCTATCATCACTTTTGTTGACTCCAGATCCATGAACTATTCTTGGGTGGTGAAGTGATATTTGTCCTGCTTTTAATTCAATTAGTTTAATTTGGTCTTCAGGAACATTTTCTATTGTTTGACCTCTAGTTAATAAATTTCCCTCATTAAATTTCTGATTATGTTCTCTAAGATCCTTATGAGATCCAGGCCACATTCTCATGCAGCCATTTATTTCATTTGAATCTGTAATAGCTACCCAAGCTGTAACCCAATTATGTGGTTCTAACCCAATGTATTTTGCATCTTGATGGTAACTAACAAATCCTTCTTGATAAGCATTTTTAATAAATAAAGTAGTGCTACAAACTAAAATATTTTTACCAATAATACTTTCAACTGAATCTAAAATATTTGAATTATGAACTATCTTATCTAATTTTGGAGAAATCAAGTGAACATTATATCTACCTGAATTATCTATTTCATCAGGCATTCTTTTTTCAATTAATTCAATTTCTTTTCTTGCTTGAAGAGCCTCTTCTTTTGTAAGTACATTTATTGGAGCAATATAGCCATTTTTATCGTATTGTTTAATCTCATCGGCAGTAAGTTGTGACATCTTAATTTACTAATGGTTTCCCAGTGCTCAATGTATGTTTAATTCTATCTTGAGTTTTTTGAGTTTCTATTAATCTCATAAAGGCATCTAATTCTAATTTAAATAAATCATCTTCTGATAAAGTTTTGTCGATTGTGGTATCCCCTCCACTCAAAACATGAGCTAGTTCTTTTGCAACCTCAACCCCATGTTCAAATATAACCTTGTCATTATAAAGTTTTTCTAAAATTTTATCCATCTCACCTCTTACTGATTTTCCAGGAAGATTAAATTTAAGTTCCTCAGGTGCTTTAAAATTTTTATTTTCACTTAGTATTTTCTTGGAAACTTCTAGTAAGCTATTTCTGTTCATTATCTTTTTATCACTTGGTCTTAAATATTTCATTGGCTCTGCTTCAACTGGAGAGGTGGCTGTCTTGCCATATCCTATAATGTCGAAAACTTTTAACGGAGCGTAATTTGAATCTTTTTTTGCTTCATCCGTATCAAGCCATCTAGCTAACATTTCCTTACATCCACCACCTGCAGGAATTAAACCAACTATAGTTTCAACTAATCCAACTACTATATTTGTATGAGAAGCGACAAAATTACTTTGAACCATTACTTCAAATCCTCCTCCCAGTGTTAATCCAGAGGGAGCAGATATCACAGGATGTTTTGAATATTTCAAATGTTTACATGTTTCTTGAAAGTATCTGATAAATTTTTCAATAGATTTAAAATCTTTTTTATTAGCAAATTCCATTGTGTAAGACAAATTTACACCAGCAGAAAATTGCATACTTTCATTAATTATAATTAAAGGTTTATCAGTTGCTTTTTTTAAGGCATCCATAGAGTCATAATCTAAAGCATTTGCTTTAGTGGTAAACTCAACAATATTATAATCATTAAACCTATAAATTTTTGCTGACTCATTTCCATCCAGACTTGAAGCTGTTTTCTTAACTTTTCCTAAAGTTTCTATATTAGTATATTTTTGTCTTTCACCATAAAAATCCTGATTCTTGTTCTTAGATAAATTTTCCAAAAAACTATTCCCTTTAAAATTATCAACTTTATCAAAGAAATTTTTTACTCCTATTTCCTCAAGCATTTCAAATGGACCTTTGGCCCAATTAAAACCTAGTCTCATTGCTTCGTCAATATCATTAAACTCTTTTGTAATACCTGGAACTAAAGATGATGCGTATTTTATTATTTTAGATATTACTGACCAAGCATATTCACCATATTTATCTTTTCTATTTATTAATCCATTGAGATCTATTTTATCTGATTTCACATCAATTTTTTTTGAAAGCGAGTATTCCCCGGTCTCAAGATTAATTGCCTCCATCACTTTAGAAGTTCCAGTTTTATTCATCCTATAAAAACCACCCTTGCCTTTTCTTCCTGTATAACCAGTTTCAATTAATTTTTTTACTAATGGAATTTCTTTTGATACGTCATGAAATTCATCTTTTTCAGGTAATTCTTTAATAAAGCTTTTTAAAACATCTGCCATCAAATCAATACCAATTAAGTCATACAGTCCAAATACACCAGTTTTAGGGATTCCCATTGGTCTTCCAAAAATAGCATCTGCTTCCTCAACTGAAAGTTTCATCTTAAAAGCTTCAGTCATAGCTATTTGCATAGCATAAACACCTACTCTGTTTCCTAAAAAACCTGGTGTATCATTGCAAATAATTGCACCTTTACCTAGCTCTATTTCACAAAATTCTTTTAATTCGTTTATTTTATTAAGATCATTATTTTCATTTTTAACAATTTCTAAAAGCCCCATATACCTAACTGGATTAAAAAAGTGGGTAATACAAAAATCTTTTTTTTCTTTATCAGTTAAGTGTTCTGATAAGACTTTAATTGGAATAGATGACGTATTTGAGGAAACAATCGCTCCTTCTTTTCTTGCTTTAAATATTTTTTCATAAATTTGATGCTTGATATCAATTCTTTCCACGACTGCTTCAACAACCCAATCAGCTTCCTTAACTACATCAAAATTATCATCTATATTTCCAACTTTAATATTATTAATTTTTGTTCTATCAATTAATAAAGGTGGTCTGGATTTATGAATTCTATCTCTTGCTTTTTCACTAATTTCAGTTTTCAAATCTAGTAAAGTAACTGGTACATTTGCATTACATAAATGAGCAGCTATCCCACTTCCCATTGTTCCTGAACCAATCACTACTACGTTCTTAATTTTCATGTAATGTTCTTACTATCTGTTAATACCTCTGAGTCTCTCAGATCTTCTTCTTAAGAGTTCAGCAGTAACCAATATTAATGTTGATAGAATAATCAGACAAGTTGCGACTGCAAGAATAGTTGGACTTAACTGTTCTCTTAAACCTGTCCACATTTGTATGGGGATTGTAGTATTTTCTAATCCAGCTAGGAATAAGACTACTACGACTTCATCAAATGAAGTTACAAAAGCAAATAGTCCACCTGAGATGACACCTGGTAAAATTAATGGTAGGGTAATTTTCATAAAAGTATTAACTGGATTACTACCAAGACTTGCTGCAGCTCTTGTAACACTATGATCAAATCCTGATAAAGTTGCAGTAACAGTTATTACTACAAATGGTGTCCCTAAAATAATATGTGCAAGGATTATGCCTAAATGAGTTGCTGCTAAACCAGCTTTAGCCATAAAGAAAAATATTGCCACTCCAGAAATAATTAATGGAACAATCATTGGGGATATTAAAACAGCCATGATTAGACCTTTATAAGGCATGTGTCTGCTGCTTAAGCCTAAAGCAGCAACAGTTCCCAAAATAACTGAACCAATGGTTGCAAAAGTTGCAATTATAAAACTATTTTTTGTAGCTAAACCCCAAGGATTTTTGGTTCCATAAATCATGTCCTTATACCATCTTAATGAAAAAGCATCAGGATCTAGACTTTTCATTCCATCAGAAAAAACTAAAAATTCCTCAGCGTTAAAAGATAATGGAAAAATTACAAATAATGGGGCAATAAGAAAAAAGAAAACTGCTGCACAAACAGTCAAATAAACATAATGCCAAATTCTATAATGTGGTTCAGTATATTTTGGTAAAGCCATTTTTTAACCTAATTTAATATTATCTATTCCAACTAATTTATTATACACCCAGTAAATCGCTAAAACTCCAGTCAATAACATTAAACCCATTGCTGATGCGAAGCTCCAATCAAGCGTACTCTTCATATGAAATGCAATTTGATTACTGATTAGAGTACCAGAGGCTCCTCCTACCAAAGCAGGGGTTATATAATAACCTATAGCTAATATGAAAACCAATAAACAACCAGCTCCAATACCTGGAATAGTTAATGGAAAATAAACCTTCCAAAAAGCTATAAAAGGCGTTCCACCTAATGACTTTCCAGCTCTCATTAAGCTTGGGGAAATAGTTTTCATCACACTGTAAAGTGGCAAAACCATAAAAGGTAACAAAATCTGTGTCATTGCAACATAGCTACCTGTTTTATTAAACATCATTTCAGGTCTATTGTCATCGGCCACTAATCCTATCCCAACAAAGAAATCATTAACCAAACCCTGTTGTTGTAACAAGATCATCCAACTTGCAGTTCTTACTAATAATGATGTCCAAAAAGGAAGGAGGACACAGATCATTAGTAGGTTACTATACTTCATAGGTAAAGTAGCTAACAAATGAGCAATTGGATATGCCATTAAAAAACAAAATAGTGTTACAAAAAATGCTATTTCTAAAGTCCTAAGCCATAAAACTCTATGAATTCGTCTATCTTCAGGAACATTTACTATTTCTCCATTCTCATTTTTAAACATATCTATACCCTTAAGATATTTCTGACCAGTATATGCTGGAGCTCTTCTTTTAATCGCTTGCCAATATTCAACGTTAGCCCATCTTTTGTGAACGGCCATTATTTGTTCCTTATAGTTTCCTTCTTCAAAAGATTTAGATTTTCTTCTTAATTTTTTAATAATACTTTTAAATCCATTTTTTGTATAATTTAATTGTGTAGATAATTTTCCCTCACGTTTTTCTTCTACTAACTTTATAAAATCTGAATGAAAAGCTGCGAAAACTTCTTCCTCTGGTAATTCTTTTCCATCCCATTTTTCCATCGCTTTAAAAGTTTTGGGAAGCATTTCAGTGACCATCTTATCATCTACACTTCTCATAAGCATGTCTCCAATTGGAAAAACATAAGTGATAATTATAAATAAGAGCAGAGGTGCTACAAGCATGAGGGCTTTAATCTTATTCCTTCTTTCAGCTTTTTTAAGACTTACCTCTAAAGGAATTCCATCTGTTGTTAAAATTTGTTTTGTTTCTGAGCTCATAAATAAAAAGGGCGGTTATCAAATAACCGCCCTTAAATTATAATATATAATTAAGCTTAATAAAACTTAAATTATAGACCTGCTTTCATAGCTTCCCATTTTTCACCAAGCTCTGTACCGTTATCAGCCCAGTAAAGTGGATCAACTAAGAAATAATTCTTAGTATTAGCTGGTGCAGTTGGCATTTGTGGTACCATATTAGTCTTACCATCTTTATACCAAGGCTCTCCTGCTTCCATAATAGCTATAGAAGATTTTCTCCAAGGAGCGTATGCGATATATTTTGCACTTCCTGCTAACATCTCTGTGCTTGTCATCATAGCTAAAGCTTTCTTAGCCATACCATTAGCATCGTTTGGTCCACCCTTAACTTGTACGAAGTACTCATAGTCAAGACCTTGTCCATCCCATACTTGAACTAGTGGCGCACCTTCTCCAACGATCGCGTTAAAGAATCTACCATTCCAACCAGTTGCCATAACAACTTCACCACTCATTAATAGTTCTGGTGGTTGAGCACCTGCAGACCAAAATACACATCCTCCTTTTGGATCTGTGCAAAGCTCTTTGATCTTGTTCATAGCTCTATCAACACCTTTATCTGTGTTTAAGGCTTTATAGATTTTTGCTCCACCTTTTCCTGGTTTAACTCCATCTGCAGCTAAAGCGATTTCTAAGTTTGTTAGAGCGCCTTTGTAGATAGCTCTTTTTCCAGGGAATTTTTTAGTGTTGAAGAAATCTTTGATAGTCTTTGGAGTACCCTTAACATTTTCTTTGTTGTAAGCGTAGTTCCAAGAATATAAAATATTTCCTACAGCACATTTACTTGGCATTGCAGTAAAGAAATCTTTACTTGCAGGAGTTCCATCTGGTGCAGGTGGGAAGTCTTTGTCAAAATCAAATTCAACAAATAATCCTTCATCACATCCATTGATAGTATCCATTGCAAATACGTCGATTATATCCCACGTAATTTTACCAGCTTCTTTTTGTGCTTTTATCTCAGATAATCCACCTGAATAATCAACCCAGTTGATAGTTATACCAAGGGCTTTACCAGTAGGATCACCATAACCTAACTTTTGAGACTCCGTGTAAGCTCCACCCCAAGACACTGCAGTTACTGCAAATGCTGAAGTAGTTACAGAGATAGCAAAAGAAATGGCTAGTAATAATTTACTAATTGTTTTCATTTTTCCTCCGTTTAAACGTTTTTATAAAAACAGATTACAACAAGTTAGATAATGAGAGTCAACAACCCTTTTTGTTAGTTTACAGGATTTAATTGATGTTTATTTTGGGTCTAAAGCCCTAGCGTCTTCACTATTCCAGCCAATCTTGATTTCATTACCTAATTTAATATCAAGATTTGCTGAGCTATTAGGTACTTTTAGAATAAATTCAGAATTTCCTAATAAATTAATTCTTACTCTAGTATGGTCACCATGATAGATAACTTCTTCAATTTTTCCGTTGTGAACATTATCCATCTTATCACTTGGATTAATTAAAGCTCTCTCAGGTCTTAAAGATACAGTTGTTTTATCCCCTTTTCCTTTAACAGAAATAGGATTTGCTAATATCTCTGCATTAGCTAATTTTACTTTACATTTTCCACTAGAAATATCTGACACCTCTCCGGCGAAAGTGTTATTTTCTCCGATAAATTCTGCAACAAATGAATTAACTGGTTTTTCATACAGTTCATCAGGACTTGAGAGTTGTTGAACTTTACCATCATTAAAAACTGCAATACGATTTGACATTGTAAGTGCTTCACTTTGGTCATGGGTTACATAAACAACAGTTACCCCAATACTTTCATGAATATGTTTAATTTCATACTGCATACTCTCTCTTAAATTTTTATCTAAAGCACCAAGAGGTTCATCCATTAAAACTAGTTGTGGATCAAATACTAGTGACCTCGCTACTGCAACTCTTTGTTGCTGTCCACCAGACAATTGACCTGGCATTCTTTGAGCAAATCCTTGTAGTGAAACCATTGATAGTGCTTTATCAATTTTTTTATCTGCTTCATCTTTAGGAATTTTTCTAACTCTTAAAGGAAATGCTAAATTTTCATAAACTGTCATATGTGGAAATAAAGCATAATTTTGAAATACCATTCCGATACCTCTTTTATGGGGTGGAATACTTGAAATTGCTTTTCCGTCTAAATAAATTTCACCATGGGTTGGTGTTTCAAATCCTGCCAACATCATTAAGCAAGTAGTCTTACCTGAACCAGAGGGTCCCAACATAGTAACAAACTCTCCTTCTTCAATATCTAATTGAAGATCTTTTACGACAAGTATTTTACCGTCATAACTTTTGTCTACTTTATCAAATTTTACGAATTCTTTATTCATTGAAATAAAATTATGAATTTAAAACATTTGTAAGTGTAAATATCAACCCCTAATAACTAGCTTTTAACATGAAGTTCTTTAGAAAAGTTACAAAATAATTCATAACCCTTATCTGTAACTCTAATTGCTTCAGATGCTTCAACGCCCCAATTTCCAAATTGCATCACTGCAATCATATGAAAAGTAATATTGGGTTGTAAAACTGTCATATCTCCTTTAGAAATATTTAAAGTATGCTCACCCCAATCAGGTGGATATCCTATGCCAATGGAATATCCAGTTCTTGAAGTTTTTTCTATTCCATACTTGTCTAACACTTTCCAAAAAGCTTGAGCAACGTCATCAGCAGTATTTCCTGCTTTAACCAGATCTATTCCTGCTTGGAGAGCTTCATTAGTCTTACTCATAGTATCAATTTTTTTTTTATCTGGTGTCCCAAGTAAAACTGTACGAGCCATAGGACAGTGATATTTTTTATTAACTCCTGATAATTCAATAATTGTAGCTTCTCCTTCTACAAATTTATCCTCTGACCATGTTAAATGTGAAGCAGATGTACCTCTTCCAGTTGGTATCATTGGAACTATTGATGAATAGTCTCCTCCAAAATCAGGAGTTCCTTTTATTAATGTAGTATAAATTTCTGAAACTGCATCGCATTGTCTTACTCCTGGACTAATAACTTCAAAAGCTTTTTTCATTCCTAGTTGAGAAATTTGAGATGCAGCTTTCATAAATTTTATTTCTGCATCAGATTTTACAACTCTAATCCAATTTACTAACCGCTCACAATCCAAAATTTTTGCATTTGGTAATCCTTTTTTAATTTTCTCATAACAATAAGCTGTGAAATAATGACTATCCATTTCTAGTCCTACTGAGAGTTTGTCCCACTTTCTTTCTTTAATAAGATCTACTAAAGCATCGTAAGGGTGTAACGGCCATGTATGAATATATTTTTCATGATACTTAATTATATTTTCATCTTTTAGATAGGTTTTTATATATGCGCCTCCTGCATCTTGATTTCTAACAAAACAAATTGGTTCATCGGCGTTTACATGTACTATTACACATTGAGCATAATAAAATGACCAAGCATCATAACCTGTTAAATAATTCATATTAGATGGATCTTGTGAGATTAAAAGTTCAATACCTTTTTTCTGCATTAAAGCTTGGACTTTTTTTAATCTTGATTTGTATTCTTCACTAGTAAAATTCATAATCTAATTATTAAATAATTCACCATAGCCTTCAACTTTACTTTTAAAATCAATCTGTTTGAGTGTGTCCCAAATTAAAGTTTGATTGCTTGATAAAACAATTTTACTCATTTTTTTTTCTAAATCTTTAATAATTGATAACACGGGTAACGCAGTACATGAAACAAACAATGCATCACTATTTAACAAATCTATTTTACTTAAAACATCAAATAAATGATCTGGATTAACTTTTCCTATATCTAAATCTGAGGCTATATCAAAATAAGTTAGTCCAGAGATTTCTATATTTTCTTTTTTAAAATAATTAATTACTGACTGATTTATTTCATCTGTATAAGGTGTGAATATAGATAATTTATTTATCTTAAGTGCTTTTAATGCATTAATTGCAGATGTAATTGGTGTTGTAACTTTTGTATTTGGTTTTGTTAAATTAACTTTTTCATAAATAGATGCATATCCTGCAGCAATTGTTCCTGAAGTACATCCATAAGCTATACAATCAATTTTTTGATCAGGTAAGATATTCTTAACAACTTCAGGAATATCATCCGCAATTTTTTTTAATGTTTCATTTGTTAAGGGATTATAACTTTGAATTCTATTACAAAATAAATCTATGTCTTTACCATAAATTATATTGTTAAAATCTTTTTCAATCCTAAAGTCACTTGCTAAGGTTATTAATCCTATCCTTGGGTTATGTTTTTCAATAAATTTTGGCTCTATTTTAGTTAGTTTCATTTAATTGTTGATTAAATATATATTGATTAAATAGTCTAGTTAAATTACAGTCAATGTTGAGCGATACATAACTCGTCGATATTTACAAAATACGAAAGTGGGATCAATCGTCTTAGATTTAATTATTTAAGGAGGTTCGAATGAAATTTGGATATTTTTGCAACACAACGAATTGGAATCACAAGCCATATAATCAACTACTTGATGAAACTAAAGAAATCACAACTTTTTGTGATGAAAATAATTGGGAGTCAATTTGGTATACTGAGCATCATTTTAACCATGAAGGAATGGAGTCTTGTACAAATCCTTTAATGATGGGTGTTGATGCAGCAGCTAGAACTAAACAAATAAGAATTGGTCAAGCCTGTAATGTCATTACATTTCATAATCCAATAAGATTAGCAGAAGACATAGCTTTACTGGATCAATTATCTGGTGGTAGAGTTGATGTGGGTATTGGCCGAGGGATTTATGGAAGAGAAGCAATAAATATGAATAAAGAAGCAGATCTTAAAGATCAAGCTAAAAATTTCAGACTATTCGAAGAATCTTTAACAATCATGAAAAAAGCTTGGACAGAAGAGTTTTTTAGTCACGAAGGTGAATTTTATACTTATCCATCACCAAACTTTGTTTGGCAACATGATATGAGTCCGCCAAGTGAAAAGTTTTTAGATACAAAAACAAATGAAATAAAAAAAATAAGTATTGTTCCAAAACCAAAACAATCACCGCATCCTCCTATTTGGCAAGTTGTTGATGGCGCTAGATCAATTGAGTGGGCTGCACAAAATGGTTTAAACACAATTATGTGGATACCAACTGTTAAAGCTTTAAAAAAAAGATTTGAAATTTATAGAGAAGCAAAATCAAAAGCGGAAAATAGAGATGTTCCATTAGGAGAAGGTATATCTTTAGTAAGAGATATGTTTGTTGCTGAAACTATGGAAGAAGCAGAAAAAATGGCTGGAGAACATATCATTAATTATATGAAATGGGTTTGTCATTGGAGAGGCTTAGGAAATCACATGGATCCTGGCGAAGAACTTCCTGAGACAAAACATAAATTGGATTTACTCAACTATGATTTTCTTCATAAAAGAAATTTATTATTTGGTACTCCTGAGTATGTTGTTAATAAGATTAATGAATTAAAATCTGAATTAAATTTACAAAATCTACAAGTTTGGTCTAACTTCCCCGGTATAGATCATAAAGCTTGTATGAGAAGTATCAAATTATTTAATGACGAGGTAATTCCAAAAATTAATTTAGACTCTTCTAATATAGAAAAAGCAAGTTAATGGATTTAGAAGTTAGAAAGTTTACAAAGTTTGTTGACAAAACTTTCATAGAGGGTGGAAAAAAAGCTAAAGAACCGGTCTTATTAGTATCAGTAGCTACTGTGTTCAAAAATCCTTGGGCTGGAAAAGGTTTTGTAGAAGATTTAAAACCAATTATTTTAGATTTGGCTCCAAAACTTGGTGATATTTTAGTTCCAGAATTAATAAAGGAAATTGGATCAACAGAAAAAATTTTGGCTTATGGTAAAGCAGGAACTGTTGGTTTAAATGGTGAAATAGAACATGCATCAGCATTCATTCATACCTTAAGATTTGGAAATAAATTTAGAGATGCTGTTGGTGGAACATCTTATTTAAGTTTTACAAACACAAGAGTTCCTGCAGGCTCTAAAATATCTATACCTATGATGCATAAAACTGACTCAGGTTTAAGACCTTATTATCTAACTCATGAGTTTACAATTCATGATGCACCATTTGATGATGAAATAGTAATTGCAATAGGAGGTGCTTCAAGTGGAAGAGCACATGCTAGGACTGGAGATCGATATCAGGATATGAAAGAAATGGGTTTAGATCCAAAATAGTTCAATGTCTGATAATTTTGATTCAAATCAAAATCACTATTTTTTTATAAAAAAAGGTACTACTCCTTTGGTTTTTATTCATGGAGTTGGTCTTGATCATCAAATGTGGCAATCACAAATTAGTAAATTAAATGAATTCTCTATAATTACATATGATTTGTTAGGTCATGGAAAAACACCTTGCAAAAAAGAAAAGTTAACTCTCAATGATTTTTCGAAACAGCTTGATGAAATTCTAAATAATCTTCAAGTAGAAAAGATTAATCTTGTTGGTTTCTCTCTTGGATCTCTAATAGCCTTAGACTTTGCCTCAAAATACCAAGATAAAGTTAATAAACTTATATTAATCGGGGCAACTTATAAGAGATCTGAGGCTGAAAGAGCACTAGTTTTAGATAGATATAACCAAGCTAAACTAAATAAACCAATATCAAAACAAGCACTAAAAAGATGGTTTAGTGACAATTATCTAGAAAGCAATCCTTCGACTTACGATTTGTTCATGAAAATACTAACTAAAGAACCCAAGGATCATAAAAACTTTCTTAAAGCTTACGAATTATTTGCTAATTACAACGATAATTCATTAATAATCAAAAATATTACTTCAAAGACTTTAGTTATGACTGGATCTAATGACCCTGGATCTACTCCAAAAATGTCTAAAGAATTAGCTAAAGACTTACCTAATTCAATTTTTATTGAAATTAAAAATGGAAAACATCTTTGTAGTATAGAGTGTGCAGATGATGTTAATATAAATATCAAGAATTTTATTAATAATTAAATGCCAAAAATTCAAAATTTTAAAATGTATATAAATGGTGAATGGGTAGACTCCTCATCGGGTAAGAAAATACAAACTCTTAACCCAGAAAACAATGAGGTGTGGGCTTCAGTTCCTGAAGCTAATGAAAAAGATGTAGATAAAGCAGTACAATCAGCGCAAAAAGCTTTTGAAAATAGTTGGTCTATACTTCATCCAAGAGATAGAGCAAAATACTTAAGATTAATTGCAGATCAACTAAGAAAAAATGCAGAGCATCTAGGTAAAATAGAAACTATAGATACTGGAAAAATTTATAGAGAAACAAAAACCCAGGCTAATTATATTGCAGAATATTATGATTATTTTGCTGGACTGGCTGACAAAGTTGAGGGGACTGTAGTTCCAATTGATAAACCTGACATGCAGGTTACTACAACAAGAATACCAATTGGTGTTGTAGCAGCAATAATTCCTTGGAATTCTCAAATGCTATTGACCGCTGTAAAGCTTGCTCCTGCGCTCGCAATGGGTAATACAGTGGTAATAAAAGCATCAGAACTTGCGCCAGTAACCCTTTTAGAATTTGCAAAATTAATAGAAAAAACTGGAATACCCAAAGGAGTAATTAATATAATTACCGGATTAGGAGAGCCTTGTGGTAAAGCACTAACTACACATAATCTTGTGGAAAGAATTGCTTTCACTGGTGGCCCTGAAACAGCAAAACATATTGTAAAAAATTCAGCAGAAAATTTGTCTCAAGTAAGCTTAGAGTTAGGTGGAAAAAGTCCAGTAGTTGTTTTTGAAGACGCTGACCAAGAAAATGCTTTAAATGGTATTACAGCAGGAATATTTGGAGCTAGTGGACAAAGTTGTATTGCAGGCTCAAGGCTTTATTTACAAAATTCAATTTATGATGAATTTTTAAACAAATTAATTAATAAAGCAAAAAATATAAAATTAGGTAGTCCAATGGAAAATGACACTCAAATGGGGCCATTAAATAGTTTTAAACAACTAGAGAACATAGAAAAAAATATTAAAGCCACTATAGAACAAGGTGGAAAAGTAAGATGTGGTGGTGAGAGATCCTCTGTTTCAAATAAAGGTTATTATTTTCCTGCAACTATAATTGAATGTGAAAATCATAATCTTCCTGTGGCAGAAAATGAGTTATTTGGTCCAATATTATCTGTAATGAAATTTAATGAAGAAGAAGAAGTGATTAAACAAATGAATGACAATAAATATGGATTGTCATCTGGAGTTTATACTTCTAACTTTGCAAGAGGACATCGTGTTTCTAATGCTATAAGAGCAGGAATTGTTTTCATAAATACCTATAGACTTATATCTCCTATGGCGCCCTTTGGTGGTATAAAAGATAGTGGTTATGGCAAAGAAGCAGGTATGGAGTCTATTAAAGAATATACTCGAGTAAAAACAACATGGTACAATTCATCTAATAAGCCCTTAAAAGATCCATTCACAATGGGGTAATTGTTTTAAGTTTTGAAAGAATGCTTGGTCTTTGGAAATTTTTTCATTAATACTTCAGATTTATATTTTTTAACTGCTCCATCAATTATTTTCTTTATGTTGATGTATTTTTTTACAAATCTAAATTTACTTTCAGTTAGACCAATCAGATCATCAATTACTAATACTTGGCCATCACAATTTACCGAAGAACCAATTCCAATCGTTGGAATAGATAGTTTTTTAGTTATAACCTTTGATAATTCTATTTCCACACACTCCAAAACTATAGAAAAAATTCCTGCCTCTTCAAGTTGTTGTGCTTCTTTAAGAATTCTGTTTCTTTCAAAAGATTTTTTACCTTTAAAAGTAAATTTCTTATCAGTCTGAGGTAAAATACCCAAGTGGCCTAAGACTGGAATTTTATTTTTAACTAATCTTTTAACTATAGAAACTATTTTTTTACCACCTTCTAATTTGATAGCGTCACATTTAGTTTGTTTCATTACTAATTTTGCATTTTTTAAGGCCTCTTTAGGATTACGATATGTGTTATATGGCATGTCCACTACCATCAAAGATTTCTTCACTCCTAATCTAACACTTTTAGAATGGTTAATCATAGTATCTAAAGTAACTTTCTTCGTAGATTTATAATTATATAAAACTGAACCAAGAGAGTCTCCTACTAAGATAATATCACAATATTTATCTAGAATAGAAGCTATGTTTTTAGAATAAGCTGTGAGACAGACAAGTTTAGAATTATTTTTTTTATTTAAAATTTTTTTAATATTTTCATTCATTTTACTCTAACTCAATAGTGCTTGGAGGTTTTGAAGTAATATCATAAACTACTCTATTAATACCTCTAATACTATTAACAATTTTATTTGAAATCATTTGTGAAAATGATTTTTTAAACTCATAAAAATCAGCAGTCATTCCATCTTCAGATGTTATTGCCCTTAATAAACATAGGTATTCATATGTTCGATTGTCTCCCATTACACCAACTGTTTTGACAGGAAGTAAAGCAGCATAAGCTTGCCAAATTTTGTCATATAAACCTTCTTCTTTTAAAGCTTTAATAAAATAATAGTCAGCTTCTTTTAAAATATTAATTTTTTCTTTTGTAATAATACCCGGCATTCTAATTGCTAATCCTGGTCCTGGAAAGGGATGTCTTGAAATAATTTCTTTATTTAAATTTAATTCTAATCCTAATTTTCTCACTTCATCTTTAAATAAGAATTTTAATGGTTCTACCAATTTGAGTTTCATATTCTTTGGTAAACCACCTACGTTATGATGTGACTTAATTTTTGATGTTTGACTTCCTGTAACAGATTTACTCTCTATTAAATCTGGGTAAAGAGTTCCTTGAGCTAAATACTTAACGTTTTTAATTCTTTTTGCGTATCTTTCAAAAATCTTAATAAATAAATTTCCAATAATTTTTCTTTTTTTTTCAGGGTCAGAAATATTGGTTAATCTTATTAAAAATTCTTTTTCAGCATTTACATAAATAATGTTAATCTTTAGTTTCTTTTTAAAAGTTTCTATTACCTGTTTTTCCTCATTCTTTCTAAGCAAACCCGTATTAACAAAAATACAATATAATTTTTTTCCAATAGCCTTGTTTAATAATTGAGCTACCACGCTACTATCAACTCCACCTGATAAAGCGCATATGACTTTATTATTACCAACTTGGTCCCTTACTTCTTTTATCAATTTAATTTTCTGATCTTTAGATGACCAGTTTTTTTTAATCTTACAAATTTTAAAAATAAAATTGCTAATTAATTTTTTGCCATTTTCAGTGTGGGTTACTTCAGGGTGAAATTGTACACCATAAAAATTTTTTAATTTATTCTCAACTATTGCGAATTTTGAATTTTGGCTAGAAGCTATCACTTTAAAATTTTTTGGTATTTTTGAAACTTGATCAGCATGACTCATCCAAACTTTGAGTGAATTTTTCTTTTTAAAAAAATTGTAAGTTAATAAACTATCATTTTTTTTATATATATTAGCTAAACCAAATTCTCTATGTTTAGACTGTTTTACTCTCCCACCATTCAATTTTGACAGTATCTGGTGTCCAAAACAAATTCCTAGAACTGGAATACCATTTTGAATAATCTTTCTATCAAATGAATATCTTTTAATTTCATAGACATTAAGTGGACCTCCAGATAAAATTATACCTTTTATAGAATTGTTTATATTTTTATTTTTTATTTTTTTGTGACTAACAATCTCTGAAAAAACTCCTAATTCTCTTATTCTTCTCGCTATCAATTGTGTAAATTGAGATCCAAAATCTATAATTAAGATTTTTTTTAAACTTTGATCAAGACTCATTTTTTGGTTCTAAGTTTGCTAAAGACTCTAAAATACTTTTGTTTTGATCACATAGATTTTTGCAAACTTTGACAAAATTTTTCGATAGCTCTTTTACTTTCGAATAATTAGTTTTTTCTATTGCTATTTTCATTAGCATTAAAATTGCCTCTTCATTACTTGGCTCTATTAATAAGGTTGCTTCTAAATTTTTTTCCTCTTTTTCTTGATTTTTTTCCTGGTTATAAATTTTTGCTAAATATAAATAAGAATTTGAATGTTTGGGATCAAAAACAATACTTCTTTCAAACATAAATCTAGCATCATCATATTTTTTATCTTTATATAATTTTATACCTTCTTTAAAAAAATTCTCATTAGCTATAGAATTATTAAAAAAATTAATTGTTATAAAAAAAATTATTATAAATTTATATTTTTTGCTCATTAATATTTTTCTTCACTTTTAACTATATCAACATTATGAACCATACTTTCATAAAATCCAGCTTTTGTGATTTTTACAAATTCTGGTTTTGTTCTGAGATATTTAATTTGTTTTGAACCCAAATAACCCATTGATGACCTTAGGCCACCAATTAATTTATATATTATAGCATCTACGTTGCCCTTGTATTTTACAAATCCTTCAACCCCCTCAGGTACATATTTTGATAAATCTTTTTGTTTAGATTGAAAGTATCTATCTGCTGATCCTTTGTTCATGGCTCCTACTGAGCCCATTCCTCTAAAACTCTTAAATAATTTTCCATTTCTTCTAATTAATTTTCCTGGTGTTTCTTTTGTTCCAGCCAGCAAAGAACCTATCATTACTGCATCTGCGCCAGCTGCAAAAGCCTTAGCTAAATCTCCTGAGTATTTTATACCCCCATCAGAAATAATTTTTACATTTTTATTTTTGATTCCATTTCTAACATTTAAGATCGCACTTAACTGTGGAACACCAATACCAGCTACTAATCTTGTTGTGCATATTGAACCTGGGCCTATTCCTACCTTAATGATGTCTACACCTAATTTTAATAAAAACTTTGCTGCTGCAGATGTTGCGATATTTCCCGCACATAATGCTGTTTTATTACTCTTCTTTTTTTTAATAAATTTAATTATCTCTGAAACTTTTTTAGTATGACCATGAGCCGTATCTACAACAACCATGTCTATATTTTCTTTTAATATAGCCTCTGCTCTTTTAAATTCACTAGGGCCCGCACCTACGGCGGCTCCAACTAAAAGTTTTTGCTTTTTAACTTTTTTTATTTCTAAAATTTGTTTTTTAATGTCTAAATTTCTGTGAATAATACCTATCCCTCCTGCTTTGGCTATAGTTATTGCCATTTTACTTTCAGTAACAGTATCCATAGCTGAGGATAAAAGAGGTATTTTGAGCTTAAGATTTTTTGTTAGTTTAATGCTTGTATCTACTTCAACAGGTAAAATTTCAGAATACTTGGGTACAAGTGTAACGTCATCAAAGGTAAGTGCTTCTTTTATAGGAACCATAATCATTTATATACGATTCCTTTTAAATTTAAAGTGTCTATCTAAGTTTTTTACAAATTATAAAACTTTCTTTAGAATCTTTTCTGCTTGATTTCGGTTTAAAAACCTTAACTTCTTTGAAAATTTTTTTACTCAGTGCGACAATTTCATTGAATGTACTCCCCATAAATATTTTCGAAATAAAAAATCCACTGTCAGAAATAACACTTTTTGTAAAGATCATTGCTTCCATACATAATTCACCAGTTTGGATAGCGTCTATATTTTTAATTCCAGTGGTATTAACCGCCATATCGGACACAACAACATCTGGTTTTTTTCTTAAATGATTTTTTATTTGATCTTGAATCTCAGGATCTGTAAAATCTCCTTTAATTTGAGTAGAGCTTATTATTTTTTCCATTTCCTTCAAATCCACAGAAATGATTTTTCCATTTTTTACAACTTTAGAAATATATTGTGACCAACTACCTGGAGCTGCTCCAATATCAACTACACACATGCCACCTTTAAAGATTTTAAATTTCTCATTTATTTCTATTAGCTTATAAGCAGATCTGGCTCTATATCCATCTACTTTAGATTGACGTACATATGTATCACGTCTTTGTTTATTTACCCAATTTTTTGAAATTTTATTTTTTTTCAATTAAATATTGTATCTTAAACTTTTAAGTATTTTATTATTATCTAAATTTTCAATTTCAATTTGAATACTTTTATCAACTCTCATATCCTTACCATCTTTCCAAATACCCGCTGCTAAATGCATTATACCTATTTTATAATTAGGTAAATAAGGTTCAACGAATGTCTTTTTCTGCTCATCATACTTTGGGAGTAAATTACTTGTAATCCAATTACAATTTAATGGTAGAAATTCAGTTTCAAGATTATCTATATAAACTGACATATTAATCGCTAGACCCTCAGATCCAAAAATATTTCCAGCCTTTAATGTTTTCAATAAGTTCTTTTGCCAAACTTCCCAGCCTTTAGAATTTTGTTCTAAAGAAAAAACTCCAATATTTATATGAGGAGCAAAAGCTAATTTTCTTGCATCTGTATACCCAATATTTGATTTCATAGCATGTTTAAAATTTTGTGATTTAATGATCGCTAATTTTCCAACTAACCAATTCACTTTAGAGGTAACTTTATATCCTGGACCAATAGTTTGAGTAATTCCAAGTTTTCCATTTTCACAAGCTTTGAAATATAATTCAATACAGTTCCAATCATTCACCCATGCATCACAGTCTATCCATAAATACTTTGCGTAATCTGGGAAATATTTTGGTAAAAATGCTCTTGATACCTGACTTTTTAACCATTCTTTTTCTTTTACTTTGTGTTGAGGAACTTCAATATCCCATTCTGCAGATTTTACTTCATCAACTTTTTTTACAAGTATTTTTTTTTGCTCTTTTGTTAAACCAGCATCCAAAATACAGATTGCAACATTTTCACTCTCTTTAAAACTTTTAATAGAATCTATTAATTCTTCCAATAAGGGAAAATAGTTAGCATCAGCTAAAGAAACAATTACATTTTTTTTCATTAAAGTTCGTCTTCAAGATCATCATCTTCTTGAATTTTGTCATTTTCATGTTGTTTTTTAAGTTTTTGAAAATGTATAAAACTTATTGGTAATAAAAGAAGATAAGCAATTATACTTAAAGCAATAACATTAAAAGTGTAAATCAATAAAAGTCCAAAAAACAAAACTATACCAAAAAGTAAAAAAATGGTTGTTTTTCTAGGTATAACTATTTTTTTAAATGAATAACTTGGAAATTTACTAATTAATAAAAACGACGTGATTATAAAAAAAATTGGAACAACTAAATTATAATTCAATTCAAAATAATCAAATCCACTCAAACTTAATATTAAGGGTGTTAAGACCAAAACTCCTCCAGCAGGAGATGGTACTCCTTCAAAAAAATTATCTTTCCATGAAGGTGTTTGGTTTGAGTTAATATTAAATCTAGCCAATCTTAAGGCTACACAAATTACATATATTAAACAAAGTAACCAACCGAATCGTCCTAGAGTATTTAGTTTCCAAAAATACATTATGAATGCTGGAGCTACTCCAAAACTAATCATATCAGTTAAAGAGTCTAACTCTTTTCCAACTTTTGATGTTCCTTTAATTAATCTGGCAATACGGCCATCAAGTCCATCTATTAGTGCTGCAAATATAATTGCTATAATTGCAAATTCAAATCTTCCATCTAAAGCAAATCTAATCGAAGTTAAACCAATACATACCCCTATTAAAGTAAGCATGTTCGGTAAAATCATCCTAGCAGTTTTTTTATCTGTTACGACCTTTAAATTATTTTTTGGTTGTTCCATCTTATTTTTTTGCTAATAAGGTTTCGCCAGAAATTGCTTTTTGTCCAATTTTAACTAGAGGTACATAGTTTTCATAATAAATATCTACTCTACTTCCAAATCTTATCATACCTATTCTCTCACCTTGTTTTAAGTCTTGATCTTTACTAGACTCACAAACAATTCTTCGCGCAATTAATCCTGCAATTTGAACTACTATCACCTCATTATTATTATTATCTATTATTTTATAATAATTTCTTTCATTGTCCTCGCTAGCTTTGTCAAGTGAAGCATTTAAGAATTTTCCAGGTTTATATAAAATCTCCTGTATCTTTCCACTACAAGGAGTTCTATTAACATGGCAATCAAAAACATTCATAAAAATGCTTATCTTTTTAAACTTTTTATTTTCTAAATTAAGTTCTTTAGGACCATCTACTTCTTCAACTACAATTACTTCGCCGTCTGCAGGACTAACAAGATAATCATCATTCTCTATGATTACTCGATCTGGATCTCTAAAAAAATAATAAACCCAAATTGTAAAAATTAATCCAATTAAACCTAGGAAGTTGCTAAAAATATAAAAAAGGATAGTTATTATTCCTGCAATAACTAAAAACTTATATCCTTCCGCGTGTATCTTTGGAAATATCTTACTAAACATATTCTTCTATTTGATAATTTTTCATTAATATGTATATAAAATCGCGAAATTCAATTAATAAGATAAATATATAATATAGTGAGTAAAATTACCGTTAAAAACCCTATAGTTGAGCTAGATGGTGATGAAATGACCAGAATAATCTGGGACTTCATAAAAAATAAATTAATCCTACCTTATCTTGATCTGGGAATTGAGTACTACGATTTAGGGATGAAAAGCAGAGACAATACTGATGATAAAATTACTATAGAATCGGCTAATGCAATTAAAAAAATTGGTGTGGGTATTAAGTGTGCAACTATTACTCCTGATGAAGCACGTGTTAAAGAATTTAAATTAAAAAAAATGTGGCGATCTCCAAATGGAACCATAAGAAATATTATCGGAGGAACAGTTTTTCGAGAACCTATTATCTGTTCTAATATTCCAAAGCTAGTTCCCTCATGGACTGATCCTGTCGTAATAGGAAGACATGCTTTTGGTGATCAATATAGAGCAACTGATTTTAAAGTACCAGGTAAAGGAAAATTGGAAGTTAAATGGACTTCAGAGGATAGTAAGGATGAAATAAAATACGAAGTATTTAATTTTACTGGTCCTGGGGTTGCCCTTTCAATGTATAATTTAGATAAATCAATTGAAGATTTTGCTAGATCTTGTTTTAGTTATGGTCTTATAAAAAAGTGGCCTGTTTTTTTATCAACTAAAAATACTATATTAAAAAAATATGATGGGAGATTTAAAGATATTTTCGAAGAAGTATTTGATAAAGAATTTAAGAAAAAATTTGAAGATGCAAAAATTACTTATGAACATAGATTAATTGATGACATGGTTGCATGTGCAATGAAATGGAGTGGTAAATATATATGGGCATGTAAAAATTATGATGGTGATGTTCAATCAGATACAATGGCTCAAGGTTATGGTTCATTAGGATTAATGACAAGTACATTATTAACTCCTGATGGAAAAGTAATGGAAGCAGAGGCAGCTCATGGAACAGTAACTAGACATTTTAGAATGCATCAACAAGGAAAAGAAACTTCAACTAACCCAATAGCATCAATATTTGCGTGGACCAGAGGATTAGCTCATAGAGGCAAATTAGATGGAAATGATAAGCTTATTAATTTTGCAAATACAATAGAAAAGGTTTGTATAGATCGTGTTGAAAGAGGGGCAATGACTAAAGACTTAGCTATATTAGTCGGCCCTTCAAGTAAATATCTGACTACCAATCAATTTTTAGATGTAATAGACAATAATTTAAAAAAGAAACTAAATTAAACTCTTTATTTTTTCAAAAGCTTCATCAATTTTGCTTTGATCTTGACCTCCAGCTTGAGCAAAATCTTTTCTTCCGCCACCCCCTTTGCCCCCAATAATTTCTGATCCTAATTTAGCAAATTTTACTGCATCATATTTATTAGCTAATTTTTCTGTTATACCAACAGCGAGTCCAACTTTATTATCACTATTTGCAAACACAATAACAATCCCTTCACCTAATTCTTTTTTTCCACTATCTACTAATTTTCTCAAATCTTTGGGTGGTAAATCTTGAACTTTTTGAAATCTAACTTTAATATTATTTATTTTTTCATCATTAATAATATTTTTTGATTTATCTTGTAGCACAGAGCTGACACTTAATTGCTCAAGTTGCCTAGTAAGATTTTTTGTGAGTTCTTTAAGATCTTTATTCTCAATATTTGGTTTTCCACCCAATTTAATTATTTGTGAGGATAATTCCTTAATATTTTCCTCATCCTTCTGTGTTGATAAATTTGATAATTTTTCTTTCTTTATAATGAAATCCTCTAATTGCTTATCTCTTAATGCTTCTATTCTTCTGACACCTGCTGCAATAGATGACTGACTAATTGTTCTAAATTTACCAATATTTCCGGTATTTTGTACATGTGTTCCGCCACACAATTCTGTTGAAAAATAAGTTTCTTTCTCTTTGCCCATTGAAACTACCCTTACTTCTTCACCATATTTTTCTCCAAAGAATGCTAAAGCACCCTTATCAATTGCTGCTTTTGGGGTCATAATTCTAGTTATAACCTCAGTATTTGCTTCAATATACTTGTTAACTAATTTGTCTATTTTTTCTAGTTCACCAATTGTTATTGGTTTCATGTGACTGAAATCAAATCTGAGTCTATCAGGTGCAACTAATGAACCCTTTTGCATAACATGTTTTCCCAATGTTTTTCTTAGAGACTCATGAAGTAAATGTGTTGCTGAATGGTAAGCTTTAAGATTATCTCTTCTTGCAACATCAATTTTCATTTCTACAACATCTTTTATTTTTATTTCACCACTTTTTACAGATCCATAATGAGCAAACAAATCGCCAAGTTTTTTTTGTGTATCATCAACCTCGAATACAGAATTTCCAGAAACTATTGTACCCTGGTCACCTAATTGACCTCCTGACTCTCCATAAAATGGAGTTTGATTTGTTATGATTACACCCTTTTCATTAGTTGATAATTTTTTTACCTCCTTATTATCTTTTAAAAGATTTAATATTACTCCCTCAGATTGATTAGACTCATAACCTAAAAATTCTGTAGGTCCAATTTTATCTTTTACAGAAAACCAAATAGCTTCCTCAAAACTATCCCCAGAACCTTTCCAATTTTTTTTTGCTAATTCTTTACTTTTTTTCATTAGGTCATTAAACTTATTATGATCTACTTTTAAGGATTTATTTTTTAAAATATCTTCAGTTAGATCAAGAGGAAAACCAAAGGTATCGTATAATTTAAATGCTACTTCACCTGGCAAAACTTTATCTATTTTAAAAATTTCTTCATTTAAAATTTTTATTCCTCTATCCAATAATACTAAAAACTTTTCTTCTTCCATTTTCAAAGTTTCTTTAATTAAAGACTCAGATCTTTTTAGTTCGGGATAATTTCCTGACATCTCATTTTTAAGTGAGTCAAATATTTTGTAAAAAATTGGTTCCTTTGACCCTAATAAATGGGAGTGTCTCATTCCTCTTCTCATTATTCTTCTAAGTACATATCCACGTCCTTCATTTGATGGCAGCACTCCTTCTGCTAAAAGAAATGAACTTGCTCTTAAGTGGTCAGCTATAACTCTAAAACTTGAAATGTTATTACCCACTTGATTAACCTTTGTTACATCTGAAATAGAATTAATCAATTTTTTAAAATGATCAGTTTGATAATTATCATGTGTTCCTTGTAATAGTGCAGCAATTCTCTCTAAACCCATACCAGTATCAACAGATGGTTTTGGAAGATCAATTCTTTTATCTTTTGTTACTTGTTCATATTGCATAAAAACTAGGTTCCAAATTTCAATAAATCTATCCCCATCTTCATCTTTGGTGCCTGGTAGTCCTCCTTTTAAGTGTTCACCATGATCATAAAAAATTTCTGAACAAGGGCCACAAGGACCAGTTTCTCCCATTGACCAAAAATTATCTGATGTAGAAATTCTTATAATCCTATCGTCACTTAAACCTGCTATTTTCTTCCAATAATTAAATGCTTCATCGTCTTCATTAAATACTGTTACATAAAGTTTATTTTTATCTATTCCTAAATCTTTAGTAATTAGGTCCCAAGCATAATGAATTGCTTGTTCTTTAAAATAATCACCAAATGAAAAATTTCCTAACATCTCAAAAAATGTATGATGACGAGGTGTGTAACCGACGTTCTCAAGGTCATTATGTTTTCCACCTGCTCTAACACATTTTTGTGATGTGGTAGCTCTTTGATAATCTCTTTTTTCCAAACCTGTAAATACATTCTTAAACTGAACCATTCCAGAATTGGCAAACATTAAGGTTGGATCATTATTTGGCACTAAATTGCTAGACTCAACAATCTTATGATCATTCTTTTCAAAATATTTTAAGAATGTTTCTCTTATTTGATTTAAGGTTTTTCCAGCCATATTTTATATATATAGCTTTTTAATTTTTTAGGAAAGGATCATTATTTTTAAAATCCTTATGCCAAACAATCTTTTTATCCTTCATAAAACATAAGTTTATATTTAATGAATCTAAAAATCCAATGATGTAAGGATATTTATCTAAGCCTTCATTTATTTCTTTTGAAAAAAGTAAATGAAGAACATATTTTTTTTTATTAAAAATCTTCTTTTTATTAATAAAGCTATATTCAAGTAATTGAGCAATACCCTCTCTAATTCTATCTCTTGGATTTCTTTTAAAACTTTTAATTTCAAATACATGATAAAGATCATCCTTTACAAATAGTAGATCTACTTGTTTTTTTATCTCTTCAGGTATACACCCGTTTTCCTCAATAAATTTTCCTGCATTGCTTAGGGTATAGTTGTGTATTTGTGTAGCTTTTTCTGTTGCTCTCTTACTATCAGATGGGTTAGATTTTTTATAATTTACAGTCTTGTTGTAATGTTCTTTTTGAAAATTAATATTTGTATTAAGACGCGTAATCTTTATATCTGCTTGTGAAGGTAAATGTTGTTGTCTCTTTTCGTGTTCCTCTGTAGAGAGATACTCTGTAATTATAATTTTTTTCTTTTCATTAACTTTACTAATACTTTTAGTAAATTTCCCTTTTAAAATATCTAAAGAGTTGATCAAATCTATACCTTGTTTTGTTAAAGAAAAAACCTTAACTTTTTTTCCAGACGCCTCATCAATATCTAAAATTTTGGATGCTTCTAGATCAGATTTTTCAATAATACCAAGTGGTTGAAGTATACCCCGAACCCAATCTAAAAGGTCACCACTTTCCTGCGTATGATTAAAATATTGTAAGTAAAAACTTTTGATAAGTTTATATCCACCAAATGATTTGAATTCATTAGTCGATCCTATATTCAAACTAAAATAATATCCTTCAGTAGCAGCAAGTCTGAGCGCACACAAAATAGTATTGGTCATTAAATTAATATTATTAAGATTAGTTTTTTTAATATGATTTAAAAAAGATTCTTTAAGAAAATCTGGAATTTTATTTTTATCAAATTCTTTACGTTTGAAATATAAATCTCTCAATCTCTTTCCTTCATTATTAAGAGAGATAACTTGTGGATTTTTTTTTTCATTTTCGTTAATTATTCCAAAACCACTCATCGTCCTTCTTTTTTGAGACCAAGTAGAAGATCCCTCCGTAGCCCATAAAACTTTTTTGTTTGGTTTTTTTAAATCAAAAATATTTTTTTTCTCAAATTGATCAAATAACTCATGGATATGTCTACTAATAGGTCTGTAAATTTTTTTTCCTGGATTAATTGATATTTTTCCTCTCCCTCTTTCATCATCAGGGAGCAATATATTTTTATTTTCTATATAAAAATTATTAAGTACATCAATTGGTGTCGACATAAATCATCTTAATAAATATAAAATTAGTATTCTATATTTTTTTTGCTAATAATTCAGAGAGTAAAGGGGGTACTGCATTACCTACTTGTTTATACTGACTTGTTTTTGATCCTTTGAATACAAAATCATCAGGAAAAGATTGTAATCTAGCACATTCTCTTACTGTTGGTATTCTATTAGCTTTATAATGAAAATAATTTCTATGACCTGTATCTATTGTTAGTGAGGGTAATTTACTATTCATCCTCTGAAATGTTTTATTATATTTTCTAATTTCCCAATATTTTTTATCTAAATCGTGAATAGTGCCTCCATCTTTTATTTTAGAGATTACATTTATAGTCTGATCTTCGTGGTTAGTGTTTTCATGATTTATTATTCTTTTTGAATTTTTTCTCATTTGTCTTTGATATATTGATTTTGCTTCAACTGGATATTGATAAACACCATTTCCTTTTTTTGAATTAATTTTAAAATTTAAATCAGATATTGCTTCATAGCTTGAAATAAATTTATTATTCTCTTTTGGAAATTCAAATTCTTTATTTTTAGTACCTATTATAAATACTCTTTTTCTATTTTGTGGTACACCATAAGAGGATGAGTTAATTAATTTATAATTTATCTTATAACCTAAGCCATTATTTCCAAATCTTTTAATTATATCCTGAATAAATATACCTTCACTTAAATTTAAAAAACCACTTACATTTTCAATAATGAAAAAATTTGGATTTACTTTTTTGACTGTATTATAAAATTCAAGATAAAGATGATTCCTTTTATCTTCAACTTTTCTAGTTCCAACTGTACTAAAACCTTGGCATGGAGGTCCACCTATTACACCATCTATTTTTTTATTTTTTTTAATAATGTTGTTTAAGTGATTTTTATTAAAATCTTTAATATCTTGATTAAAAATTTCTATTTCAGGAAAGTTATATTTATAAGTAAGCAATGCATCTTTCCAATGATCGACTGCTGCCACAACTTTATAACTATTTTTTTTAAAACCATATGATAGACCGCCAACACCACAGAATAGATCGATTATTTTTTTCACTTATTTAAAATAACTTTTTTAAAGATTTTGGCTATCTCTTTTGATAATAATGGAGGTACAGCATTTCCTATTTGTCGATACTGACTTGTTCTTGATCCAATAAATTCAAAGTTGTCTGTAAAAGATTGAATCCTGGCAGCTTCCCTTGGAGTTGGTATCCTGTGATATATAGGATGGAAATAATTACTGTGAGCATTTCCGGTATCTATAGTAACGGAAAAATCATCTTCTTTAAGTCTTTTAAAAGCTGATGAATGACGATTGTTTCTATTGTTTTTAAATAACTTAACTGGGATGCTCTGCCAGTTTTCACCTTGTCTGACATGTTTAATCTTTTCTATGGTGCTTTTTGCTGGATAAACAATGTCATGATTTAGAACCAATGAATTTTTCTTTCTTAAATATTTTATGTAATCATTGTCTAATTTACCGTTTAATTTTTTTTCAGTTTTTTTCTCTAAAGCATAAAGTTCTGAAATAGCATCTTTTACGGTAACTTTTTTGTGTTTTTTTAATTTTTCAAAAAACTCTAAAGAACTTAATTTGTTTCCAACTATAAATACTCTTTTTCTTATTTGTGGAACTCCAAACTCTGATGCATTAAGTAATTTATAGTCTACTTTATATCCGTTTTTATTTAATATTTCCTTTATATTGTTAATTATCTCTCCTTTTGATCTCGATAAAATCCCTGAAACGTTCTCAATCAAAACCATTTTTGGTTTAATTAATTTTACAAATTCTATAAATTTTAAAAATAACAAATTTCTTGGATCACTATAATTTTTATGCCATCTGTTTGCATTCGAAAAACCTTGGCATGGTGGACCGCCAATAATTACATCAATATTTTTATAATTTTTTTTTATAAATTTCTTATCTACTTTATTAATATCTTTTACAAAAAATTTTCCAGCTCCAAAATTTTTTTTAAAAGTATCAATTGAATCTTTATCGTGATCTATCGCTCCCTCAATTTTGAAACCAGCAAGCTTGAACCCCAGACTCAAACCCCCACATCCACTAAATAGATCTAAAACTTTTAAATTATTCATGATTCTTTTCTAATTTATCACTTATTTGTATTCTTAAAAAGTTTCTAATATAAGGGGTAAAGGCGCTTAAAATAAGCGCCTTTATAATTTAAAGATGACCTTTAATTCTAGTTCTTTTTAGAAGGAGTAGCTTCCTTATCTGCTTCTTCTTTTTCAGCTACTTTCTTCTCTTTTTCAATTTTTTCAGGACTTAATGGATTTCCCTCAATTTTTTTTGAAATCACACCTGCTTTTTCCCTAATTGCCATTTCTATTTCTGCAGCAACTTTTGGGTTTTGGGCTAAATAGACTTTGGCATTTTCTCTTCCTTGTCCTATTTTCTCACCTTTATATGCATACCATGCTCCTGATTTAATTATTGCTAAATTAGAATATGAACGAGCAAAAAAAGACACTATAAGTGCTAGATCTGATTTAGCACCATCAGCAACTTTATCTTTTGATAGATCAAAAACTGAAGATTTAAGTTCCACTTATGATGAGAGGGAGAAGGATACTCTTAAAGCAACAGTTTCATGGCCATTTTTCTCAGGTGGAAAAAATATTGCTTCATTAAAAAAAAATAAAAGCTCTGAAATCCGAAAAAATTTACTACTTGATAATATGACTAAAAAAAACCAAACTGATGTTGCTAGCGCATGGTCTAATTATCAATCAAATAAAAGTTTATTA
>JACWDK010000019.1 GCA_014654165.1 Pelagibacterales bacterium SAG-MED13 | reverse complement strand
GATTTGAATTATCTGAAAATCTTCTTTAAATTTATGAGAAATTAATTCTAAGTCTGAATTTTTTCCAAATACCGATAATAACTTTATTTTTTTTTGTTTTGATATTCTATTTATTTTTTTAAATTGAGTAATTGTTGAATCTGAAATTATTACTCCATTATTTTTTATTAAATTTTTAAATAAATATAATTTTGAATTTAAATAATCTTTAAAGTTTTTATGATAATCTAAATGATCGTGTGAAAAATTAGTAAATATACCAATATCAAAAAATAGTCCATCTAATCTATTTTGTTTTAGTCCATGACTCGAGGCCTCAAGAATTATATTATCTATATTTTTATGAGTTAATTTATTGATAAAATTTTTTAAATTAATGGGGTCCAGTGTAGTGTTTGAAATCTTTTTTAATTCATTATTTGTCCGTACTCCAATAGTTCCAATAGATGCAACTTTATATTTTTGCAAATTTAAAATTTGAAAATAAAAGTCAGAAACTGATGACTTTCCATTTGTCCCTGTAACTGCAATCATTGATTTTGGTTTTTTTTTTAAATCTTGAAAAGATATTTTAGCTAATAGTTTTCTTATATTTTTAGTTTTTAAAAAAACAACATCACTATTACTTATTTTAATAACTTTCTCAGAAATGATAACTTTAGCACCTTTTTTAATTGCATCATCTATGAAATCATTACCATCAAATTTCTCACCTTTAATTGCAAAAAAAATATTATTTTTTTTTATCGTCGAGCTATTGAAAGAAATTCCAGAAACTTTAATTTTCGAAAATTTTTTGTCTAAATTTTTAAATAAATTTCTTATATACATCTAATTTAACCATCATTATATTTTGTGGCTAAAATAGGCCCGATTTTTTCTATAATTTGTCCTACTACTTCAACAGTAGTCCATCCAGCAGTATTAAAAGGAGTGCCTTTGTACTTAATATTTGATCCATCTCTAAAATTATAAATATATTCACTATTAGTTTTAGGTTCGTCCAACATTACTATAAGAGCATATTTAGGATTTGATGCAGGAAATATAGATGCAAAAGTATTTATTTTTTTTCTGGAATATCCTCCTTGACTACTTTTTTGAGCTGTACCTGTTTTACCAGCTATTTCATATCCATCAATATTTGCTAAGGAAGCTGTGCCTTCTTTTGTGGTTACAATTTTTCTCAATATTGAAATAATATCTTTGGAAACATTATCATTTAAAATTTTTTTTCCTTTGTGATATTTGTCTTTCATTACAAGAGTGGGTTCAATCTTGTAACCTCCATTTGCAATAATTGAATAGGCATTTGTTAATTGTAGAATAGTGGTGGTAATACCATGGCCATAGGAAGCAGTAGCAAGTTTACATTTGCCCCAATTAAAAGATAAGGGTTGTCCAATTTCGTGAATATCAAATTCAATTGAATTAATTAAATTCATATTATTCATAAAATCTCTAAATTTATCTATGCCAAGAGATTGGCCAATTCTTACTGAACCAATATTTCCAGACCTAATCAATATTTCCGCAGCAGTTAAATTTGAAGGAATCTTTTTATCATATTCACTAATAGTATTTTTTCCACACTTTAGGGTTTTTTCTAAATTTTCAAATTTTGTGTTTGGGTCAATGACTCCTTCATTTAAAGCGGCAGCCAAAGTAAAAGTTTTAAAAACAGATCCAAGCTCATAAACACCTTTAGTTGCCCTATTAATAAAATTTACATCAGTGATTTTAATTCTTTGATTTGGGTCAAAGTCTGGAAGAGAGACAATTGAAATAATCTCTCCATTTTTAACATTCATAAGTATAGCTGTGCTTCCAATTGTGCTAAATATTTCATTGAATCTTGTTAGTTCGTTTCTAATTAAAAATTGTATATCTTTATCTACAGTTAATTGGATTGTGGTATCATTTTTTTTTAATTTCGAATCTAATGATTTTTCCAAGCCAGATATTCCATTATTGCCATCATCTATTTGTCCAATAATATGGCTAAATAAATTTTTCTGTGGGTATACTCTAGTCAACTTTTCGTGGGGTTTAATTGATTTATCTCCCAACATCATTATTTTTTGATATTTTTCATTTGAAATTTTTTTTTCGAACCAAAAAAACTTTTTATTATCTAGTTGAGACTCAATCAATTTATAATCTTTTTTTGGGGAAGATATATTTTAAATTTATTAACATTTTTTTTTTATCAATGATCTCAACTGGATTAATTCCTATATCAATTGAACTAACTGTTTTTGCTAAAAAAACACCCTCCCGGTCTATTATATCTGCTCGCTGAGATTTACTTGGAGAATTAAAGTTATTAGATTTAATTGAATTAATATCCCTTGATCCGAGGTGAAATAGATGAATTGAATAAATTAAAGAAATAAGGAAAAAAAGAAAAAAAAGAAAAGCAATTCTATTAAATTTAATATCCATAATTGCTTTATTACTTTTAACTTCAAATTTTTCGCCATTTTGTTTTAAAATAAATTTTGAAGTATTATTTTCCATTGTTATTTATTATTGAAATATTTTGAATTGAAGTATCTTTAGTCGAAAAGTTAATTATATTTATCTTATCAATACTTTTTTGATTAAGCTCCTTTTCAAAATACTGATTTTGATATTCCAACAATTTCTCAGATGAACTTAGATAGTCAAATTCTAATTTCATATCCTTTAACTCACTATTTAAATTAAATATATTTTCTTTTAATGTAAAAATTTTATCATCTATTTTTTTGGTAGAATTTTTAACTATTGATGTAATTAAAACTAAAAAAAAAATTAAGCTTAAAGTAAAAATTTTTTTCATAATTTTTGACCTAATTTTTCTACTTCCAACAGATTACTAAATGTATCTAATATATCTGTTTCAAAGTCATAAAAATTTTCTTTTTTAATTAAATATCTCAGTTTAGCTGATCTTGAGGGAGTATTTTCTAGTAATTCTTTTTTTGAAGGTATGATTGGTTTTTTTTTAGGCATCTTAAATAAAACTTCTCTTTGATCTATTTCCGGTTGATATCTAGAAATACTTTTATTTTCAGATAAACTTTTAAAAAAATATTTTACTATTTTATCTTCCAATGAATGAAATGTTACTACTATCAAAATCCCATCTTTTTTTAAAATTTTAGCACCATTAATTAACCCATAGATTAATTCGCTAATTTCTTTATTTACAAAAATTCTCAAAGCTTGAAAAACTTTTGTTGCACTATGGATTTTATAATTTTTTCTTCTTTTAGATTTCTCAATAATTTCAACTAAACTTTTAGTGTCAATCTTTTTAAATGATCTTTGTTTCAAAATATTTTTTACTATTATTTTAGCTTCCTTTTCTTCACCATAAAATTTGAATATTTTCTCTAGATCTTTACTATTTAGTTTATTTATTGCTTCACTGGCAGAAAAATCATTTAAGCCCATTTGCATATTTAGGTCTCCAAGTGCATTAAAAGATAATCCCTTTTTTGGATCTTTAATTTGAGTTAAAGAGTAACCTAAATCAAAGATTACACCTTTGATATTTTCATTTTTTAATTTGAGATTATTTAATTTACTAAATTTAGTATTCTTAAATAAGAAACGATCAGGAAATTTATTCTTTAATATATCAGCAATATGAGAGCTTTCCACATCTCTGTCTAATGCTATTACTTTATTTAATTTATTTTTAAGTATTTCCTTGGCGTATCCACCCTGTCCAAAAGTACAGTCAATAAATGTGCCACCATATTGAGGGGTAATAATGCTAATTATTTCATTTAGCAGTACTGGATAATGTTTAATTCTATCCTGTACTATGGTGGCTTCCATTTATTTTTTTGAAGACCATTAATTTTTTTGTCTTCTTAAAAATGCGGGTATTTCTAAATCATCCTCTTGTTCTTCAGTTTCAGATGATATTATTTCCTCTGGGCTAGATACTTCACTTCCAGAGTTAAATAAATCTGGCGCATCTGAATCTACTCCAAATTCTTTTAAATCATTATCAACATTTTCTTCTTTTATAACGTTTTCAGTTGCCTCTTGAGCAAAAGAGCTTTCTTCATCTCGAGAAGTATCTTCGACTACGCTTTCAACATTTTGGTTCTTAAGCAGTTCTTCATGATATTGATTATTTACTTGATTAATATCTTCTTGCGCTGCTATGTGATTAACATTGTTTGCAATTATCTCATTTTCTATTTTTAAAGCATTAGCACCATTTGAAATTGGGTTATTAGTACTATTAGAAAATGAAAAAGATGCTGTGTGATTGTTTGAGCCAAAATCAGAATAACCTGTATTTCGATTTTGTATTCTATGTACCATATTAACAACTGACTTAGATTCAGGTTGTTGATTGTCCAATGATGTAGCAACTATTGAGACTCTTATTTTGCCTGCAAGAGCTTCATCGGTTATTGCGCCTATAATAACTTCTGCATTTACTTCAACTTCCGATCTAATTTTATTAACTACTTCATCAACTTCAAAAAGTTTAAGATCTTTTCCACCAGTAATATTAACTAATAAACCTTTTGCTCCTTTAAGCGTATAATCATCTATTAAAGGGTTACTAATTGCCATTTCTGTGGCTTGCATAGCTCTACCTTCGCCTTCGGCTTCACCTGTACCCATCATAGCTTTACCCATTGATGCCATAACAGTTTCAACATCAGCAAAATCTAGATTAATTATTCC
The DNA here is from genome assembly GCA_014654165.1 of Pelagibacterales bacterium SAG-MED13. Taxonomy (GTDB): domain Bacteria; phylum Pseudomonadota; class Alphaproteobacteria; order Pelagibacterales; family Pelagibacteraceae; genus Pelagibacter. The sequence continues at coordinate 12,313 of JACWDK010000019.1, read as the reverse complement.
AGGTCTAACCATTAAGTCAGTTACACTTTGCACTCCATGCATCAAAACATTATTAGAAAGATTAAATGACTCCTCAAATGTTGTTTGTTCATTTGCTATTTTAAACAAATTTTGATTTGGTATTACAATTATTGTATCTACATGTTTTCTTAATTCTTCAAGACCAATTTGAGCTCTTCTCATTCTTGAAGGCCCTTCGTATAAGAAAGGAAGTGTTACTACACCTACAGTAAGTATATTTAATTCTTTTGCTGCTCTAGCGATAACGTGTGCTGCACCAGTTCCAGTTCCACCGCCCATACCTGCTGCGATGAAAACCATATTTGCGCCTTGCAAAATATTTACAATTTCATTTAAAGACTCATCAGCTGCAGCCTGTCCAATATCAAGCTTAGCACCTGCACCTAATCCCTTCGTCAAATTTAAACCAATTTGAATTTTTGATTTTGCTTTACTATGTTTTAAATCTTGAGCATCAGTATTTACAGCTATAAATTCAACTCCCTGCATTCCGTTATCAATCATCTCATTAATTGCGTTTCCTCCTGCGCCTCCAATTCCCATTACTAGAAGTCTTGGTTGCAACTCTTTTATTTCTGGTGCTCTTAAGTTAATTGTCATTTTATTATCCCCCCGTTATTTGTTAAGTTGAAGCTCCCACTTAAGGCTAGCACGATTTAAATTTGCTTTTTTCTTTGCGTTTACCTTAAATTTTTCAAAAGCTGTTGGTTCCCAAATTTGAAAGGTTTTTCCTTGGCCAACAAACAATATACTTTTTTTTATTTTTGCATGTTTTAATAATTTTGTAGTGAGTGAAATTCTTCCCTCACTATCAAACTGTAAATTGATGCTTTCAGATAATATCGAAGTTGCAAAATAATCTCTTTTTTCCTCAAAAGGATTAAGTGAGTCAATTGTATTTGAAATTTTTTCTATTCTATCTTGTGGCCATGCTTCTATTGATTGGTGATTGAAAGATGGGTAGCAAATTACTCCATTATACCCTAAGTTGGATAAATAAGACCTATAACTTGCAGGCACTGATACCCTTCCTTTCTTGTCTAATTTGTTTTCGTAGCTTGTTAAAAACATAAACCATAATTTCTATATACCCTTATTTGGGAATATATGGGATATTATGGGTTTTTTATAATAGAGTCAATACCCTGAGTTCTGTATTATTTTAAGTAATTTCAATAATAAAGAAGTGAATCAAAACGTGAACATTTGTTTTAATTTTTAGAGAAGATTTGCCAGATAAACTATAAGCCGGGTTCTGTCTTTTAAACCTATCATTTATCTAGACTTAAGATCTCTCCTAAGCTCAAGCGACTAACCCTGATGACTAGCCAAGAATTGCTTTTAGTTATAAAACAATGTCATCTCTACTTAGTCTTGCTCCCAGTGGGGTTTTCCAGCGTTCATTGTTACCAATAGAACCGGTGTGCTCTTACCACACCTTTTCACCCTTGCCATGTTATGGCGGTTTATTTTCTGTGGCACTATCCCTGGGGTCGCCCCCGCCAGGTATTACCTGGCACTGTTTCCTTGCGGAGCCCGGACTTTCCTCTTTATTCTTAAAGCGATAAGTCGTTTATCTGGCAAAATCAATTTAAGCTTAAATTTAGATATTTCAACAATTATTATTAACTACTCTAATAAATTGCCACTTATTAAAAGACATTCTTTATCTGGAAAACCATTTATTAAATTCGATCTAAATCTTCTTTGAAAAGCTTTAATAACATATTTTTTTTTGCTTATTGATGGAGCAGATTTTACATAATTATACCCAATCTTAGCTAGATTTTTTAAAAAAGTACTTTCTTGATTTTTGCTTAATCTCAAACATCTTAATTCTTTCAAATTATTTTCATCTAAATCGTGCCAAGAAGCAAGTTTAATTCTTGCAAATTCTTTCCAAGGAAACTTTTCTCCAGGGTCTTTTTTGCGCTCTGGAGCAACATCTGAATGCCCTAAGACATTTTTATAATTAATCTTATATAATTGAATTAATAATTTTAATAATTTTTTGAGAGATTTAATTTGCTTAATGGAAAAATTTTCATACTTATTATTATGACCTGAATTTTGTATTTCAATTCCTATAGAATACCTATTTAAAGATTTGTCTTTTTTCCAACTGGATTTACCTGCATGCCAAGCCTCATAAAGATCTGGAACTAAATTTAAAATGTTGCCATTTCTTTTTATAAAATAATGAGCGCTTACTTTGGATTTTTCATTACAAAGTCTCTTTATAGCAGATGATTCATCTTTCATTCCCGTGTAGTGAATGATTATATATTTAACTTTTTTTCTACCTCTTTTATTAATATCAAAATTAGGAGAGTAATTAGTTGTTATTTTAGGCCACATTTAAACTTTATTTATGTCGAATTGTTATTTTAATTTAAGCAAGATTATAATATATAAGTTTGATAATGTTTAAAAAAATTCTCATAATCTTATTTACAACCCTTGCGCTAACTACAAATGTAAATGCTGGATCAGATGGAGATCTTCTTTTAAAAAAAAATGAGCCATCCGAAATCAAAGATTGTTCTGAAAATTTTAACAGGGCTTCATTTGCTCTTAACCAAGGTTTGGACAAGATTATTTTTAAACCTGTAGCAAGCGTTTACAGAATATTGCCATCACCTGTTAAAACAGGTGTAAGTAATTCATTGGACAACCTATCTAGTGTTGTCACAATCCCAAATAATATTCTTCAAGGAGAGTTTAGTAAAGCAGGGATAAATACAGGAAGATTTTTAATTAATACTACGATAGGTATATTGGGGATTATAGATGTGGCATCACTTATTGGACTCAGCGAGTACGAAAAAGAAGATTATGGTCAGAGTTTAGCTGCATTGGGGATAGGACCTGGATGTTATATTGTTCTTCCAGTGTTAGGACCAAGCACTGCAAGAGATACATTAGCATCAATCACAAATTTTATTGGTGGTGACGCTTGGTATAATGTAACGGTAAGAAACGACACTCATTATTTTAATGATGTAGATTATTACTCTTCTAAAATTACCAATGGAGTAGATTTTAGAGCAAAGAATTATGACTCTATAGAGAATTTAGAAAAAAATTCTTTAGATTTTTATGCCTCAGTAAAAAGTTTATATCTTCAAGACAGACAACAAAGAATTTTAAATAGTAAGAAAATAATTGAAACACAAGATGATAGTGACTGGGAAGAAATAGAAACACAATAAACCTTCATTATTAAATGATTAAAAACAATTTATTAATCTTATTAATATTTTTTTTTTCAATAACTACTCAAGCAGTTTCTATTGAAGCCGATGTTTTTGTGCAATCAACCGTTAATAGAGCTTCTAAGTTGCTTGGGGAAGATATTTCTAAAGTTCAAAAAATTGAAAAATTAAAAAATATTGCTAAAGACACCGTAGATATTAAAGGAATAGGTTTTTATACTCTTGGCTCTAAAAGAAAAAGTCTAAATAATGACGAAAAAAACGAATATGCTAATTTATTTGAGGATTATTTCCTAAAAAGCTTTTCAAGCAGATTGGCGGAATATACTAATCCTGAAATCGATGTAACTAATAAAGAAAAATTAAGTGAAAATTATACTATCGTTAATAGCGTCTTAAAAGCTACAAATGAAAGACCGGAAATTAAGATTGATTGGAGAGTATACACTAAAGATCCAGATAATCCCTTAATAAGAGATTTAATAATTGAAGGTTTGAGTTTAGCTAGAACTCAAAAAGAAGAATTTACCTCAGTGTTAAATTCAAACGATGGAGACATAAATGCTTTATTTAAAGTATTAAAGGAATTTTCTAGCAATTAATCATTTAAAAGTAGTGGTGGGCCCGCCAGGACTCGAACCTGGGACCAATACATTATGAGTGTACTGCTCTAACCAACTGAGCTACAGGCCCTTTATTTTTAGGATGTTTACAACGTTTTTCTTTACTACGCAAGTTGAGATATTTTTATATAAATTTCTTACAAAATTTTATAAATCTTTAAATTTATGGATATAAATACAAAAAAACTCCCCATCTATAAGTTATTTATAAATTCAAAAAAATACTCAATTAAATGGAGCAGTTATTTTCAGGTTTATGAGAAAATTTTTTCCACTTACCGTAATAAAAAAATTAAATTTGTTGAAATAGGGGTTGCAAATGGTGGCTCATTATTTATGTGGCAAAATTATTTTGGTAAGAAGGCTAAAATTATTGGAATTGACTTTAACCCAAATGCAAAAAAATTACAAAAACATGGATTTAAAATTTACATAGGCGACCAGAGTGATAAAAAATTTTGGGATAAATTTTACCAAAAAGAGGGTAAAATAGATATAATTTTAGATGATGGGGGCCATAAGAACTTACAACAAATAAGCACTGTACATCATTCGTTACCGTTTATAAAAGATGGCGGAAAAATTGTAGTTGAGGATACTAGTACGAGTTTTGTAAAAAAAGAATTCAATAATCCATCAAAATATTCATTTATAAATTTCGCAAAAAATATTGTTGACGTTATACATAAAAGATCTCCTTTGCTTGGTAAAAACTTAAATTTTTATTCAAAGAAAGTTTTTCTGGTAGAGTTCTTTGAGTCTATAACTGTATTTTCGATAGATTCTAGGAAATGTTTCACAAACAAAGAAATAAGTAATAAAGCCAAAAATGAGTGGGCAATTGACTATAGACATAATGATTACTTCAGTGAACTCAAAACTAAACTAAATAAAAAATATGGTCATATGAATAAAAAAAGCCTTTTAAGAAAAGTATTTAGAAAATTATTTTATAGAAATTTTATATTTGATATTTTAGACAAGATTAAAATAAAAAAAATTTTTAAAGAAATGAAAAATTAATCTAAAAATGGTGGGCCGTGTTGGTTACGCTCCAACTACCCCTGCAATGTCAATGCAGTACTCTACTATTGAGCTAACGGCCCAAATTAGCTTTCTAAGAAACTTTTTAATTGTTTGGATCTACTAGGATGTTTAAGTTTTCTTAAAGCTTTTGCCTCTATTTGTCTTATTCTTTCTCTAGTTACTGAAAACTGTAATCCTACTTCTTCTAAAGTGTGATCAGTATTCATTCCAACACCAAATCGCATTCTTAAAACTCTTTCTTCTCTTGGTGTTAAAGTTGATAAAATTTTTGTTGTAGCTTCTCCAAGGTTTGATTTAATCGCCTGCTCAAGTGGTGCTAATGCTTTTGTATCCTCTATAAAATCTCCTAAACTACTGTCTTCCTCATCTCCAACTGGTTTTTCAAGTGATACTGGTTCTTTTGATATTTTTAATACCTTTCTAACTTTATCTAATGGCATTCGAAGTTTTTTTGCTAATTCCTCTGGAGTTGCTTCTCGTCCAAACTCACTTAATATTAATCTTTGAGTTCTTACTATTTTATTAATAGTTTCAATCATATGAACTGGAATTCTAATTGTTCTTGCTTGATCAGCTATTGATCGAGTTATAGCTTGTCTAATCCACCAAGTAGCATAAGTTGAAAATTTATAACCTCTTCTGTACTCAAACTTATCTACTGCTTTCATTAAACCAATATTACCCTCTTGAATTAAATCTAAAAATTGAAGACCTCTATTTGTATATTTTTTAGCTATTGAAATTACCAATCTCAAATTAGCCTCAACCATTTCTTTTTTGGCAATTCTAGATTCTTTTTCTCCCTTTTGAACTCTGCTGACTAATTTTTTAAAATCAGTCACAGACATTCCAAGTTTATTACTTATTTCAATTAATCTTTCTCTAATATTTTTAAACTCTTCCTTATTTTTTGCAAAAAATTGTTTCCACAAAGTATTAGTATCTAAAAATTTTTTTAAATTAGGATTAATCTCATTACCGATATAGAATTTGATAAATTCATTTCTTGGAATATTTTGATCCATTGCCAATCTCAAAAGATTTCCTTCTAAAGAAATAATTTTTTTATTTTCCACATAATGTTTCTGTACTAGATCTTCAAGAACCGATGGTGACAATTGAAGAGATTTAATATTCTCTAAAATATCAGTTACTACCTTTTGATACCCTTTTTCTTTAGACGAAGAAAAGTTCTGAGAGTTTAAGACACATTGTAACTTTTCTTTTTGATATTTAATTAATTTATTATATTCTTTTGTTAATATATGGACAGTTTTTAGAACTTTTGGCTTTATTTCTGTTTCCATTGCAGCAAGCGTTGGGTTAAAATCATCATCATTATCATCACTAGAGTTTTCTTCTTTGTCAATTTCACCTGCATTCTTTTGTTTTGCACTAGGTCCCGTGCTTTCATCTTCCATGTAATTAGTGTCAATATCAATTATTTCTCTGACTAAAATTTCATCCTTTTGTAATTTATCATGCCATTCAAAAAATTGTAGAGCCGTAAGAGGACTCTGTGCTAATGCAATTAGCATTACATCCTTTCCTGCTTCTATTCTTTTTGCAATTGCTATCTCACCTTCTCTGGAGAGTAACTCCACTCCTCCCATCTCCCTTAAATACATTCTTATCGGGTCATCACTCTTCTCAATTGTTTTCCCTTCTTCTTTTGAAGAGCAGTTCTTTTTTGCCTAATTACATCTTCTGAGGTATTCGTTAATTCTGCTAATTTTTTATCAGAAAAACCAATGGATTTTATTCTATTTAGATCATTAAAATTTTTTGGCAATCCTTTGTTTTGGATTTTAAATTCACTTTCTACTATTTCTTTTATTTGTCCCAAAAACCAGGGATCAATTTTAGATAACACAAATATTCTTTTTAAATTGATTTTTTTTCTAATTGCTTCAGCGACCAGTAGCAATTTATTTGGAATATTTTCTTTAAGTTTTTTTTCAATTTGTTTTTTATTTAAATCAAATATTCTATCTAATCCTGAAAAGCCAGTTTCGAGAGAAACTAAAGCTTTCTGAAGCGATTCTTTGAAATTTCTTCCTATTGCCATTGCTTCTCCAACGGACTTCATTGACGTACCTAAAGTTGCTGGAGAAGTCGAAAATTTTTCAAAAGTAAATCTTGGAATTTTAGTTACTACATAGTCTATACTTGGCTCAAATGATGCTGGTGTTACTTTGGTAATTTCATTTTTTAATTCATCTAAAGTATAACCAACAGCAAGTTTTGCTGCAACTTTTGCGATTGGAAATCCGGTTGCTTTTGATGCAAGAGCTGATGACCTAGATACTCTTGGGTTCATTTCAATTACTACCATACGACCATTTTTAGGATTAATAGCAAATTGAACATTTGAACCACCTGTTTCAACTCCAATTTTTCTCAAACAAGCAATAGAAGCATTTCTCATTACCTGGTATTCTTTATCAGTCAAAGTGAGTGCTGGAGCAACAGTTACAGAGTCTCCGGTATGTATTCCCATTGGATCAACATTTTCAATCGAACAGATGATTATACAGTTATCTTTTTTATCTCTTACAACTTCCATTTCGAATTCTTTCCAACCCTCTAAACATTCTTCTACTAGAACCTGGTTAACAGGTGACTCATGCAAACCACTTTTGATAATTTTTAAGTAGTCCTTTTTATTTTTAGCTATTCCCCCACCTAAACCTCCTAGTGTAAATGCTGGTCTAATAATTGCAGGTAACCCAATCTTTTTTAAAACCTTAGAAGATTGGTTTATGTTGTTAACAATTTCAGATTTAGGTAAATCTAAACCGATATCGATCATATTTTTTCTGAACTTCTTTCTATCTTCTGCATTAGCAATTGCTTTAGAATTTGCACCAATAAGTTCTATTTTATATCTTTTTAAAATTCCTTTTTTTTCAGCCTCCATAGCTAGATTAAGAGCAGTTTGACCTCCCATTGTGGGTAAGATTGCATCTGGTTTTTCTTTTTTAAGAATTTTTTCTAAAACCTCTAAAGTAATAGGCTCAATATAAGTTTTATCAGCAACATCTGGATCGGTCATAATTGTTGCTGGATTTGAATTAATTAAAACAACCTTGTAACCCTCATCTCTTAATGCCTTGCATGCTTGAGTTCCTGAATAATCAAATTCACATGCTTGACCAATAATAATAGGTCCCGCACCAACAACTAATATTTTTTTAAGATCTTTTCTTTTTGGCATTTTTTTTCATGTTGTTAATAAATTCTTGAAATAAATACACACTATCTTGCGGTCCAGGGTTTGACTCTGGATGGTACTGAACAGAAAACACTGGTTTATTTTTTAATTTTATACCTTCAATACTGTTATCGAATAAAGATTTATGAGTGACCTCAACATTTTTTGGTAAATTTTCTCTGACAACTTCAAAACCATGATTTTGACTAGTAATTTCTACATTGCCATTAATCAAATTTTTAACAGGGTGGTTTGCACCCCGATGTCCCAATTTCATCTTCTTTGTTTTGCCACCCAATGCTAGTGCAAGTATTTGATGACCAAGACAAATACCAAATAAAGGTAATTTTTTTTCTATCAGACCTTTAATTATTATAATCGCGTACTTTCCAGTTGCAGCTGGATCTCCAGGCCCATTTGATAAAAATATACCATCAGGTTCAAGAGACAAAATATTTTTAGTAGATGTCTTACACGAAACTACGGTGACTTTGCATTTAAAGTCAGAAAAATATCTCAAAATATTTTTTTTGATTCCATAATCTATAGCCACAACGTGAAAAGAATTTTTAGTATTTTTTTTATAACCTATTTCTTTTTTCCATGTTTTAAGTCCTTTCCAAATATAATTTTTTGGTGTAGTTACTTTTTCTGCAAGATCTAAGTTTTTTAATCCACTCCATCTTATTGTTAAGTTTGTAAGTTTACTAATATTAAACTTTCCTTTTTTTGAGTAAGCAATAGTCCCTTTTGGAGCACCTTTGTCTCTGATAAAATTAGTTAAGCTTCTAGTGTCAAGTCCTGTAATCCCAATTATTTTATTCTTTTTAAGCCAAGCATCTAAATGTTGAAAAGACCTATAATTTGATGGTGAAGTTATTTCTGAATTAAAAATTACCCCTTTAGTCCAAATTTTATCAGACTCAAAATCCTCTTTGTTAGTTCCAACATTGCCAATATGTGGAAATGTAAAGTTTATAATTTGCCCCGCATAGGATGGGTCTGAAATTATTTCTTGGTATCCTGTTAATGAGGTGTTAAAGCAAACCTCTCCAGTTGCTTCTCCTTGGTAACCTATCCCAATACCTTTAAAAACTTTCTTATTTTCAAGAACTAAAATACCAGTATTAATTTGAAATTTTTTTGTGTGAGTTTTTTTTACTTTTTTGATCAATTACAACTCATAAGTTAAAGGTTAATACAATAATTGATTTATTATCGCAACAGAGATGTATTATAAAATTGTAAAAAAACAATTTTTCTTTTGAAGATTTTTTTCTTTGAAGTAGATTAAAAAATATGCCTTTAAAACAAACAATTGAAACTGAATATAAAAACGCCTTAAAAGCCAAAGATAAAACTAAAATATCAACTTATAGGTTAATTTTGTCCTCTGTAAAGGATCTGGACATTATAAACAGATCTGGTCCAAATAAAAAAGAAACAGATGATGAGGACATTAAAAAACTTCTAAAAAAAATGGTGAAACAAAGAGCCGAATCAATTGATATTTACAAAAAAAACAACAGAAAAGATCTTTTAGAGGTTGAGCAAAGTGAGTATGATATTTTAACAGGATTTTTACCCAAACAATTAAGTGAAGAAGAAACCAGAAAAATATGCACGAATACAATCGCCAAGCTTGGAGCAAGTTCCGTAAAAGATATGGGTAAAGTAATGGGTGAACTAAAAAAATTATATTCTGATGAAATTGATTTTTCTAAAGCTGGACCTCTTATTAAAGAATTATTAAATAATTAATGAAATATCCTAAAGAATATCTTGATGAAATTAAAACAAGATTAAAAGTTTCTACAGTTGTCTCAAAATCGGTTGTCTTAAAAAAAAGAGGTAAAGAGTATGTTGGCTTATCTCCATTTAAAAATGAAAAAACGCCCTCATTTACTGTTAATGATGAAAAAGAGTTTTACCATTGTTTTGCAACATCTGAACATGGAAATGTTTTTGATTTTGTAATGAAAACTCAAAACCTTAAATTTGGTGAAGCAGTAAAACAATTGGCTCAACTTGCAGGTATGCAGCCCTACATGTTTTCTAAACAAGATGAGGAAAGAGAAAAAAAATGGAAGGAATACTTATCTATATATAGCCAGTATGTTAATTATTATCATAATAAGTTATTAAAAAATGATGCCTGTTCAAATGCAAGAGATTATTTAAAAAATAGATCTTTAAGTAAAGAAGAAGTTAAAAAATTTAAAATTGGTTATATAGAAAAAAATCCAAATTTTTTTGGTAAATTAAAAGATCAATTTAGTGAACAAACACTAATTGATAGTGGTTTGTTTTATTTAGATGAAAAAAAGAGAGTATATACTGAAAGATTTAGGGGTAGATTAATTTTTCCAATAAATAATATTTCAGGTCAGCCTATTGCGTTAGGTGGAAGAATTATTGAGCAATTAGATTATTTAGCAAAATATATTAATTCCCCCGAAACTAATTTTTTTAAAAAAGGATCAAACTTGTATAATTTAGATTTAGCTAGAAAATTATCAAATAAACTTGATCATATTTATTTAGTCGAAGGCTATATGGATGTTGTTGGACTTAGCAAAAATGGAATTGATAATGTTGTAGCAAATCTTGGTACTTCATTAACTGATAGACAAATCTTAACTTTAAATCAATTTTTTGATGATATCATTATCTGTTTTGACGGCGATGAAAGTGGATATAAAGCTGCCTTAAGAGCAGCCGAAAATTCAGTTAAAGAATTAAAACCTGAAAAACAAATTTCTTTTTTATTTTTGCCAAATAAAGAAGACCCAGATAGTTACATAAATAAACATGGCAAGGATAATTTCATAGACTTTACTAAAAAAAGTAAACTTCCTATTCATAAATTTATTTTTAGTCACTATAAAAAACAGACTGAAAATAATCCATCATCAATGGCAATTTTTGAAAAAAAGCTTAGAGATATTGCAAAGACTATCAAAGATGATTTTATTAAAAAATATGTAACTGAATTTTTTTTAGAGAAAATAGCAGAATTAACTCCACACTCTAATTCAAATAATAGAAAATTTTATATAAAAAAAACAAAATCATTGGCTTCTACAAAAAGACATTTTAATGAAAGTCAATCTTTGTCAGGAGTTGAGCTTAAAGAATTCTCTCTCTTATATTTGGTTATGAACAATTTAGGGTTATTACAAGACAATATTCATTTAATTGAAAACATTAAATTATTCACCGAAGTAAATAAGCAGATCTTTGAGCTAATCATTGAAAAATTAAAATCTAAAAACCCTATAAGTAAAGATGATTTAAATTTAGATAATCAATTATTAGAGAAGATTAACAAATTTGCACCAATCAAATATATCTTAAAAAATAAATCTGATAATAATAATGAAATCATTGAACTAATTGAGGACACTTCAAGAGATTTAATGAATTATGATCTTGAATACAGGATTCAAGAGTTAGAATCGAAGTTTTCCAAAGATTTGAGTGAGACTACATTTAATGAGCTAAAAGAGCTGAAAAAAAAGCAAAATATCAATTAAAAGTTAAAAATTATTAATGGATTTTTATAAATTTGGTATTATATAAGACTTCCAAACATTATTTGCTGTGGAACGAATTATAACAAAATCATTTGCTAGGTTAATGGGTCGTGGAACTCATAGAGGCTTCATTACTTACGATGAATTAAACAAGTCTCTTGGAAAAAGAAACCTTTCAGATGAAAATTTATCTCAAGCTTTTATACATATTCTTAATGAAAGTGTAGTTCTTGTTGAAAAAAAATCTGATTTTAAAGTTTTAAGAAAAAAAGAAAACTCAGGCAAAGAAGAGGGAAAGACAATTGAAAAAAGTGATGATCCTATCAGGATGTATTTACGTGAGATGGGTGGTGTAGAACTTCTTTCAAGAGAAGGTGAAATTGCAATTGCAAAAAGAATTGAAGCCGGAAAAGATGTAATGTTAATTGCGCTTTCTCAAAGTCCAATAACCGCTCAACAGTTTTTTGAATGGAATGAAAAACTTCAAAAAGATGAAATTTTAGTGAGAGAAATTATTGATATCGATACTAATTACATGGAAGACGAGTCGACCGGCCCAAGTGCAAAACAAAAAAATGCTGGTGAGACTGACAAAGAAGAGGGCTCTTCTGATGAGGATGATGACTTTAATCCCACTCTTGCTGCAATGGAAACTGA
>JACWDK010000018.1 GCA_014654165.1 Pelagibacterales bacterium SAG-MED13 | reverse complement strand
TTATTTTTGATTTTCTTTGTTTTTGTTGTTTTTTTTTCATTTTAAAAGAGAACCATTCCTATCAATAATTTATTGATAAATATAGTCTCTAGTAACAGGAGTTGATTTATAATTTTTTGTAAGTTGAAATTGATATACAACTTGATCACCCCATTTAAATGCCATTTCGCATCCAGTTAGATAGAATTCCCACATTCTAAAAAATTTTTCATCAAACATTTCCACAATCTTTTCCTTATTTTTTATACAATTTTCCTTCCAGTGTCTGAGTGTATAAGAGTAATGAAATCGTAAAACTTCAATATCTGTAACAATTAAACCAGCTTTTTCTATAGGCGTTGTAACCTCACTTAAACTTGGAGTGTATCCACCAGGAAAAATATATTTTGTAATCCATGGATGTGGATCTCTTGGAGGATTTACAGATCCAATAGTATGTATTAATGATATTCCATCGTCCTTCAGCAGATTTTCAACTTGATCAAAAAACTTTCTATAAAACTTTCTACCCACATGTTCAAACATACCAACGCTAACAATTCTATCAAATTTTTCTTTAAGTTCCCTATAATCCATTAGTTTAAATTTAACTTGATTTTCCAAATTCATTTCTTTTGCTTTATTTTTACAAAAATTAAATTGATTTTCTGACAATGTTATTCCTGTAACTTCACAACTTACACTTTTTGCAATGTCTATAGCTAAGGATCCCCAACCACATCCTATGTCTAAAACTTTTTGATTGGGTTTGATATTTAATTTTTTAATAATATGTTGAATCTTATTATTTTGTGCTTCTTCTAGACTGTCATTCTCATTTTTAAAATAAGCACAAGAGTATTGTTTCTTAGGATCTAAAAATAAATCATATAAACTATCTGAGATGTCATAATGATGCGAAACATTCATCTTAGATTTTTTAATGAAATTAAAATTTGTTAAATATCTATAAGAGCCTCTGAGTCTATTAATTAAGTAACTAAAGAAATTCAATTCTCCTCTACCAAAGTTCATTAATGCTAAATCTAAAAATTCTGTCAAAGTTCCATTTTCTATAATCAATTCACCATTTGTATAAGCTTCTCCAAAATATAAATCGGGATGAAATAATAATTTATAATGAAGATTTTTATTAAGGATTTTTAATTTGATAGGATTGATTCCAGGATTGCCAATTATATAATCCTTTGAATTTGCATCAGTTAAAATAAAACCTCCCTTTTTGAAAACTTTATTTAAAAAACTTGCAAGTTGCATATTAAGCAGCCAATAATGATTTATTTAAGAAATTTAGTTTATTTAAATTATCAATTAAATCTTTTTCATCAGATTTATTTAATAGTTTTAAGGGTGGTAAGATATTTCTATAAATTCTATCTTTTTTTGAATAAATCGTATGCAATCCTGATATTAAATTATATTTATCGAAAGCAGATCTTACTTCACATAATTTTTGATTATATGTTGAGTCTTTTCCTTCAATAAAATCATCATAAACTTTTCTTGATAATTTAGCAGTTACATTACATGTTGCTGATATTATTCCTGCACAACCTAATTGTAAACCCTTCATTAATTTTAGCTCAGATCCAGGGAAAATTGAAAAATTTTCTAATTTTAATTTTTCAAATAAATTATATGAACTGTCTTTTACTCCTACAATTTGTTTTGGAAATTTTTTTACCAGCTCCTCAACACATTCAAGACTAAATTTATACCCACAAAGTTTTTCAAAATTGTAAAGAATAATTCTACAATCTGGTAACGAATTTATAATTCTTGTGTAAAATTCTATAACCTCAGGATCAGAATACTTATAATAAGCTGGGGGCATAATCAAAAAATATTTAAAATTTAAAGAGCTAGCAATTTTCATGAAATTAATAGTTTCTCCCAAGGAATTTAAACCTGTGCCTATTAAATGTTTATCTTTGTGAATACTTTTGGAAAGTTTATTTAATAAATCAATTTTCTCAGAAATAGGTATCAACTGCGACTGGCCAGTACTTCCAAATATTGCGGTGCCGTGGCATCCTTGCTCTATCAACTTTTCAGCATGATCTATAGTCTTTTCTACGTTTAAGCTTAAATCAGAATTAAGCACTGACATTGTAGCTGCATAAAGTCCTCTTATTTTTGTCATAATAAAAATTTATATAAAAAGTATAATTAGTAAAGTTTATTAATACCATATGAAAATATTAGCGGTTCAAAATAGAATGGGTATTGGAGATACTATAATTTTTTTACCCTTTATAAAGGCTTTATCAGAAAAATTTGACTCTCCTATAAGTTTACTTGTCAAAGAAAGTGCAAAAGCAGACCAATATTTATTCAAAACAAAATATATTGATAAGATTATTCTTTTAGAGAGAGATAAAAAATCAAATAAAAGGCATGAAGGGTTTTTTGGTAGCTATAATTTGATTAAAGATATAAAAAAAAATAAATTTGATAAAATCGTTATTTTCAATTCTTCTTTTAGATATAATATAATTGCAAGACTTTCTGGAATTTCTGAAATTTATCAATATCCATTATTTAAAAAAACTAAACAACATCTTATAGATGTTCCAAAAAAATTTATAAAAGATAAATTTAATTTGGAAGTGAACGAGGATCCAAAAGTAGAAATTGATGATACTTTAATATCCGAGTCAATTCAAAAATTTAATATCAAAAAAGATGAGATGAAAATACTTTTAGGTATAGGGGGTTCAGGATCAACAAAAAGAATTCCTGCAAAAATATTTATAGAAATAATAGAAAAAATATCAAATATTAAACAATGTAAATTTTTTCTTGCAACAGGTAAAAACAATGAGGAGCAAATTATATTAAATGAAATAATAAATTCAAAATTTAAAAAACTTTGTTTACCTCTGGATAATTTTTCAATTAAAGAAACATTACCTATCATAAAAAATTGCAATTTATCTATTTGTAACGACTCCAGTTTTAGTCATTTGTCTGCTGCACTAGGTATTAAAACTATAACCTTAATGGCAGATACTCCATTGATATACGGAAATTATAGTTCAAAAATGTTTCCAATAATTCCTGACGGGGAAGCAAACGTTACTCATAACACTTCAGGGAAAGAAAAAATTAATCCTCAAAAAATATTTGACAAATTTCTTGAAATTTCAAATTAAGAAATATCTTTCAAAACTAAATCTTTTGCTTCATTAACAATAGAAGATAAACGAGAAGTTTCAGGAGAAATATCTGGATGTATTTTTTTTTGAATATTAATGTAAGCCTTGTTTACATCATCTTTTGATATTTTTTTACTCATATCTAAATTTAAAATTTTATAAGCTTCTGAAATTGAAATTGATGATAAATTTGTCGAATTTGATTGATTGAAAGAAAATCTTCCAGATCTCCTTAATGTTTGAATTAATCTATACAGAGATATCATTTGAAAAATTGATAAACCTTTTAACTTAAGTAATGCAAGGCTTGTCAAAGTAAGAGGAAGTGTCAATAAAAACCTGCCTCCTATTGCAAATAGAATTGCAAGTATAATCAATCCTATAATAATTAAAATTCTTAAACTTTTTGATATCTTTTTAGATGAAATATTACTAATAACTCTTAATAAGATATAAAAAATAGCCAATATTACCACTGTATAAATAATTATATTCATATATTTCTTCTTTGATAATGAAAGTACCACAACTTAGAAAAAAACCAGAAATAAAATCTTGTCACAACATCACTTGGGAAGACAATTATAGCTGGATACATCAAAAAGATATTTTAGATGTTTTAAAGGATAAAGACAAATTAGACCCTGAAGTTAAAGAGTATTTAATTAAAGAAAATAAACACACAGAATATCACCTTAAAGATACAGATGATTTACAAAAAAAATTATTTGATGAAATTAAAGGAAGAATTAAATTAGATGATGAATCTCTTCCTTATAAAGACCACACATATGAATATTGGACAAAAACGACTACGGAAGGAAACTATTCTATTAAACTGAGAAAAAAAATTGACACAAAAAAAATTGAAGAAATTTGGAATGGAGACGAAGAAAAAAGAAAACTTGGAGTAGAATACTTTGGAGTAGGAGATTTAGAGGTTAGTCATAATGATAAATATCTCGCGTATTCTTTAGATACTAAAGGATCTGAATATTATACTATTTTTATTAGAACCATCGATAATAAAAAATTAATAACTAACGAAATTTCTGATACTTCAGGAAGTGTTACCTTTAGCTTAGATGACAAATATATTTTTTATTCTAAATTAGATAAAAATCATCGCGCAAGAAAAATATACAGACACGAAATAGGAAGTTTCAATGATAATGATGAATTAATTTTCGAGGAAAAAACGGAAGCTTTTACTGTAAGTATTAGCTTAAGTTCTGATGAAAAATATTATTTTATCACTACTTCAGACCATAACACTTCGGAGCAGTATTATTTTAAAGTAGATGAAAGAAAACCAGATCCTAAATTAATAAAAAAAAGAGAAAAAGGAATTCTTTACTCTGTAAGCTCTTGGGATAATAAATTTTATAATCATACAAATAAGAATGCTGAGGATTTTAAAATTGATATTTCAGATAGTTTAGAAAATCAAAACTGGAGTGTGTTTGTTCCTGCTAAAGAAGAGGTTTTAATAGGCGGTTGTATCTTTTTAAATAATTGGATAATAAGATCTGAAACATCAAATGCACTTGATAAAGTATTTGTTCACAATATTTCAAAAGGAGTAGAGGAAGAATTAATTTTTTCTGAGGAAAAAGTTATTATTCCAAATATTTCTTTAAAACAAAAAGATAAAAATACCGATGAAATTTACTTAGGATATTCTTCTCCAAAAACCCCCTCAAGAGTTTATTCATATAATCTTTTAACCAAAAACAAAAGATTGGTTAAAGAACAGCAAATTCCCTCAGGACATAATCCTAATGATTATATTGTTGAAAGAATAGATTATAAGTCTCATGATGGAAGATTAGTGCCACTAACAATTACAAGACACAAAAAAACTAAATTGGATGGCTCTGCCAATCTATTACTTTATGGTTATGGATCATATGGACATTCAATGAGCCCTGGTTTTTCATCTACACGATTGAGTTTAATTGATAGAAATATAATTTGGGCAACAGCTCATATAAGAGGTGGAATGGAAAAAGGTATGAAGTGGTGGAAAGAAGGAAAACTTACAAATAAAAAAAATACATTTGAAGACTATATTTACGCAGCAAAATTCCTAATTGAGCATAATTATTCATCCAAAGGTAAAATAATTGGAATGGGTGGTTCAGCAGGGGGATTATTAATGGGAGCAGTAGTAAACCAATCTCCAGAATTATTTTTGGGAATTATAATGGCAGTTCCTTTTGTAGACTCTTTGACAACAAATCTTGATCATACTTTACCTTTAACTATTGGTGAATTTGATGAATTTGGAAATGCAAAAGATAATAAAGAACATTTTGATTATATTTTTTCTTATGCTCCATACAATAATATAAAAAAAATGGATTATCCAAACATGCTAATTACTACAAGCTTAAGTGATAACAGAGTTTTGTTTGATGAGCCTGCTAAATTCACTGCTAAGCTAAGAGATTTTAAAACAGATAATAATTTATTACTTTTAAAGACTGAAATGAATGCAGGTCATGGTGGAAAATCTGGACGAGATGGTGCAATAGAAGAAATAGCTTTAGATTATGCATTTGCTTTGAAAATCTCAAAAAAAATTTAGTATTTTTCGACCTTGAAATATTTAATTTAATTCCCAAATAAATATTGTTAGCTGCCTTATGGGGCTGACAAAAATAAACTTGCTTAATTAAAGGAGAATATAATGACAAGTAAGGATTTATCTATATTTAACTCACTAAGGCCATTTTCTATTGGTTTTGACGATATGTTTGATCAATTTGAAAGTATGTTGGGTAATGGCGCTTTGACTATGCAGTCAAATTACCCACCTTATAATATCAGAAAAACAGGTAAAGATAACTATGCTATTGAAGTTGCTTTAGCGGGTTTTAGTAAAGATGATGTAGAAGTCGAGTTCGAGGACAATTTATTAACCGTTAGAACTAAACAAATAGAAAAAACAAGGGATAATAATATTGATGGTGAAATTATTCATAAAGGTATTTCCCAAAGACAATTTGCAAGGTCGTTTACAATAGCAGATGATGTGAAAGTAAATGGTGCTGAGCTTAAGGATGGTCTTTTGACAATATCTTGTGAGAGAATAATTCCAGAACACAAAAAGAAAAAGCTTATTCAAATAAGATAGCTTTTACCTTACTTGCGAGGAGTATTCCTCGCAAGTAATCTTAAAAACACCCATTAGACACAAAACCCACAACCACTAAGTTACTATTTATTTCAAACCTTCTTTCGCAAGGTATCCCATATTTTTTAGTGTTATATATTAAAACTAAATTTCCTTTTTCATTATTAAAGTCTTCATCAGGTTTGCCCAAATCTTTTTGTAATTCATTAGAGGATTTTCCAATAAATTTACTCAATTTTTTATTTTCTTTTTCTACTATTGCGTCAGTTTTTTGTTTTATAGTTTGGCAAGCGGAAAGTAACGTAATTAAAAAAATACTTATAAAAATATATTTTAGTTTTCTCATATATGCATACTAACAATCAAATTATGGCATAAATATAAACTTCTGAGTTGAAATTTGTGAATAAAAACTAGTTTTAGAGGGTAAAAATTAAAAGAATCAAATATGTTTTATCTATTAGGAGGATTTATGCTTGATAATTTTTTCAATTACAAAAAACACAAAACAGATTTTAAAACTGAGGTAATAGCTGGAACTACAACTTTCTTGACTATGGCCTACATAATGTTTTTAAATCCATTCATTTTATCGGGAGAATTTGCCGGACCCGAAAAAGGTTTCTTTGATTTCGGCGCAGTTTACACTGCAACAATATTGGCTACTGCATTAGCTTGTTTCATAATGGCTTTTTACGGAAAAACTTGGCCAATAGGACTTGCTCCAGGTATGGGTATAAACGCTTTTGTAGCTTTTGGAGTTTGTGCAGGGATGGGTTATACACCTCAAGAAGCTTTAGGTGCTGTGTTGGTAGCAGGAATATTGTTTTTAATTATATCTTTAACACCTATAAGAGCTTGGTTAATAAATTCAATTCCAAAAAGTTTAAAATTAGGAATTGGAGCAGGTATAGGATTATTTTTAGCAATAATAGGTCTTCAAATTATGGAGGTTGTAGTTGATAATCCAGTTACATTAGTACAGTTGGGTGATTTAAGTAATCCCTTAGTGTTACTTGGATGTGCAACATTCATAGCAATAATAGTTTTAGATAAAATGAATGTTAAAGGTAATATCATAATTGGTATTTTAGCATTTAGTATAATTGCTTGGGCTACAGGGCTAGCAAAATTTAATGGTATCGCAAGTGCACCGCCATCAATGACGTATTTATTTGAATTTGATCTGTCAGCAGCAATGACAGCAGGAATGTCAACTGTAATCTTTACCCTACTTTTTATTGATTTCTTTGATACTGCAGGAACCTTAACTTCAGTAGCAAATGTTGCTGGTAAAGTTGGAAAAGATGGAAAAGTTCAAGATATTAATAAAGCTATGTTATCAGATAGTGTAAGTACAGTTGCAGGTGCAATGATGGGAACTACGACTGTTACAAGTTATGTAGAGTCTGGTGCTGGTGTCAAAGCAGGTGGAAAAACAGGAATGACCTCATTAGTAATTGGTTTGTTATTTTTGGCTTGTATATTCTTTGCACCCTTAGCTACTAGCTTACCTAAACAAATTGATGGTGCTGCATTACTTTTTGTATCTGTACTTTTTATTAAAAATATTACAGATATAGAATGGAATGATATATCAGAGTCAGCACCAGCAATCCTAGCGATGATAGCAATGCCCTTAACATATAGCATCAGCAATGGTATTGCTTTAGCTTTTGTTTCTTACGCATTAATAAAAATATTTACAGGTAAATTTTCAAGTACCTCGCCTGCAATATGGGTAATAGCAATTCTTAGTGTTGTGAGCTTTATTGTTGCGTAAATAAATATTTAATAGGGCTAGGTAATTATTACTAGCCCTATTTATTTTGCCTAGAAATTTCCTCAATTGATAATTCCTCATAATGCTCTGTGGGTTGAACAATCCATGGATCTGAATTTAATCTTATTGAACAAAAATCTGGTTCAAATTTTGATGATTTTTTTTTCCACAAACACGCTGTTTTTACTTCTTTAATATATTCTTTTGTGGGTCCATAATTTTTTAACCATTCAATACTTTTATTTAATGTTAATCCAGTGTCAGATAAGTCGTCAATTAATAAAACTTTAGTAAAATCTTTATCATTTGCTAAAGAGCTTATTTCTCTAGCAAACATTAATTTCCCTTGTTGATCTTCAGTCCCTTTTCCCGAATAACTTTGTATAACTATATAAGCAATTGGAAGTTTTAAAATTCTAGATAAGATATCTATAATGGGTGCAGCACCCCTCATTATTCCTATTAAAACTGTTGGTTTATAACTTTTGTGAATCTCAATTGCTAATTTTTCAACAATCTTTTTATATTCTTCCCACCCAACAATCATTTTTTTTGACATATTCAATTCTTATTTTTCTAAATCTTTAATATTAATAAAGTTGTCCGACAAATCTGTATTATTTTTTTTTATATCATTAAAAAAATTCCATGCTAATACGACTATTACTGAGGTTTTTTTTTTAATTTTATTCTTTGAAAAAATTGGAATTTTAACACCAGGTATAAATTTACCATGCTTTAATTCATTATCTTCAATTATATAATCAATTTGATTGATTAAACTAAAGAAATTAAGAGCTGTAGTAGCTTTTGCTGGTGAACCATATCCAACAATTATTTTATGATCTTTTTTTAGCCTTACAAAGCTATCAATAACATTTGTTCTTATCTTGTGTATTTTGTCAGCAAATCTTTTATAAGTACTAAATTTTTTTATGCCAAAATCCTCTTCCTCTTTTAATAAGTATTTTACACTTTTTTCGACTTTAACTTTTTTATTTTTTAAATAAATCCTTATTGATCCACCATGGGTGCTAATTCTTTCAACCTTATAAAGAGTCAAGTCAAACTGTTCGAAGAAATTTACCAAAGATGTCAATGACCAGTAATTATAATGTTCATGATATATATTATCAAACGTTAAATCTTTTAAAGTATTTAACAAATATTGAACCTCAATTACTATAGTTCCATCTTTTTTAATCAATTTTTTCATACAAAATGCCATTTCCTTTAAATTGTCAGAATGAGCAAATACATTTGATGCTAAAATTAAATCTGCATTTTTTTTTATCTTTTTTAAATTTTTTTTTTGAAGGAAACCATTGAATGTTTTAATTTTATTTTTATTTGCTAATTTTGCCAAATTTTTTGCAGGTTCTATACCTAAGATGTTTTTAAAATTTAAATCTTTAAATGGTTTTAAAGCAATTCCATCATTACTACCTACGTCAATTATATAAGATGTTTTTGATTTTAATTTAAATTCTTTAATGTATCCTCTAGCTGCACTACTAAAATGATCTCTAAAAATCTTTGATGTAGATGATAAGTAAAGATAGTTTGAAAACATTTTTTTCGGATCAACCGCAACTGACAATTGACAATTATGACAATTCTCACAATAATTCATCTCTAGTGGATATAGCTCTGGACTTTCACTTTTCTTATCTAATAAATTATTTGCTAAGGGTTGATAACCAAGTGAAATGATCCTTTTTAATTGTTCATTTCCACATGATCTACAATTGAATTTATAGTATTTAAGTAAAACTTTTTTTTCTTTTTCATCTACAAAAATATGTTTAATTGTGTGAGTAACTCCATAATTTTTATGCTCTCTCTCACCCCTTACTAGATTTAAGAAAGTTGTATCCTTGGTAAAAACCATAGTATGAGCAACATTAGGTTTGATTATTGATAGTTGTCCCTCATTTACTACTTGCGTGATTTTGGGTGAATCAGGATTTAAAATATCTTGAAAAATTTCTATAATTTGCCCTTTTGTAAAAAGACATTTTTGTTCTTGCTGGGGGTGATAGTGATTTGCTCTTATAGTTCCTTTTTTTGAATGTATTAGACCAATCATATTAATTGGTTCAGTTAATTCATGATTACTAATTTTTCCTCTTTTATCGATATATTCATTGTCTCCATTCGTTACATATTCTAAGTCTTTAATTAAAATTTGTTTTGACCATTTTTGAATCATCTCTTTTATACTTTCATCTAAAGCATACAAAAACTTAAAGCCTGTTTTTAAGAGTTTTCTATTTGATAAAGAAAAACCTAAATTTGGTATTTCATCATTTGTTTCTCTAAGTATTATTTTAGGATTATATTTTTTACAAATTTGAGCTACTTCTTTTACTGTTACAGTTTCTTTTGTCAAATTAAACAGTTCTTTATTTATATTCTCTTTCTCCTCCATAAATTTAAAACATCTAGCTACGTCTATTAAAGGCACTAAACTTTTAATTTGTTTACCACCAGCAAATAATCTTAAAGTTCCATTTTGAGATGCTATTTTAGAGAAAAGATTAGGCATAATGTCAATTCTAGCTGTATCACTAGAGTAGCCATATACAGAACCAAGTCTTAAAATTATATAATTTTTTCCAGAAACTTTTAGTTGATTTTCATTGATATTTTTTGATTTGGCATAAGTAAGGACTGGATGAGTTTTTTCATTCTCAGAAATTTCCTTTTTTATTCTATCTAACCCTTCATATACTACATGAGTAGACGGCATTACTATTTTACATTTATCGCTAATTGCGTCCAAAATATTTTGGGTACCTTCTTCTGCTACATCTTTAATTAATTTTTCTTGATCTGATTTAATATCTTTTTTGATTCTTGGCACATCTGTTATACCAGCTAAATGATGAACTATATCTGCATTCCCACAGTATTTTTTTATCAGTTCTTTATTCAAGATATCACCATGAACAAAATTCATATTCCAATTTCTGATTTGATTAACTCTTTCTGAAATAAACCTGTTGTCTATAACGGTGATTTCATCATTCCAACTATAGCCTGAATATATTTTGCATAACTCAGTGCCTATATATCCTAGTCCGCCAGTTATAACGATTTTTTTCATCGTTATTAATTAACAAATTATTTATAACTTTACATCAAATTTAATAATCATTAATAACAATTATATGCGAATATTTGACTGTTTTATGTACTATAACGAAGATGTTGTTCTTGAATTAAGATTAAATTATTTAAGCCAGTTTGTAGATCAATTTTTAATTGTTGAAAGTACTTTTGATCATAGGGGAAACAAAAAAAACCTTAATTTTGATATCAATAAATTTATAAAATTCAAAGATAAAATAAATTATCTCATTTTAGATACCAGTCCCCCAGATGTAGAGGTTATTAATGAAGATGACTCTGAAAATGAAAAGTCAAGAAAATATATTTTAAATGGATATAGAAGAGATAATTACCAAAGAAATTATTTATCTAATGGAATGAAAGAAGCATCTGATGATGATATAATGATAATTTCAGATATTGATGAAATCCCTAAACTTGAAAAAATAAATCTTAGAAAAATTCAAAATGATTTGATCCTTTTTAATCAAATAATGTGTTACTACAAATTCAATTTATATCAAAAAAATTATAACTGGGTGGGATCAAGAGCTTGTAAAAAAAAGAATTTACTTAACCCTCAATGGTTAAGAGATATTAAGCCTAAAAGATATCCTAAATGGAGGTTAGATACTTATTTTTCAAAACTAAAATATACAAATATTGTTTTCATAAATGATGGGGGTTGGCATTTTTCATATTTAAATACGCCTGAATTAATAGAACAGAAACTAAAATCTTATACCCATCACAGAGAATATGACTTAAACCCAATAGGAGTTGAAAATATTGAGAAAAGAATTAAAAATAGAGAGTCAGTCTATAATCTTTCGGCTGATAAAAGAGAAAATCAATTTTCACAAGGTGTAAAATTAGAAAAAATGGATTTAAAAAATTTACCAAAATATATTTATGATAATAGGGAAAAATATGCAAAATGGTTGGATTAAATGAAAAAAGGATACTGGATCTCATTATATATTAAAGTTGAAAATCAAGATAATTTAAAAAAATATGCAGAGACTGTAACGCCTATAATTAAAAGCTTTGGGGGAATTCCTTTAGTAAGAGGTGGTGAACATCATACATATGATGGATCAGATTTTGTTAGAACTGTAATATGGGAGTTCCCAAGTTACAAGAAAGCAACTGAATGTCATAATTCTAGGGAATATCAAAATGGTTGGGCTTTGGCCAAAGATACTACCGAAAGACATATGCAGATAATAGAGGGTTTTAATATTGAATAGGTTCTGGATCAATGCTTCTCCACAAATACCAAGTTGCGACTGAACAATAAGGTGAAAATCTTTTTTTAAGTAAATTAACAAATTGTTCTGGAGGAAGGTATTTTTTTTTATAATTTTTTGAAATAGCTCTTAAAAGTCCAATATCCTGGACTGGCCATATATCAGATCTGTTATAGGTAAATAGTAAAATCATTTCTGCAGACCATTTTCCGATTTGTCGTAAGGATGATAAATAAATAATTGCCTCTTCGTCATTCATTTTACTAATCAACTTTGGTTTAAATGATTTATTTAATATTTGCTTTGATAAATTTTTTATTCCTAAAATCTTTTGTCTACTAAGGCCACAACTTCTAAGTTGCCTAGTTGTAAGTCTAGATACAGTCATTGGTTTTATTCTATTTTTACATTTTTTTTTAAACTTTAAAAACACAGAGTTTGCTGCTGCAACACTTATTTGTTGCCCAATTATGCTTTTACATAGTGAAAAAAATATGTCTCGCCTGGATGTTAGAATAGTTTCTGATGGACTTTGATAATTCTTTATTAATTTAGACATTATTTTATCTTTTTTAGACAGATATCCTTTTGCTTTTTTCCAATATTTTGGAACTTTAGTCATTTAGTGTCTCAGAAGTAATAGTTTTTTTTTTGTAAATTTCTCTCCTAAAAATAATTAATGTAGAAATTATGACTAAAAATGCACCTAATAATGTTTTGATAGTTGGAATTTCATCCCAAATAAAATATCCAAAAATTATAGCAAACACTAAAGCCAAATATTTCAAAGGTGTTACTAAAGATACTTCTGAGTATTTATATGATTGACTAAGCCATAAGTTTGCAACCCCACCAAAAATACCCACTAATGATAATAAAATTAAGTGATTTAAGCTAGGCATTACCCATCCCTGCGGAATAGTAAAGAAGCTTAATAGAGTTATAGATAGAGAAAAGTAAAAAGAAATTAACCACACTGGTTCAGTTGAAGAAAGTTGTCTAATTGTTATTGCTACATATGAAAGACCTAGACAAAAAATTATTGGAAAAATATAATAGACATTAAGTTCAGTTATTCCCGGTTCTGTTATAATTAAAATTCCAAGAAATCCTACTAGCACTGCTAACCATCTAAATATTCCAACTTTCTCATTTAATAAAAATATTGATAAAATTGTTGTAAATATTGGGGCTGCAAAAGATATACTTACAACCGTTGCTAAAGGTAACTCTCTTAAAGCAATAAAAATTGAGACTAGAGCAATTAAACCCGAAGAACATCTTAATAGATGCAATCCAGCTCTTTTAGTTCTGTAGAAATTATGTATCCTCTCTCTTGGAATGATAAAAAAATAAAAGATAATTCCAAAAAACCCTCTAAAAAATAATACTTGTCCAATAGGGTAGTCAACTGACCATTTGACTATTATATCCATTAAGGAAAAGGCGCAAATAGACATAAACATGTACAAAAAGCCTAATTGATTTTTACTTAGCATATGAATAATTTGTAAATTAATTTAAATCATAATCAATGGAAATAGCAGTTTTAGCTCTTGGATGTTTTTGGGGACCAGAAATTAGATTTAGTAAAATTGAAGGTATAATTAAAACTGAAGTTGGATATTGTGGAGGTGATAGTTCTACTACAACCTACAAAGAAGTATGTACAGGGGATACAAATCATGCTGAAGTTGTAAAGCTTGATTTCGACGAAAAAATTATAACATACGAAAAAGTATTAAAAATTTTCTTTCAGATCCATGATCCAACTACTTTAAATTCCCAGGGACCAGATTTTGGTTCTCAATATAGAAGTGAGATATTTTATCTTAATAATAAACAAAAAGTAATTGCTGAAAAAGTTCTTAAAGATACAAATGAAAAACTTTTAGGAAAAGTTGTTACTAAAATTTCTTTATTAAAAAATTATTGTCCAGCTGAGGAATATCATCAAAAATATTTAGAGAAGAGATAAGATGTCGTTAGTAGAAACAGAATGGCTAGATAAAAACTTAAATCAAGTCAAGATTATTGATTGTTCCTGGCATATGCCTCAAACAAAAAGAAATGGTTTTCATGAATACCTACGTGAACATATTCCCAATTCACTTTTTTTTGATTTAGATAATAATTCCAAAAAAGATACTCATCTTCCACATATGTTAGTTGAAATAAAAAAATGGGAAGAAATAGTATCTAAAATGGGAATTAAAAAAAATGATGAGATTGTCATTTATGATAATTCAGATGTAATAAGTTCTTGCCGTTGCTGGTTTAATCTAATTTATTTTGGACATGATGCAAAATTAGTGCATGTTTTAAATGGAGGATTTAAAAAATGGTTAGCAGAAAAAAGAGATGTTACTAAAAGTTTACCCAATATTAAAAAGTCTGTTTATAAACCATTTGAAAGAAAGGAACTTGTAAAAAGCAAGCAGTTGATTGATCAAAACATCGAAAAACAAGTATTCAAAATTATAGATGCAAGGAGTAGAGAAAGATTTTCCGGCGAGGTTCCAGAGCCAAGAAAAGGTTTAAGAAGTGGATGTATTAAAAATTCTTTTTGTATACCTTTTAATCAATGCTTAAATGAAAATAAAACTTTTAAAAATAAAAAAGATCTTCAGATTGTTTTCGAAACTTGTGTACAAAACATAAAAGAAAAAAATATAGTTTTTTCTTGTGGTTCTGGAGTTACTGCGTGTGTTTTGGCACTAGCATATTCTCTAATAAATGATAAATATCATCCATGTATTTATGATGGCTCTTGGGCTGAATACGGCATAAATTAAAACTTTTTATGAAAAGATCTACAAAAATTATTTCAATAATATTGGTATTTTTCCTAATCATTGCAATTGTAATCGTTGGTAGGACTATGATTGGAAATCATTTTAAAAAAAAATTTAGTAAAAGACCCCCTCCTGGAATAATAATTACTGAGGTTGTAAAAAAAGAATTTTCAGAAAAAGTTGAAACATTTGGAACAGCAATTTCCAAAAGATCTGAGTCATTTAAAATAAAAAAAGAAGATCTGTTTGAAGATATAAAGTTAAAAGGTTTTGTTAAAAAAGGTGAGATAATAATAAAATTAAAAAGTGGAGATATATTAGCTCCATTTAATGGTGTTCTAGGATACACGGGTCTCACTGAAGATATACTTGTTTCAAATAATATATTTATTATTACACTAGATGATAACTCAACCATTTATTCAGATATTAAAATTCCTGAAAATTATTCCTCTTCGATAAAAAAAGGGTTGCCTGTTGAGGTTAAAATTTCAAGTTTTAAAGATAAAATTTTCCAAGGAGAAGTTGATTTTGTTTCCAGCAGAATTAATGCTGATACTAGAAGCCTTTTATCAAGAATAAAATTAGAGAATGATGAATTAAAATTAATTTCTGGATCTCTTCTTGAGGTGAAAGTTAAATTTAATTTAAGAAATACTTTAAGCGTACCTGATACGAGTGTTATGATTGAGGGTGATAAATCATTTGTATATAAAGTTGATGATAAAAATATTGCAAATAAAATTGAAGTAAAAACTGGTCTTAGGGGTGATAAAAAAATTGAAATAATTTCTGGATTGAATGAAGGAGATATTGTAGTTGCTGAAGGTTTAAAAAAAGTTAGACCAAGAGGAAAAATAAAACCTATAAAAAATTAAATGTTTATTACAGAATTAAGTATTAAAAGACCGACAGTATCTTGGGTAATGTCTTTAATTCTAATCGTTTTTGGTTTGTTTGTTTTTTGGAAACTACCAGTAAGAGAGTTACCTAATGGAATACAGCCTCCTGTTGTTCAGGTTCAAATAGATTATAAATCTGCAGCAGCCTCAATAGTAGATCAAGAAGTAACACAAGTTGTGGAAGATGTTATTGGGGGAGCTGAGGGTATAAAAAATATAGATTCAAAATCCGAAAATGGTCGCAGCACTATTAATGTTGAATTTGATACTAATATGAATCTGGATAATGCAGCAAATGATATTAGGGAAAGGGTAGCTAGAGTTGTAGATAATTTACCCTCGGAGTCTGATCCACCTCAAATTCTTAAAAGAGCTGCAGGATTTACAACCACTATGTGGTTGTCTTTGTCTTCATCATCTTGGAGTGATTTAGAATTGGGAGATTATGCAGAAAGATTTTTAGTTGATCAATTTTCAAGTGTAAAAAATGTTGGACGAATTCGGGTTGGAGGATTAAGAGAATTAAGTATAAGAGTTTGGATCGATCCCATTAAATTAGCTGCAAATAACTTAACAGTCCAAGAAGTTGAGGTTGCTTTACGAAGTGAAAATATAAGCCTTCCAGCAGGAACTCTTGAGGCAGATAATATTGACCTAACACTCAATTTAGATAAATCATATAATGATATCAATACTATTAAACAATTACCCATCAAAAAAACTAATAATAAAGTTATACTATTATCTGAAGTTGCTAATATTGAATATGGCCCTGTTTCAGAAAAAACTCTTTTTAAAGCTCAAACAAAAGATCAAATTAATTTAAAAACTGTTGGTATAGGTATTTATGCCAGAAGTGGAGCTTCAACTGTAGAGTTATCAAATGATATAAAAGAAAAAATAATTCAGAT
>JACWDK010000017.1 GCA_014654165.1 Pelagibacterales bacterium SAG-MED13 | reverse complement strand
TAACAGGAGGCAAGCAAGTGGTTTGTGAAAGTTGGAGAAATATGATTGCTGTTGGAGCTAAACCAATAGCTATTACTAATTGCCTTAATTTCGGAAACCCAGAAAAAGAGAAAAATATGGGAGAATTTGTTGAATGTGTGGAAGGTATAGGTGAAGCTTGTGAATATCTAAAATTTCCTGTTGTTTCTGGAAATGTATCTTTCTACAATCAAACAAAAGAAGTTGGAATTAAACCAACTCCATCCATAGGCGGAATTGGTTTAATTAAAGATTATAAAAGAACAATAACTATGGACTTTAATTCTAAACATGCTTCTAAAAGTAGCTTTTCAGTAAAAGGATCACCAACTTGAACTGTTGGTTTTTTTTCCTCAATTTTATCATCAAAACTAGCCGAGGCCATACTTGCTCCATGAATTCCGTCTCTACCCGTTTTTGATCCAACATAAATTACAGGTTTGTTAAGACCTGCGGCTTTTGAGTAAAAGATCTTATTTTTTTTAACTAAACCTAGTGTCATAGCATTAACAAGAATGTTACCATCGTATGAGCTATCAAAAGATGTCTGACCAGCAATTGTAGGAACCCCCATACAATTACCATAACCACCAATACCGTGAACTACACCACGTAATAAATTTTTTGTTTTTTTATTTTGTGGTGAACCAAAATGTATTGAATTTAAATTCGCAATTGGTCTTGCGCCCATTGTAAATACATCTCTCATTATTCCACCAACTCCTGTAGCTGCACCTTGATAAGGTTCTATGAATGATGGGTGATTATGACTTTCTATCTTAAAAACAATTGCGTCATTATCCTCTATATCAATTACTCCAGCATTTTCTCCTGGTCCTTGGATAACTTTTTTACCTTTAGTAGGTAACTTTTTTAAATGTAATCTAGAAGATTTATATGAGCAATGTTCATTCCACATCGCGGAGAAGATGCCAAGTTCTGTTATATTTGGAATTCTTTTTAGTAATTTACAGATTTTTTCATATTCATCTGGTTTGAGACCATGTTCAATTGCTACTTTTTCATTTACCAACATTATTTCAAATTATTAATTAAGTTTTTAAAAAAAATAGAACCATCTTCGCCTGATAAGCTTTTATCAATCATTCTTTCAGGATGAGGCATCATACCTAAAACATTTTTTCGTTTATTAAAAATTCCTGCAATATTCTTTATTGATCCATTTGGATTATATTGCTCAACAGTTTTTCCTTGATTATTACAGTAAAAAATAGCAACCTGGTTATTATCATCAATTTCTTTTAATTGGTCTTTGGTACAAAAATAGTTTCCTTCATTATGAGCTATGTGAAATTCAAATACATTTTTATCTAGATTTTTAAAATAAAGATTTTCTTTGTTATCAATTTTTACGTAAACGTTTTTACAAATAAACTCTAAGTATTTATTTCTTAATAAAACACCAGGTACCAATCCAGTTTCTACTAATATTTGAAAACCATTGCAAATTCCCATTACTAATCCACCAGATTTTGCAAAATTAATAACTGATTGCATTATTTTAGATTTTGATGCCATACTTCCACATCTTAGATAATCTCCATAAGAAAAACCGCCAGGTAATACCACTAAATCGCTTTTTGGTAACTCGTTATCATCATGCCAAACCATCTTATTTTTAAATCCAAATTTATTTAAAGCAACATGCATGTCTCTATCACAATTTGAACCAGGAAAGGTTATTACAGATGATTTCATTAATTATTGTGTCTCAATAATTTTGTAATTTTCAATGACAAGATTAGCTAAAAGCTTCTTACACATATCCTCAACTAGGTTTTTAGCTTTAACAGGGTCATTTTCTTTAACATCAATTTCAAAATATTTACCTTGTCTAACTTCATTTACATCTTTGAAACCCATCCCATCTAATGTCTGATGAATGACTTTTCCCTGAGGGTCTAAAACATCTTTTTTAAGTGTTATAATTGCTGAAACCTTCATTTACTTTTTTTTTTAATTGATGATAATTTTGTGACATTTACCGCAGATACGTTTGATTGTTCATGAAGAATACCTAGTCTTTTAGCAACCTCAGTATAAGCTGGAATTAACCCCCCAAGATTTTTCCTAAATCTGTCTTTATCAAGTTTTTTATCAGTAATAGAGTCCCACAATCTACAAGTATCTGGACTTATCTCGTCTGCTAAAATAATTTCATTTTTTCCATTAACTTTTAATCTTCCAAATTCTAATTTGAAATCAATTAACTTAATTCCAATACCTCTGAACATTCCAATCATAAAATCATTAATTCTTAAGATCATTTTTTTTACCTTCTCTATCTCTTTTCTTGTAGCCCATTCAAATGCATGGATATGTTCTTCAGCAATTAAAGGGTCACCAAGTTTGTCATCTTTTAAGCAGTATTCAATTAATGGTTCTTTAAGAACAGTACCATCTTCGATACCAAGTCTTTTCGTTAAAGAACCACTTGCTACATTTCTAACAATGAATTCGATAGGAATAATTTCTACAAATTTAATTATTTGCTCCCTCATATTCAATCTTTTTACTAAATGATTTTTAATTCCAATTTGAGATAAGTTTGATAGAATATGTTCTGAAATCCGGTTATTTAAAACACCTTTACCTTCAATTGTAGTTCTCTTTTGATTGTTAAAAGCTGTAGCATCGTCTTTAAAGTATTGAATAACTAAATTCTTATCATTTGTAGCATAAATAATTTTAGCTTTTCCTTCGTAAAGTTTTTTACCTTTTTTCATCATTTAAATACTCTTCTAAAAATTAAATTTACATTCTTAAAATGTTTTGAGTAACTAAAAATAGTTCTTAATTTTTTTGGTGGAATTTTGCTTATTATATATTTGTCAGATTGAATTACAGTAAACAAATCAAGATTTTCAGCAAAACATTTTTTTGCATAGCTCTGAACCATTTTGTAGGATCTTTCTCTACTTAAACCAGTTTTTGTAAGTTCTAGCATTAATTCTTGGGAGAAAATTAAACCTTTAGTGATATTAAGATTTTCTAACATTTTTTTAGGATAAACAATCATATTATCTAAAATATTTGTTAATCTAACTAATGCAAAATCTAAAGTTATATTTGCATCAGGTCCTATACTTCTCTCAACGCTTGAATGAGAAATATCTCTTTCATGCCACAAAGCTATATTTTCAAGAGCAGGGCCAACAGAACTTCTAACCATTCTTGAAAGACCTGTTAAATTTTCACTCAATACTGGATTTTTTTTATGAGGCATTGCCGATGAACCTTTTTGATTTTTTGAAAAATATTCCTGTAATTCGTAAACTTCTGTTCTTTGTAAGTGCCTTATTTCTGTTGCCACTCTTTCAATCGATCCTGCAATTATGCCTAACACTGAAAAATAGAAAGCATGACGGTCTCTAGGAATTATTTGTGTTGAAATAGGCTCAACTTTTAAACCAAGTTTTTTAGCTACATGTTTCTCAACATTTGGACTTATGTTGGCAAATGTTCCTACAGCCCCAGAAATTGCACAAGTAGATACTTCTTCGATTGCAGCGACTAATCTTTTTCTATTTCTTTTAAACTCTTCATAAAAAGAAGCTAGTTTTAATCCAAATGTTATTGGCTCGGCATGAATACCATGACTTCTACCCATACAAGGAGTGAATTTATATTTTTTTGCTTGTTTCTTTAAAACTTTTAGAATTTGATCTAAATCTTTGATAATAATCTTTCCTGATTGAGCAAGTTGAATATTAAAACTTGTATCCAGTACATCAGATGAAGTCATACCTTGATGAAGATATCTAGCTTTAATTCCTGCTTTTTCTGTAACAGAAGTTAAAAAAGCTATAACATCATGTTTAACCTGATTTTCAATTTGGTTAATTCTTTTTACATTTATCTTAGTTTTTTTTCTTACTACAGAAGAAACACCCTTTGGTATTTGACCTAATTTCTCCATTGCTTGAGCTGCAGCTACTTCAACATCAAGCCAAATTTTGTATTTATTTTCTTCTGACCAAATATCAGTAAGTTCTTTTCGCGAGTATCT
Source organism: Pelagibacterales bacterium SAG-MED13 (assembly GCA_014654165.1). Lineage (GTDB taxonomy): Bacteria > Pseudomonadota > Alphaproteobacteria > Pelagibacterales > Pelagibacteraceae > Pelagibacter. Next base: position 13,260 of record JACWDK010000017.1, on the reverse strand, counting down.
TTTTATCATTAATTATAAGTATGGGGGCTTAGAATAACCTTTAGCAGATTCTGTAAAGATTTCATAACCATTTTCTGTAATACCTATTGTATGCTCGAATTGTGCCGATAAAGATTTATCTCTAGTAACCGCTGTCCATCCATCATTAAGCACTTTTGTGCTAAATTTTCCTGCGTTTATCATAGGCTCTATAGTAAAGGTCATACCAGGTGTTAATTCTATTCCTACGTTCTTATTTCCATAGTGGAGTATGTTAGGAGGTTCATGAAAAGTATTGCTAATCCCGTGACCACAAAAATCTCTTACTACAGAAAATCCTTTATCTTCAACATAAGATTGAATTTCATATCCAATATCCCCAAGTTTAATTCCAGGTTTTAAAATTTTAATAGCCCTCATCATAGACTCATAAGTAGCATTTATTAAATTATTTAGTTTTACAGAGGTATCACCTATACAAAACATTCTTGATGTATCCCCATAATAATCATTTATGATTGCGGTAACATCAACGTTTACCGCATCTCCTTCAACTAAAATTCTTTCTTCTGAAGGAATTCCATGACAAACAACATGATTTAAAGAGGTACATAAAGATTTATTAAAACCACGATAATATAATGGAGCTGAGTAACCACCATTGTCACGAATAAATTCATATCCCAACTTATCTATATGTGCAGTAGAGACACCTACTTTAATATTGTCAGTAAGCATATCTAAAGTTCTAGCTGCGAGCTTTCCAGCTATTCTCATTTTCTCAAACTTTTCTGAATAATTAGTCATTAACAATTTTCAATTTTGTTTCTATCAAAATTTCTTTTGAAGATATTTTACATTTATAGGCTAAAAAATTAACACCTGCTTTTTTTGCAGCTAAATAATTTTTATAATATTCACTATCTATATCCTTAGCTATCTTAAATTTTTCCATATTTTGTACTTGAACTAGAAATATTAAGTAAGTTTTATAACCTTTTTTTATGGCATCAATAAGGGTAAGTAAATGTTTTGAACCTCTTGTGGTAATTGCGTCAGGAAATTCAGCAGTTTTTTCATCTCTAAAAAGTGTTACATTTTTAACTTCTATGAAACTTTTTTGATTATTCTTTTCGACAAGGAAGTCAAATCTTGTTTCTTTATTAAAAAAAACCTCAGGTTTTATTACATCATTATTTTGTAATTCTTTTATTAGATTATTAGATAAACCGTGATATACAATTTTATTTGCCATGTGAGTATTTACTCCAACTAAGTTTTTCTTAGCTTTAATTATTTCAAGTCCATATTTTAATTTTCTTTTAGGATCATTATTTTTAAGAAGATACACTTCATTTTCCTTGTCCAGTAAGCCCTTCATTGAACCTGTATTTGGACAATGAGCAGTAACAATTTCTTTATTTATTTTTACATCTACAAAAAAACGTTTATATCTTCTGATTAATTTGCCTTTTATTAAAGACTTGGTAAATTTCATATTTAAATTTATATACAAAATGACAAAAAGCACAAAAGTTAATGCCGCGATACTAATAATTGGTAATGAGATTCTTTCTGGGAGAACTCAAGATACCAATACCAGCACACTTGCTTTATGGCTTAATTCTATTGGAGTTAAAGTAAATGAGGTAAGAGTTATTCCAGATGTAGAAAATATTATTGTTAACACACTTAATGTTTTGAGAAAAACTAATAACTACGTTTTTACAACTGGAGGTATTGGACCAACACATGATGATATCACTGCTGAGTCGGTTTCAAAAGTATTTGGTTTAAAATATGAAATACATGAAGAAGCATATAAAATTTTAGAAGCGTATTATAAACCTGGTGAATTTAATGAGGGTAGGCAGAAAATGGTTAGGATGCCGCAAAATGCTGAATTAATTTTAAACCCTACCAGCGGAGCTCCAGGATTTAGTGTTGAAAATGTTTTTTGTCTTCCAGGTGTTCCTTCAATATTAAAATCTATGTTAGGGGGTTTAAAAAATAGAATAGTAGGTGGTGAACCAATTTTAAGTTACACAATAAGCCTTAAAACGGTAGAGAGTGAAATTGCAAATTCACTAACAAAGGTTCAGGATCAAAATAAAGATGTTGAAATAGGAAGTTACCCTTTTTTCCATGCTGGTAAACTTGGTGTATCAATTGTTTTGCGTTCTGAAAAACAATCTAAAATTGATACATGTAATTCTCAAATCTTAGAATTTATCAAAGAAAAAAAAATTGAGGTAGTAGATCGTTAAATGCTTTATTTTGCTTATGGAAGTAATCTTCATCATCAACAAATGAAAAAAAGATGCAAGGATAGTGTTTTTATTAAGAAAATTAATTTATCAAATTTTAAACTTACATTCAGGAGCAAGTATAGAGCAGCTGATATTGAAAAAAAAAAAAATTCAATTGTTCAAGGTGGATTGTTTGAAATATCAAAAAGTGATGAAAAAAAATTAGATGTATATGAGGATTATCCAATACTTTATCAAAAGTATTATTTTAATTATTATGGAAAAAAAGTTATGACTTACACGATGGTTAAAAAATCTCCTTTTAAATTTCCAACAGAAAGATATTTGAATGTTGTTAAGAAAGGATATGAAGATTGTTCACTTGATAAAAAGTATCTCCAAAAAGCTCTAAGAGAATAAAAAATTAATCATGAATAATAAGAATATATTTTTTTTGTTCATTATAATATTTATTTCTTCAACCATTTTATTTAATAAGAAAATTATTGAAATATATTTCTTACATAAACTTTCTAACTGGGTAGAAAAAGATGTTATAATTAAGGATTTTCAAATTAAATATCCTGATCTTATTTCTATTAAAAACTTAGAAGTAAAAAGCTCTAATTCTGTATATTACGATTTAATTTTTGAGGCTAAAAATATAACTGTTAAATTGGATTTAAATTCTTTTTTAAGTGGAGATTTGAGAATTATTAACAATCTCACTATTGAAGAACCCAAATTTTACCTAGAAGTAGTACAAAAAAATTCAAAATTAGATACTGAATCAGAAAGTAATGACCAAATTGTATACGAAGATAACATTGGTATTGCCCAAAAAATAAATCAAAATTTTCCCGACAAGGTATGGCCAGTTAAAAAGAAAGACATAAATTTTTTAATATTAAAAAGTAGAATTTCAAATGGAATATCTTATGTAAAAATTTCACCTATCTTAAAGGAATCAGAAATTTTACTATCTGATTTTGAATTTACCTCGACTGGTAATCTTAAAGGACATCAACATTATAAAGATGTTTTGAAAATAATGCTCTTTGATATTTTTTCTAGAGAAACTAATATAAAAAAAAAAAGAATATTAAAAACTATATATAAATTTTAACTTTAAATATTTGATAACCACATCGTTTCAAATGGTTTTAGTTCAATCTTGTCTTTTTTGATCAATCTATTTTGAGGACTAATTAAATTTTTCCATAAATTATACTTTCTATTCAAATTTGTATATTGAATTTTAGAAGTCAAATTTGTTATACATATTATAGTTTGTTTTTTGTCCAAACTTATTCTTTTAAAACAAAATATATTTATTCCAAGATCTATATTATATCTTTTAGCGTTAGGGTGGAATGCCTTTTGCTTAATTCTAATATTTAAAAGATTAGTAATATTTTTATAAAAAATACTTTGTTTAGAATTTAAATTTTTTAGATTATCAAGGAGGTTTTTTTGCTTCCATCTGTATCTATTTAAATCTCTATTATTTCCAGTTATTATATATTTAGCCTCATCATTAGATGTTCCAAATAATGAATTAAAATATATTGCTGGTACACCTTCGAAGGAAATCATAATCGAGTGAGCAGAAATAAATCTCTCCAAATAGAATCTACCTTTTGGGTCATAGTCTGATTTTTTTAATGCATCAAAAACTGTAATATTTGCCTCATAAATTTTTTTTGATTTACTTTGAACTTTTCTATATGAAAATTTTGAGCCATTTTTTTTTAATCTTTTAAAAAACTTATCTTTGTTATCCTCATTTATAATACCTTCAACTGGTCTCATCCCTATGCCATCGTGTGAAGCAATGAAATTTAGATAGCTATTCCCTTTTTTTGTTTGTGGTAACTTCTTGTTCCATCTATTGAGGTAAGAGCTATTTTCAAACAAAAAACTGTAAATTAATAGGGGAGGGAGAGAAAAATTATAAATCCAATGAGCTTCATCAGAATTTCCAAAATAACTTATATTTTCTTTTTCTGGTAAATTCGTTTCAGTAACAATAATGCTTTCAACATTTAGAAAACTACAAACTATCCTTAAAAGCTTTATTATTTCATGTGTTTCTCTTAAGTTTATACATTTAGTTCCACTCTCTTTCCAAAGATATGCAATTGCATCTAATCTAAAGATAGTTACACCATGATTGATAAGGTTAATCATAATTTTAATGAATCTTAATAAAACTGCTGGATTTTTAAAATTCATATCCAATTGATCTGGACTGAAAGTTCTCCATAAAAATTTTGGTTTTTTAAAAATATCAATTTTTTTAAGTAATTGATGATCTCTAGGTCTAATTACTTTTGACACATTAAAATTGGAATTAACTGCTAAAAAATAATCTTTTCCAGGTTTTTTTTCTTTCAGAAAGTTTTTGAACCACAGACCTCTAGCTGATGAATGATTAATTACAACATCTGCCATTACATCATTTTTTTCTGAGAATTTTTTGATATCTGACCAATTGCCTAGCTTACTATCGATTTTGTAATGGTCTTTTACTGCAAAACCACTATCGCTACTTGAAGGATAAAAAGGTAAAAAGTGCACTGTATTAAAATATTTACTTAATTTTTTTTTAAAAAAACTTTGAAAATTTTTTATTAAATGTCTTTGTGTGCTGGAAAAAACACTATCTCCATAACATATAATTATTGATGTTTTTTCTGAAACTATTTTTTTTTTTCTATTTTTTTTTTTATTAAATTTGTTAATTAATTTTGTTATTTTTTCACAACAATTATTAATTTCAGTTTCTGATAAGTGAAACTTATATATACTTTTAAGCTTAAATTTAATTTTTTTTTGATCTATCTGAGATAACATTAGTTATATTTTTTGTTATCTTCATTTACTGTATCTTTTAATCGGGTTAAAAAATTTGGAATAGCACTCTTCACTCTACTCCAGGTCGGTATAAATGGTGTATCCATTGGATTTAAAATAAAAGCTTCTCCAGCTTTCATTATGTTAATTGCAAATACTTCAACAGCTTTTTCTTCAGTATGAGAGTCAAATTTAAGCCCATTCATGTCTGCATCACTCCTGTATATATCGATTAGATCCAATGCAGATCTATAGTAGGTTGCTTTTAGAGATCTGAATTTTTCTCTACTAAAAGAATTACCCTGAGTAGCTAGTTTTTTGATAAAGGTTTTTATTATATCTATAGACATCCTTGATAAACCTTTAGTTTCATCATCTATAGATAAAACTTGATGTTTATGATCATAAGTATCTGCCAAATCTACCTGACAAATATTCTGTGGAGAAAAGCTTCTTTGCATTTCAGATAGAATTCCCACTTCAATACCCCAATCTGAGGATATTCTTAGTTCAGGCAAAACATTACGTCTAAATGAAAACTCACCAGCTAATGGATATTTAAATGATTTCATAAACTCTAAGTAATCACTTTTACCTATGGTTTTTTCTAAAGCAGTTAATAAAGGAAAAACAAGTAATCTAGCAACTCTTCCATTCATTTTACTATTAGCAACTCTTGGATAATATCCTTTACAAAATTCAAAGTTAAAAAGAGGATTTACAACTGGATAAAAAAGTTTAGCCAACATTCTTCTGTCATAAGTTTTTATATCACAATCATGCAGTGCAACTGAACGAGCAGTATCTCTTGCTATTGACATGCCAATACAATACCAAACATTTCTACCTTTACCCAACTCGTTTGGAGCTAAATCATTTTTTTTTAATTCTTTATCGAGTTTTTTTAATCCTGGCCCATCATTCCATAAAATTGAAAAAGGAGTTTTTAATTTTTTAAAAAATTTCCAGGCTTTTTTTGCTTGATTTTCATTAGCCCTATCAAGACCTACGATGATATGATCTAAATATTTGGTCTTACTAATTTCTTCAACTATGTTAGGAAGCGCGGTGCCTTCTAATTCAGAGTAAAGACATGGTAAAATTAACTCCATCTTTCTTTCTTTTGAAAATTTAAGAAGATCTTTTTCAATTTCATTTGTCGATCTTGTGCCAAAGTCGTGTAGGGTAGAAATTATACCATTCTGAGAAAATTCACTCATATTAAATTCTAATCACTATATCCTATTTTTTCTAGCGCAATTTTTATCACATCTGCCCAGCCCTCAGGTGATGGCTTGTTAGAAAATATAAGATTATCTATATTAATTTTGTCTAGTTTAAATTGATCATTGAAAACTAAACATGGTAAGTCACTATTTTTTAACATTTCTAGATCATTATAGTTGTCGCCAACAGCAATAGTCTTAATTTTATCCGCAGTTTTTTTTAAAATTTTAATTACTCTATTCATTGATTTTATTTTATTAATATTATCACACAGATTTAAAACACGACCACCTTCCTGCAATGTAAGTGAATTAGAGCTTAAAATTTTTAATAATTTATTTTTTTCAGAATTATTACCATTAAATAAAAAGGGTGAAGTATATTTTCTTTTTAATACATCTTTAAGTTTATCATCTTTTTGTCCAAATATTTTTTCTTGTTCTTTTTTACTAAGTTTAGAAATTTGAATACATTTATTTATCAATTTTTCAGGAATCTTTTCGTAAAAAATTTTTACTAATTCTTCTTTTTCTCTACTAAGAATTATTTTGTTTGGAAAATTTTGGTTAATTAAGTTTAGTCCATGAATAGCTGAACCATTTTCTGAAATATAGGGAAGTTCAACACCAAGCTCCTCATTGAATTTTTCAATCTCTTTTTCAGTTTTGCTAGAATTCGGAATTATGATTATTCCAATATTTATTAGACTTTTAATATAGTCTTTGATTGAGTCGAACTTAAAAGTATCTCGATGTAAAAGTGAACCATCTAAATCTGTAAATATTACTACCAAAAGTTTTTATCGATTAATAAGCAAAGTTTTTTTATCTTTTTTAATTTTTACTTCATTTTTTTTATCACAATATCTCTTAAAAGTATAAGCTGCTGATATACCAGCAATTAATACAATTTTTAATATCTTTAATTTAATTAGTGTTTTAATCATGATTAAATTTCAAACTTTTCTAATATGAAGTGAATTACTAAATTGTAGAAAAATACAAAACAAGAAATATAGAATAGAAGAATTATTGCTTTAGAATTAAAAATGTATCCAGTTGAGGTTAAAAGCACAATAAATAGGCTAATTGATAAAGCAAGTTTTGATTGTGCTTTTTTTTTTAAGTGAGATTTAACAATATTTTTTTTCATTAGGTATTATAATAATTATTAAAGATATTTATTCATCATTAATTTTGTCCTACTTAGATATTCCAATTGTTCATTGATATTATAAAATATTCAAAACTTCCATATATTATCAACTTGACAAACATGTTTAGTATTATGTTTTTTGGCACCATTTAACTTTTGAGTCAGTCCATAGTAGTCCAAGGTAGTCTAAAACATCCTATAGAATCTCATAACTTTAATTTAACCTTTAATTAAGATTAGAAAAGAAGACTAATTTAATTTGTTCAAACTGGTACTCAACTGGTACCTGGAGAGATAATATTATACTATATAAAAATGAAAAAACTTTTAATGATTATGGTTATGTTTATGTCATTAAGCGGTAGTACTTACGCAGATAATATTTTTAATGGTACATTTATTGATGCGCATAGCCAGGTTGGTCCATTAATAACTAATGAAGTTGTATCTAAGCAGTTAATAAAGAACGATGTAGATTTAACCTTGTTATCTATAAGGGGCAAAAGTAAAACTGCTACTCAGAGATATATATCTGTAAACAAATTAAGTAAGAATAAAGTCCGCTATCTAGTTCCAACAAAATTAAAAGGTTTTACAAGAAAAAAACCAAATGATGATGTTGTTATAAAAAATATTAAATATTTAAAAAAAGATGCAATTAGAAATAATATAAAGTATGTAGGATTTGGTGAAATCATACTCCAGCATGCTCCACATAATCACAAAAAATTGAAATATGAAGGAATAAATAGAGATTTTAAATCTAAAAGAATTTCAAGAGCTATAAATATTGTTTTAAAAGATAATAAGCCAGTAATCTTACATTTAGAATTAAATGATTATGAAAAAGACTCAAAAAAAATTTTAAGTCAATTAGTTGAATTAAGTAAAAGATATCCAAACAATAATTTTTTATTAATACATATGGCTCAAGCTGAATTCTCAGAGGTAGAATTTATTATTAGAGAAACAAAAAATATACACTTTATGACCTCAACCGCTGATAACGCAACTCAAAGAAAAATAAAACAAGGTAAAGCACAAATAGGATGGATAAATCTATTTGATAAAAATGACAATCTTCAAAAAAAGTGGGTAAATTTAATGAATAAAAATCCTCAACGATTTGTATTAACTTTAGATAACGTATTCGATGTACATTGGTTAAGAGGGTATGGAAATAAAGTATACTTATGGAGAAAAGCTCTTGCTTCATTAAATAAGGACTCAGCAGTACAAATTGCATGTGGAAACGCTAAAAATTATTTTCAACTTAATATAAAATGCCTAAAAGATCGAAAATGAAAATACTTATAGGACTTTATGGGACTACTGGTACTCAACTGGTACCTAAAGAGATAAAATAAAAAAATTTTACTTATTACCCTTGTTGAATTATAAATATTAGCATAAATACTCATGAAATTCATTAATGCCCTCGTGGTGAAATTGGTAGACACAAAGGACTTAAAATCCTTGCCATTTATGGAGTGCCAGTTCGAGTCTGGCCGAGGGCACCACTTTAAATGAAAAAAATACAAGTTATTTCAGATACAAATCAAAAATCATTAAAGATAAAATTACAATTATTAAATGAATTAAATAAAAATAAAATAAGTAGATCAAATATAATCATAGTCATTGGTGGTGATGGCTTTATGTTACAGACATTAAAAAAAAATAAGAAATCTAAAAAATTCTTTTATGGTATTAATTCTGGTAATTATGGATTTTTAATGAATAAATTTTCAACAAAAAACATAACTAACAATCTATTAAAAGCTAATATGATTACTATTTCCCCACTAGAGATGACTGTAAAAAATATTAAAAATCAAACTAGAAAATATTTAGCAATTAACGAAGTTTCAATATTAAGACAAAGCAGACAAGCTGCGTCGTTATCAATCAATTATGGATCAAAACAGATTATAAAAAAATTAGTATCTGATGGCGTGTTAGTTTCTACTCCAGCTGGAAGTACTGCTTACAACTTATCAGTACATGGACCAATTCTAGGATTAAACTCAAAAAAATTATCAATCGCACCTATAAGCCCCTTTAGACCCCGAAGATGGAAGGGAAAAGTTGTTAGTGATAAATCCATGATAACTATTAAAAATTTAAATCCTAAAAAAAGACCAATTAGTTCGGTAGCTGATAATATTGAAGTAAGAAATGCAAAATATATAAAAGTTAAAACTAATAAAAAAATAAAATTTAATCTTTTATATGATAAAAGTAAAAGTCTTCAAAAAAAAATTAAAGTAGAGCAGTTAAGGCGGGAAACTTCTTAAGAAGTGGTGCCCCCGCACGGATTCGAACCGCGGACCTATTGATTACAAATCAAAAAGCTTCTTAAAATTTCCTTTCATTATCGTTGATACTATTAACTTCTGGAATCCTCGTCAAGCAACATAAATAAATTCACTACAAATTCACTACACTTAAAAATCCTGATTGTGTCATGACAAAGGATTTGGTAATCTTGGATTGTGAAAAAGATATTTTTGATTACTCTGTTTTTTGGACTATTAACATCATGTGCTAGCTACAAACCTTTGATTGATACCAGTGGAAGATCAGGAACATTTGATGAAGATAAAGCAAAAGAAATAACTAATGATCTTCAACATTGCAAACAGATGGCTAAAGATAATACTAGCTTAGGAAGTAACATAAGTTTTTGGTTAATGTCACCAACTGCTCAAACACAATATGAAGATATCTATAGAAAATGCATGATCAATCGTGGTCATAGTGTTTTGAATTAATTAAAACAGTTGTATTAGCTATTATTTAAAATCGACTACACTTGATCTATTCAATGTAAGCCATTTTAGCATCACAAGTGTAATGTTCTAAAAACTTTTTATTCTTGTAATCATATTTAGACATTGTCATTGTGGGCTTTGTATCACCTTTAAATACGATCATTTGAAAACCTAATTCATAATCATCAAACCTTGCTGTTACTTGATTTTCACCTATGTCTAGTTTATTAGCTTCAATCATTACAAATTTATTCTTCTCTTTATCGAAGTATTGAAGTCCTACCGCTTGCAATGTGAATTTCAAAGGATCGTGTTTTCTTCCAATGATTAATGACTTCATATCAAAACATGATATTTTCAAGCCTTGATCAGCAAATGAAACATTAGGTAACAAAACTAAGATTAAAATAATTATTTTTCTCATTTTCTAAAATCATAGAAATCACTGATTTCTCTAAATTTATGTTTTTCTCTTCGCCATAAATAAAAGAAAAATAGAATCAATAAAGGTTGCAAAATAACAAAAATAAGTATGTTAATTAATTCATAAGACATTCCCATTAAATCAGCCATAATTTCAAGAACTAAAACACACCAGTTAAAAAAATCATTAATCATAATTTTTTATGAGAAATTTGGTTACAAAGCTTATTGGCTTCTAGTACTGAGGGTACAAGTTTATCCAATTTCCAGCTGTTAGTTTTAATATCAAAATATTTTGATGATTTAAAATCAACCCCATCGACAATTTCAATTTCATATTTTTGAAACTCATCATAAAATTCTTTAAGAAAATAAACATATTCCTTAATAGGAAAAGAGCCTAAACTAAGATGAACACGATAACCCATTAAAAAAGGTGATATGTCTTGAACCTTTGCTGTGAGTTCTTCACCATTTAACTTGATTGGGATATTCTTATTTAATAATTGCTTAATGTCTCCTGGTTTCTGGTAAGTATAAACGGTAAATGTGTTATAAACTTTTGCACAATTATCTTCTGTTCTTATCCAAAAATTGAGGTTGTCACCGTGGGTAACTTCTCCACTAACCCTTGCATAAGATAAGGATTTATATTTATCAATAGTCCATTCTTCATCATTAGCTTGAGCTTGATAGGTAATAACTAATAGAAATAAGAATAAATGTAATGAAATAAAGATAAGAAAACGCTTCATAATTTTGGCTCCTTTTGTTGTTATTTTTAAAGTGGTAGCAAACCCCAAACTTTTTGTGCATAGATAAAAGTGTATGTTCCAACGACCTTTGTTTTATATATTAACCAAGACATAGTTCTCCTTTTTGTTATTTGTTATAGGTAATGGTTTCACTCCACTTCTGGTTGAGCGGCTTAAGTACCAAGGAAGATAATGAAAAAAAACACAAACGTGAGAAAAGGAGTGAAATCCAATGCATGATTCTACAATAAACAGATCGTTATGTTGGAAATTTGCTTCAAAAATGTTTTATTTATGAATATAAATTATTTAAAATTTGTTAAACTGACAGACATTCAAAAGTACTTTTTTTTATATGATAAAAAATAAAACAGGCACAACAGATACAACTTTTTTTACTAATAATAAAAATGAAACCTTGTTAGACAGGTTTAAAAAAACTTTAGAGTATGTTCAAAATTTTGATGTTTTAGTTGGTTTTTTTCGCTCTAGTGGATTTTATGCACTAGAAAAAGAATTAGAAAAGGTCGGAAAAATTAGAATTTTAAATGGCATAGATGTTGATAAAAAAACTTACGATGCTTTTAATGACAAACAAGCAATCCTTGATTTTGATAATAGCTCCAAGATAAAAGAAAGACTTTCAAATGAGTTTAAAAAAGAAGCTATAGAAGCTGATGATAATCAACAAGTTTATAGTGGTTATCAAAAATTTATTAAATTTTTAAAATCAGGAAAAATTGAATTTAGACAACATCCAAGTCATAAATTACATGCTAAAGTTTATATTAGTAGATTTGGAAAACCTATTTCTAATGTAAGTTTTGGTAGGGTTATAACTGGATCAAGTAATTTTTCACACAGCGGATTAGAAAAAAATTATGAGTTTAATGTTGAATTAAAAAACAAGACTGATGTAGATTTTGCATTAGAACAATTTGAAAATCTTTGGAATGAGAGTGAAGATATAACCAATGTATTTATTGATACAATACAAAATAAAACTTGGTTAAATAATAATATTACGCCTTATGAAATATATTTAAAAACTTTATATGAATATTTTTATGAAGATATTAATATTGACAAAGAAACTGATTTTTCTTTTCCAGATAGTTATATGGATTTGGAATACCAAAAACAAGCTGTAGTTTCTGCTTCAAAAATTTTAGATGCATATAATGGAGTCTTTTTAGCCGATGTGGTTGGAATGGGAAAGACATATATAGCTGCTTTATTATGTCAACAACCAAGTTTAAAAGCTGCTCGTAAATTATTTATTGTTCCTCCAGTTTTAGTTGAATACTGGAGAGAAACGCTTACTGAATTTGGTGTAAGTAAATACCATGTCGAGTCGGCAGGCCAAATAAAAAATATTAGTAGCTGGGATAAACTAGACGAAGTTGAATATGTTTTTTTAGATGAAGCCCATAGATTTAGAAATGAAGACACAGAAACCTGGAAGGAATTATACGAAAATATTTGTTTTGGAAAAAAAGTAATCTTGATTACAGCTACAGCTATAAATAATAAATTTTCTGATCTTTTAAGTCAAATCAAGCTATTTCAAAAACCCAACAGGTCAAATATTCCAACTGTTCGTAATTTACAAAATTTTTTTAAATCGTGGGAAAATAAAGTTGAAAAGGCAAAATCTATAGGCACTCAAGCTTATATAGAAGAAAAAAGACATGGATCATTAGAAATAAGAGAAAAAGTTCTCAAACATTTAATGGTAAGAAGAACGAGAAAAGAAGTAGAAGAATTTTTTGCCAATGATTTAAAAAAACAAAATTTAATTTTTCCAAAAGTTAAAGATCCTATTCAAATTGTTTACGAGTT
>JACWDK010000016.1 GCA_014654165.1 Pelagibacterales bacterium SAG-MED13 | reverse complement strand
TTGTTGCATTCTTTCCTCAACTATTAGCTTATCTTTCATATCTCTACTAGATAATCTTTCAAATAAAATTTTTTTACTTGGAGGTAAAATAAAAAAAGTGATTAATTTATAATCCAGATTTTTGTTCTTTATTTGATCTGCACCTTGCCAATCAATATCAAATAAAACATCATTACCTTTATTTAAATTATCAATAACTGGGGTTCGTGTAGTGCCATAAAAATTGTTAAAAACTTTTGCGTATTCTAGCAACTCTTCATTTTTTATAAGTCTTTTAAATTCTTCATCATTTACAAAATAATAATCTTTATTAGGAATTTCGTTTGGTCTAGGTTTTCTTGTGGTGTGGGAGATAGAAACTTTGAAATTATCTTGTTTTGATAATAAATTTACTAACGTAGTTTTACCCGCTCCAGAAGGAGAGGATAATATAACCATATTCCCATCATTATCTGAGGGCATTTAAACTTTACTAGTTGGCTTTGCCTTCAATAAATTTAACTGCGTCACCGACAGTCAAAATTTTTTCAGCTTCACTATCTGATATTTCTGAACCAAACTCCTCTTCAAAAGCCATTACCAACTCTACAGTATCTAAACTATCTGCACCTAGATCATCTATAAAACTTGATTCCTCTGTAACTTTTGCTTCATCAATTCCTAAATGATCAGCAACTATTTTTTTTACTTTACTTGAAACATCTTCTGACATATTGATCCTTTTTTGTTATAAAATCGTTATTAGTTCAATTACTTAGATTGTCAAGCCATATACATGCCTCCATTAACATGCAAAGTCTCTCCATTTATGTAATTAGATTGGTCAGAAGCTAAAAAAAGAACCGCATTAGCTATATCTTCTGGTTCTCCTAATCTGGCAGAAGGAATTTTCGATATAATCGTTTCCTTAAATTTATCATCTATTTTATCCGTCATTGCTGTTTTTATAAATCCTGGAGAAATACAATTAATATTTATATTTTTTTTAGCATATTCAATTGCAAGACTTTTTGACATTGCAACTATGCCTGCTTTAGAAGATGAATAATTTACTTGTCCTAAATTTCCAGTATGACCTACCACGGATGTAATATTGATAATTTTACCTTTTTTATTTTTGAGCATCTTTTTGATTGCAAATTTACTCATCAAAAACGTAGATGTTAAATTTATATCTATTACTTTTTTCCATTCTTCTAAATCCATTCTAATAGCTAAATTATCTTGAGTAATTCCAGCATTATTTACAATACAATCAAGGTTACCACCTAATAATTTACATGCATCTTCAATAAAATTTTCTATCTCATGACTATTAGAAATATCAAATTTTAGTATCTTAATTTTATTAAATTGTTTTTTTAATTGATCAAGTTTCTCCGTTTTTGTTCCTGATGCTAATATATTCACTCCACATTCATTTAATTTTTTTATTATAGAGCTACCTATTCCTCCTGTTGCTCCTGTAATTATCATATTTCTATTTATTAAATCTTTCATATTTTTAAACTTTCTATATCTATTTGAGTATTAATTGTATCAATTTTTACATCTTTATTAATTCTTTTAATAAGACCAGACAAGACTTTGCCAGGACCAATTTCTATAAAATGATTAACTCCATTAGTAACCATATTAATAACACTTTCTCTCCATCGAACTCTGTTTTCAATTTGTTTAATAAGTAAATCCTTAATATTCTTTGAATCAAGCATTTCATCTGCTGTAACATTTGAAATTAATATTTTATTAGAATTTTTTAAATTTATTTCTTGTAATTCATTTCTCATAATTTCTGTAGCTTTTTTCATTAAACTACAATGAAATGGTGCACTTACTGGAAGTTTAATATTTTTTATTTTTTCTTTCTTCAGTATCTGAGTTAATTTTTCTAAATCTTTAATTCTACCACTTAAAACTATTTGCCCATCAGTATTGTCATTTGCAATTTGAACAATAAAATTAGTTTCATTTTCTTTTAAAATTTTATCAATATTTTCAACTTTTGTGCCTAGGACTGCTAACATGCCACCTTCCCCTTTTGGAATAGAATTTTGCATTGCATTTCCTCTAACCCTCAAAATTTTAATTGTATCCTTGAAATCTAGATAACCTGCACAAGATAAAGCTGAATATTCACCTAATGAATGACCAGCAAAATATTTCGCTTTATCCAAATCGATATTAAATTCATTTTTGACAACTTGAAATATTGAATAACTTATTAAATAGATTGCTGGTTGAGTATTTGCAGTTAAATCTAAATCTTCTTTCGGTCCATTTAAAATTATTTGAGACAAATTAAAATCAAGTACATCATCAGCCTCATTAAATAATTTCTTGACTAGATCAAATTTATTATAAAACTCTTTACCCATTCCTACTATTTGAGATCCTTGACCTGGAAAAATTACTGAAAACATTTAAAAACTAATTATTTATTGTCCATTTTAGTGTTGTAATTGATAATTTATAATAGTATATCCTCACTTTTTATTAAAGTAATTATATGAATTTATACGAGCATACAATCATAGCGAGACAAGACACATCTCCAAGCGAATTAAAACAACTTACAGATAAATATTCAAGAATTATTGAAAAAAATGAGGGAGAAGTAGTTAAAACAGAAAACTGGGGATTGTTAAATCTTTCTTATCTTATTAAAAAAAATAAGAAAGGTAGCTATATTCATTTTAAGATTAAAGGCAGTGGTAGTGTAATCGAAGAGTTAGAAAAAAATGAAGCCATAGATAAAAAATTATTAAGACATCTCACAGTCAGAGTAAAAGATTTTGATTTAAATACTAATTATTTTGAAAAAAAAGAAGATGGAGAGAAATTCACAAAGAAAGATAATCCTAGAAATTAATTATGCCAAAAAGACAAAGTGGAAATAAAAAAAGCAAACAAAGTAACTTTGCTAAACTAAGTATTTTCCAACCCAATAAATATAAATTTAAGAAAAGTTGTCCTTTATCAATAAAAGGAGCACCTAAAATAGATTATAAAAATATTAGATTACTTAAAAAGTACATGTCAGATAATGGTAAAATTCTACCTTCAAGAATAACTAATGTCTCACAAAAAAAACAAAGAGAATTATCTTTATCAATTAAGAGAGCCAGAAATTTAGCTTTATTATAAATGAAAGTAATATTATTAGAAAACGTTAGAAGTATTGGTTCAATTGGTGAAGTAATTGACGTTAAAAGAGGTTTTGCTAGGAACTTTCTAATTGCTAATAAAAAAGCATTATATGCCTCAAAAGAAAATATTAAAGAAGTTGAAAAAATAAAATCCGATCTTGCAAAAAAAGATAACGACAAAAAACAAGAGGCCAAAAAAATTTCTGAAAAAATAAACAAAAAAAATTATGTTGTTAAAAAATTAAGTACTGAGAATAACGAATTATATGGTTCTGTTAAACCAACTGAAATATCTAAATTAATTCATGTTGAAAACAAAATAGATATCAAACCATCTATGATTCAACCGATTAATGAAATTAAAGCTATAGGAAAGTTTAAAGTAAAAATTTCATTACACTCTGAAGTTGATGCTGAAATTACAATAGACGTTCAATCAGCTGAAACAATTCAATAATTATACAATTTCATCCACAGCTTTTTTTTTAATTTCAATTATGAATAATTTCTATAAATTTAATTTATGGAAAATAACCTTAGCATTGTAAAAGAAAATTTTAAAGAACTGCCAAACAATATAGAAGCTGAACAATCAGTAATTGGATCAATATTAGTCACTAATGAAATTTTCGATGACCTAAATACAATAGTTTCCAGTATAAATTTTTATGATCCAATGCATCAAAAAATATTTAATGCTATAGAAAGTTTAATTTACAAAGGCATGTTAGCAAATCCAATTACATTAAAAAATTATTTTGAAAACGAAAAAGATGATATGGATATTCCTGAATATTTAGTAAAAATTACTAAATTTTCTACATCAGTGAGACAGGCATTAGAGTATTCAAAAATAATTTATGACATGTTTGTGCGAAGGGAATTAATAAAAATATCTGAACAAACTATCGATAATGCAAAAATAAATGATCTTGATATTAGTGGTCAAAATATAATAGAAGACTCTGAAAGATTATTATTTGATTTAGCTGAGAAAGGTTCATTTAATTCTTCATTGGTTAAGTTTGATGATGCTATGAAGCAAACTATAGAAATGGCTTCTGCAGCTTATAAAAATGAAGGTGGAATTGTTGGTGTTCCAACTGGTCTCAGAGATCTAGATGATAAATTAGGTGGACTACATCAGTCTGACTTAATTATAATAGCTGGTCGTCCGTCAATGGGAAAAACTTCTCTTGCAACTAATCTTGCATTTAATGCTGCCCAAAATATTCAAGATAATGGTAAAAAATCATCTGTTGCATTTTTTTCTTTGGAAATGTCATCTGAACAATTATCAACTAGAATATTATCTGAGCAAGCTAGAATAGCATCTAACGATATTAGAAGAGGAAGAATTTCAGACGAACAATTTGATCAATTTTTAGAAACCTCAAAAAACATTTCTGAACTACCTCTATTTATAGATGAAACTCCAGCAATAAGTATTGCGGCTATGAGTAATAGAGCAAGAAGAATTAAAAGGTTGCATGGTCTTGATTTAATTGTAGTTGATTATATTCAATTAATGAAAGGAACATTCAATAATAAAGATGGACGAGTTCAAGAAATCTCTCAGATTACTCAAGGGCTTAAAGCCATAGCAAAAGAATTAGGAGTCCCCGTATTAGCATTGTCCCAGTTGTCAAGACAAGTAGAGCAAAGAGATGACCATAAGCCTCAATTATCTGATTTAAGAGAATCTGGGTCAATTGAGCAAGATGCTGATGTAGTGATGTTTGTTTATAGGGAAGGCTATTATTTACAAAGAAAAGAACCAAGAGAAGCAACTGTAGAACATGCTGAATGGCAAGCAAAAATGAACGAGGTAGCACATTTAGCAGAAATTATAATCGGAAAACAAAGACATGGACCGATTGGTAAAGTAACACTTGAATTTGAGGAAAGATTCACAAAATTTAAAGATACTCAAAATAATTAATTTACAATATAAAAGAGTAAATGATTGCTCATTTATATCAAAATTTAATTCTAAAGAGTCCTAAATTAGTTTTTATATTTTTAATAATTTCCTTATTCACTTTTGGTTACTATTCTAAAGATTTCAGACTTGATGCTTCTTCTGAGACTTTATTAATTGATGGAGATCCTGATCTTAAATACTTAAAAGAAGTTACAGAAAGATATGGATCTAAAGAATTTTTAGTTTTAACTTATACACCTAATGAGGATATGGTAAATGAATCCTCTATCAATAACCTTTTAAGCTTAAAATATAAGATTCAAAGTCTAGAGTGGGTTCATAGTGTAATTACTCTTCTAGATATTCCTCTACTTAATAACTCGGACTCATCCCTTCAAGAGAGATTACAGAATTTTAAAACCCTTAAAGATGATGATGTAAATCGTGAAAGAGGTTTTAATGAGATATTAAGCAGTCCTGTTTTTAGAAACTTTGTAATAAGTGAAGATGGTCAAACTAGTGGGATAATTGTTAATATAAAAAAAAGTCCTGAATTAAAAAATATTGATAAAAAAAGTAGAGAAGAAATTGAACAATATCGAGATCAGATAAAAAAACAAAATCATAGAAATATTTTAGAAATAAGAAATGTTATTAAGAGCTATAGTGATATTGGAAAAATTTATCTTGGGGGAGTTCCAATGATTGCGGATGATATGATGACTTTCATAAAAAGTGACATAATAACATTTGGTTTAGCAGTTTTAATTTTTATTATCTTTACTTTATGGTTTGTGTTTAGAAAGTTGATATGGATCATTGTTCCAATTAGCAGTTGTTTTTTTTCTGTAGTCATTATGATGGGATTACTTGGCTTACTTGGTTGGAAAGTTACAGTTATTTCCTCTAACTTTATTGCTCTTATGTTGATTTTAACTATGGCAATGAATATTCATATAAGTACAAGATTTATTCAGCTACGAAAAACTCATTCATCAAAAACTAACTTTGAAATTTTATCTCTAACTACAACTAAAATGTTTTGGCCTATTCTTTATACTGTTTTAACAACAATTATTGCTTTCTTATCTTTAATCTTTAGCGAAATCAAACCAATTATTGATTTTGGTTGGATGATGACTTTAGGTTTAATTACTTCTTTTATTATAACTTTTACACTTCTCCCCACTCTTTTAAATTTTACTCAGACTAAAAATATCTCAACTACAGATGAAAGTAATTCGAAAATTACTTTTTTTCTCGGCGAGATGTCTATTAATCATAAGAAATTAATTATTATATTAAGTGTTATTGTTATTGGCATAAGCGCTTTTGGAATTAGCAAATTAGAAGTGGAAAATAGTTTCATAAATTATTTTAGTAAAAAAACTGAAATTTATAAAGGAATGAAATTGATCGATAATAAGCTTGGGGGGACTACTCCGCTTGAAGTTATTCTTAAATTTCCCAAAATTGAAAAAGAAAAAACTGATGACGATGATGAGTTTGAGGATTGGGATGAAGAAGATCAACAAGATGATAAAAAATATTGGTTCACAAAAGATAAAATTGATAAAATAACTAAAGTTCATAATTACTTAGACTCTCTTCCTCAAATAGGAAAAGTATTATCTTTTTCTTCTATAATTGATGTTGCAACTCAACTAAATAACAATAAGCCCCTAGGAACTTTAGAAATGGGTGTTTTATATACTAAAATCCCTGAAAGTATTAAAACTGAAATAATTGATCCATATATCTCCATTAAAGATAACGAGGCCAGAATTAGTTTAAGAATTATAGACTCACAAGAAAATTTAAGACGAAATGATTTAATTAATAAGATTAATTATGATCTACAAAATAAGCTGGGAATAAAAAAAGATGAATATAAACTTTCTGGAGTTTTAATCTTGTTTAATAATCTTCTACAAAGTTTATTTAAATCTCAAATACTTACTTTAGGTTTGGTAATCGTAGGGATTTTTACTATGTTCTTAATATTATTTAAAAATGTTAAATTATCTTTGATAGGAGTTATTCCAAATTTTATTGCTGCTTTTTTTATATTGGGAATTATTGGAATGCTTAACATTCCTTTAGATATGATGACAATAACTATAGCTGCAATTACTATTGGTATAGCAGTAGATAATAGTATTCATTATATCTATCGTTTTAAGGAAGAATATGAAAAACTTCATGACTATAAAAAAACTTTAAAAATTTGTCACTCGACTGTCGGAAAAGCAATTCTAAATACTTCAATAACAATTATATTTGGTTTTTCAATTTTAGTTCTATCTAAATTCATACCTACAATTTATTTCGGGTTATTTACTGGACTTGCTATGATGTTAGCGATGATTTCTGTTCTAACCCTGCTTCCATCTTTAATATTAGTTCTTAAACCTTTTGAAAATTAATCAATGTTTGAGATAATATTGGATATTTACAGATCAATTTCTTTTATAGATTTAATATATCTTATTATCACAATCCTATCTTTAATAAAGTGTTATAAAAAAGGTTTTATCTTAAGTATTTTATCTATGGCTAAATGGCTTTTAGCTTATATATTAACTCTGTTAATATTTCCGAAAGTAAAACCCTACTTTAAAAATATAATTGATAATGAATATGTTCTAGATGTTGGTCTTGGAATAATTATTTTTGTTATTGTAGTTTTTCTAGTATTGATGATTAACAAAGGATTAAGTAAAGCAATTAGATACACAGGAATTGGAAGTTTAGACACAGTGTTTGGATTCTTTTTTGGTTTTATTAGAGCATATATCATCTCTATATTCATCTTTTCAGGGGTACATATAGTGTATAATTATGATAAATGGCCAATTAATTCTGACAAATCATACGTCTTTCCATATTTAGAAAAAGGTAGTAATTATTTACTGAAAGAATTTCCTAATGAAAAAAATTATCAAGAATCTAAAGAAAAAATTAAGGAGCTTTAATCCTAAACTGAAAGAGGAATGTGGAGTATTTGGTATTAGTAATGCAAAAGATGCTTCTGCATTAACTGCATTAGGACTTCATGCTCTTCAGCATAGGGGCCAAGAGGGATGTGGCATTGTTACTTTTAATGGAAAACAATATTTTTCTGAAAAAAGATTTGGATTAGTTGGAGATAATTTTAATAAAGAAAAAGTGCTCAAAAATCTTCAAGGAGATTATGCTATTGGACATAATAGATACAGTACCACAGGGGAGAACACTTTAAGAAATATTCAGCCCTTTTTTGCTGATACAAATGCAGGGGGGATCGGTGTAGCTCATAATGGAAACTTAACAAATTCAATTTCTTTAAGGAAAAAACTAGTTGAAGAAGGTGCAATTTTTTACACTACTTCTGATACAGAAACTATTGTTCAATTAATCGCAAAGTCTAAAAGAGTGAAAACAATTGATAAAGTTGTTGATGCTATATTCCAGATACAAGGAGGTTATGCTTTAGTAATGCTTACTCAAAATTCTTTGATTGGAGTAAGAGACCCATTTGGTATAAGACCTTTGGTTATAGGAAAATTAAAAAATAGCTATGTCTTAGCTTCTGAAACCTGTGCTCTAGACATAATAGGTGCAAAATTTATTAGAGAG
Source organism: Pelagibacterales bacterium SAG-MED13 (assembly GCA_014654165.1). Lineage (GTDB taxonomy): Bacteria > Pseudomonadota > Alphaproteobacteria > Pelagibacterales > Pelagibacteraceae > Pelagibacter. The sequence continues at coordinate 9,410 of JACWDK010000016.1, read as the reverse complement.
GTAGAAAACGGAGAAATTGTTTTAATTGAAAATGATCAATTAAAAAGTATCAAACCATTCCCTCCAAAAAAAGTTAGACCTTGTGTTTTTGAATATATATACTTTGCGAGACCTGATAGTATTCTAGATAATAAAACAGCATATGAACATCGAAAAAATCTTGGGGTTGAACTAGCAAAAGAAAATGATATTGAGGCAGACATAGTAGTTCCAGTACCAGATTCGGGTAACGCTGCGGCTTTAGGATTTTCTCAACATCTTGGTAAAAATTTCGAATTGGGACTTATCCGAAACCATTATGTTGGTAGAACATTTATTGAGCCAAGTCAAAAAATTAGAAGTTTAGGAGTGAAATTAAAACTAAATGCAAACCAATCAACCATCAAAGGTAAAAAAATAATTTTAATAGATGACTCGTTAGTTAGAGGAACGACTTCTCATAAAATAGTAAAGATGTTGTATGATGCTGGAGCAAAAGAGGTACATGTAAAAATTGCCTGTCCAGAAATTAAGTATCCCGATTTTTATGGCGTTGATACTCCAACAAAAAAAGAATTGCTTGCTGCTAATAAATCTAATGATGAAATATGTCGGTATATTGGTGCAAAGTCTTTGAAATTTTTGTCCCTTGATGGAATGTACAAGGCAATTGGTTTTGATAAAAGAAATGAAAATTATCCTCAATTAACAGATCATTATTTTACTGGTGATTATCCAGTTAAACCTATTGATGAATTGGGAGATAGTAAAATAACACAACTATCATTATTAAACACAGCTTCTAATAGCTAAAAATGAAAAAAGTAAGTTTTACAGAAATGAAAAATGGAACAAAAGAAGATTATCTTTTTTTAGACAAGCATGAAAAAGACTTTGCCAGTAAAACTGCAGAGAGAATAATAAAATTTATGTCTAATTTAACTGAAACATTAGAGGGCTACCAAGTATCCAGATTGGAGCATTCTCTTCAAAGCGCAACTAGGGCTTACAAAAATGGAGAAAGTGAGGAAATGATTGTTGCAGCTTTATTGCATGACATTGGAGATGAGCTAGCACCTATGAATCATTCTGAATATGCCGCAGCAATTCTTAAACCATATGTATCTGAGAAAACTCACTGGATAATTGAAAAACACGGTGAATTCCAAACTTATTATTATGTCCATCATCTAGGGGGAGATAAAAATAAAAGGGATAAATATAAAAATCATAAATATTATCTAGATACTGTAAATTTTTGTGAAAATTACGACCAGAACTCATTTGATCCCAATTTTAAATCGTTCCCATTAGAGTTTTTTAAACCCTTGGTCAAAAAAATCTTTTCAAGAAAACCATATTCTTCACTTTAAATTTATTAATAAAGTATTATTTAATAACTAATGATAGACTCCAAAGTAAAAATTATTGAATATTTTAAGTCTGGCATCAAAAATAAAAAAAATCTCAAAATTGGAATTGAACATGAAAAGTTTCTATTTCAAAACAAAAATAATAAAAGAGTAAATTTTGAAAAAATTAAAGAAATGTTTACGGCATTAATAGAATTTGGTTGGAACCCTATTTTAGAAAAAGGAAATATTATTGGATTAAACAATGGAGGTAAAAATATTTCTTTAGAACCTGGAAATCAAATAGAATTATCTGGTGATAAGTTGAATAATATCCATGAAGCGTGTGCAGAATCCCAAGACTATTTATTTGAATTAAGGCAAGTTACAAAAAAGTTAGATATTAACATTGTTAGTGCAGGATTTGATCCAATTTCAAAATTAAATGAAATTCCAAACAATCCTAAGCAGCGATATAAATTAATGACAAGGGACATGCCTCTGGATGGTAAGTTAAGTTTAGATATGATGTATAGAACTTGCGGGACTCAATTAAACATTGATTATGATTCTGAGGAAGATTTTATAAAAAAATTTAAAATTGCAAATTCAGTAGTACCCATTTCTATTGCCTTATTTGCAAATTCTTCAATTGTTGAAAAAAAAAATAGTAATTATTTATCTTATAGATCAAAAGTTTGGCAAAACACTTCTCGTGGAGGATTACCGAAATTGTTTTTTGAAGAATTAAATTTTGAAAAATATGCTGAGTTTGTCATGAATTTTCCAATATTATTTATACAAGATAAGGAAAATTATTTGTCAGGGAGGAGATATATCTTTAAAGACTTCATGGATGGAAAAATTAAAGAAATTGATAATCGATTACCGAATGAAGAAGATTTATCAATTCATTTAAGTACGATATTTACTGAGAATCGTTTAAAAAAATATATCGAACTAAGATCAATGGATACTTGTGGTTGGGATTGTTTGTGTGCTGGACCTGCATTTTACGTAGGGATGTTGTATGGTGACATAGAAGAAATTTATGAATTAATTTCTAAATGGGATAAAAATAAAATAATAAATGCTTATTTAGAAGCTCCCAAAAAAGGATTTAATACTGAGCTAATGGGCAAAGACCTTCTTCACTGGGCATCAAAATTATTAGATTTGTCCAGAAAAGGTTTAGAGAACAGGGACATTCTTAACAAAAAAGGTAAAAATGAAGTTCTTTTTCTAAATCACTTGCAAAAAGTAATTGATAATAAAACTACAAACGCAGATCATATGATTAGTAAATTTTCAAAAAATGAAGATTTAAGTGAATTATATGATAAATAAAATTATAGCTATACAAGGAAATCATCCTTCAACATTGAACCCAATAACTGACACAAGTATTTTTTTAGCTAATGAAATTCAAAATAAAAATTATAAAATTTTTTATTATGATCCAAAAGATTTGTCAGTAATAAATTCAAAAATTACCGCTAAAGGATTCTTTATAAAGCTTAATTATAATAATAAAAAATTTTTTAAAATACTAAAAAAACAAAATTTAGATCTTACGAAATGTAAGTTTATCCTAATTAGGCAAGACCCTCCGTTTAATCTAGAATATATTTCTACAACTTACATTTTGGATACAATTAAGAACAAGGTTAAAATCATCAATGATCCAACGTCAGTAAGAAATATTTCTGAGAAATTATATTCTGCTAAATTTTTAAAGTTTATGCCAGACACTATATTTACTCAAAATATAGATGAAATCAAAAAATTTTTTAAAAAAAATAAGAAAATAATCTTAAAACCAATTCACAGTTACGGCGGTAATGACATTCATTTATTAAATAAATTTAATTCTAAATTCATCAAAAATTTTATAAAAAAACATGATCATATAATTTGTCAAAAATATTTACCAAAAATAAGCAAAGGAGATAAAAGAGTATTTTTAATTAATGGCAAGATTGTTGGAGCAATATCAAGAGTTCCTAAAATAGGATCCTTTTTGAGTAACATGAGCAAAGGTGCTAAACCAATGAATACTAGATTAACAATAATAGAAAAAAAGATATCTAAAATAATTGCTAAAAGTCTAAAAAAAGAAAACATTTTTTTTGCTGGAATTGATTTTATTGATCAAAAACTTAACGGTGATATTAATGTTACATCTCCTACTGGCTTGAAAACCTTTTACGATTTATCAAAAATTAATCTAGCTAAGATTTTTTGGAAAGAATTAAAAGCTTGAAAAATTTTACAGATCAACAAAAAGGATCATTACTTGCATTTGTAGCGGTGGTGTTTATTACACCAGACTCTTTATTTATAAGACTCTCAAATGTTGATACTTGGGGTCTAGTTTTTTATAGAGGAATAATTCCTTTTTTTACGGTTTTTTTTGGAATGTTATTAATTTATAAATTACATTTTTTTAAAATACTTTTTACAAGTGGTTATCATGGACTTATTTATGTAATTACTTTTAGTATAACTAATATTACTTTTGTAGTCTCAATCCAAAATACAAATGTAGCAAATACTTTAGTGATGATAGCAACTGCGCCAATGCTTTCTGCTATTCTTGGTACAATTTTTCTTAAAGAACCTCCAGATAAAAAAACTTTGATTTCTATAGTAATTACATTTATTGCAATAATTTATATTTTTTTAGACTCTTTAAAATTAGGTAATTTTTATGGAGATATTTTGGGATTTATTACAGCTTTTGGTCTAGCTGTTGGTGCTATAACTATACGATCTGCAAAATCTAAAAATTTAGTTCCTGCTGCTGTTGTAGGTAAATTATTTGTTGCTTCATTTGCTCTATTATTTATTGAGAGTTTTGTGCTTGAAAATACCGATCTTATAATTGTACCTTTAATGTGTATTCTTTGTGTGGCTATACCTTTTGTATTAGTAACTATTGCCCCAAGATTTATACCAGCTGCTGAAGTTAATCTCTTTTTCTTATTAGAGACCATTATAGGACCAATTTGGGTTTGGCTGATAATTAAGGAGCAACCAAGTATAGAGACACTCCAAGGGGGTATAGTTATAATTTTGACTATAGCAATTCACTCATTTTTGAAGTTGAAAAATTCATAAGCTTGTCACAATTAAGACTTGATTTAATAATACATCGCGAATAATTACCACACATTTTATGAATAAAGTTTTAAAAAACTCCTGGGCTCTTTTTTTAGGAATGGGTTTTATTATGATGGCTTATGGCTTTCAAGGTTCCCTTCTAGGTGTGAGAGCAGTTCAAGAAGAATTTAGTTTAACCTCTACTGGTTTTATGATGTCAGGTTATTTTGTTGGATACTTTGTGGGAGCAGCTACTATTCCTAATATCATTTCAAGAGTAGGTCATATAAGAGTCTTTGCAGCTTTTGCATCTTTGGCTTCTTTAGTTATTTTAGTTCATTCTATTTTAGTAAATCCATTCATATGGTTTTTATTAAGAGTATTAACAGGCATAAGTATGGTTTGTATTTATACTGTTGCAGAAAGCTGGCTAAATGACAGGTCAAGTAATAAAAATAGAGGAAGTGTACTATCAATATATATGGTTATACTTTACGGTTCTATGGGTATAGGCATGTTTCTGCTTAACTTCAGTAGTCCTCTAAATTTTCAACCTTTTATTTTAATTTCTGTTATTACTTCGTTAGCTTTAATTCCTATTTTATTAACTAAGAAAAAACCTCCTACTTTTAAAAAAATTCAAGCTATGTCATTAAAAAATCTATATGAGGCCTCACCTTTTGGAATGGTAAGTTCTTTGTTTTATGGAACTATTCAATCAGCCTTGTTTACTTTGCTAGCTGTCTATGCGACCTCTATGAATTTTAGTATATTAGAAATATCTATTGTAACATTTTTGTTGGCAATCTCTGGTGCTATATCTCAATTTCCGATTGGAAAAATATCTGACATGTACGATAGAAGAAAGGTAATAGTTTTTTCTACCTTTGGTGCTGCAATTTTTGCTTTAATGGCTATTCTTGTTTCAAGACAAATGTATTTACCCCAAGGTTTAGCAACAAGTAAAACATGGTTTTACATTTTTTTAATCCTCTTTTCCTTTTGTAGTCTACCTATGTTTTCATTAATTTTAGCTCATACAAATGATTATATTCCTAAAGAAAAATTTGTAGCTGCAGGAGCAGGTCTTCAATTTGTATTTGGTTTAGGAGCAATCAGTGGTCCATTTCTGTGTTCAATATTTATGGATCTAGTGGGATCGAATGGGTTCTTTTTATTTCTATTTTTTTTTCATTCTATAATTGGTTTATTTGGAATTTACAGAATGAGAGTAAGGCAAACGGTTGATAATCCAGACTCACAGTTTGTAGCAATGCCTCAAACAATTACTCCTGCAGGTATTGAGTTAAATCCTACAACTGAGCCTATAGAAGAACCTTCTAAAGAAGAAAGCAAGATAATTTAATCTAAACTATCAATATAATATGACATTTTTTTCAATACTTCTTTTTTTGAAAATTTGTCTGTTCTGATTAAAATTGCATCTTTTACCTTAATAAGTGGACTATTTTTTCTTCTTTTATCCATTAAGGTTCTTAATCTGAGAGATTTTTTTACTTCATTTAAAGGTACTTTTTTTCTAATATCTTGCCATCTTCTTAGGCTAGCTTCGTTTAAATTACATTTAAAATAAAATGCTAAATCGTATTTAGGTTTTTTTGATAAAATTTTACTTGCTATATCTCTTCCTTCAACACAAATTCTTTTATTTTTTTTGATTATCTTTTTTTGAAATTTATTAATTATCTCTCTTACTTTCTTATTTTTGGCTAAAATACTCACATGATTACTTATTTCTTCAGAATGAAGATTAAGTTTATTAATTTTTTTATATGATAAATTGTTAAAATTTTTAATTAAAAATTTAATAGGATTTGAGGGTTTATATTTAATTAAAAGTTTACTGCCATACCTATAAAGAAGTCCAGAATTGACTAGTAATAATTTATATTTCTTTGACACAAGTTTTGCTGCAGTGCTTTTGCCACTTGCAGACTCTCCATCACATGCAATAATTAGTGTTTTTTTCATACTAATGAATTATTTATTATATAATGTCTTTTATTAAATGAATAAAGAAAATGCTAGTAAACTCTGGAAAATTATTCAAGAAGCTGGTGATTATTTATCAGGACAATTGCCCGATCATCCAAATCACCCTAAAGGAAGAAATCCTTATGCGCATGTTGCCATATGTGTCAAAGAAAAATTTGATGCAAGTTATAAAGATATTCCTAATGAAAAGTTTAATGAAGTTGTTAAATATATAGATTTTTTAAAACAAAACCCTAGTTAAATTAAGACTTAATAAAGTTTAAAAATGTTTCAATATCAAATAAATTTGTGTTCCATGCAGTCACTAATCTCACCGCATTGCCATCCCATTCATCGTCATTAATTGTGTATCCTTGTAAATTCAATTGATCAATTATATATTTTGGTATCTTAACAAATATTTCATTTGCATCAGTAGGATAAACAATTTTAATATCTTTATGGTGATTTAAACCTTCACTTAATTTTTTACCCATGTCATTTGCATGTCTTGCATTTTTTAACCAAACTCCATTTGAAATATAAGCATCTAATTGAGCAGACACAAAGCTCATTTTTGAAAGTAAGTGCCCAGCTCTTTTCATTAAAAAGGGTAGATTTCCAACTAATTCTGGTTTAAAAAAAATTATTGCCTCTGCTGCTAAACATCCATTTTTAGTTGCTCCAAATGAAAGTACATCAATGCCAGATTTCCAAGTCATTTCAGCTGGAGTACAATTTAAAGAAACTAAAGCATTTGCAAATCTTGCACCATCCATATGGGTATTTAATTTATGATTATGAGCTATCTCTGAGATTTTTTTAATTTCATCTAACTTGTAGGTCTCACCTGTTTCAGACAATTGTGTAATGCTTACTGATGAAGGTTGAGTGTGATGAACAATACCTTTCCCTTTAATTGATTTATCGAGCTCGTTGGGTGTAATTTTTCCATTAATTCCATTAAGATTTACCAATTTAGCTCCACCTGTATAAAATTCAGGTGCTCCACATTCATCTACATTAATATGGGAAAGTTTATGACAGTAAATATTTCCAAATGATGGCGTCATAGTTGATAAAGCAAGTGCGTTAGCAGCTGTTCCAGAAGATGTGGGAAAAATAACCACTTCTTTTTCAAATATTTCTGAAAATTTATCTTGTAAACTTTTTGAAATCTCATCATTACCATATGGAGTTCTATCTCCATTGTTGGCTTTTAATATAGCTTCTAATACTTCTGGGCAAGCACCTGTGACATTATCAGAGGCAAATTTTACTCTTTCTCTTTTAGTTTTAATATGCGCCATATTTATTGATTAGGAAAATAATCTTTTAATTCACCTTCTCTAAAGACATCAGCAGTGCAACAATGCAATCCCCCACCAAATGCATAAGCATCTCTTAAATCAACTGGTACAACTTCCATACCAAGCTTATCTAATTGTTCTGCTTGGTAAATTTCACTTTTTTCAACACATACTTTTTTTTGATCTAAAACTAGTACATTCATTGATAACCATACAGATGAATAGCAAAGTGGTGGTGGCTCATTATGAGCTGGCTGGGCAGAGTCGATTATCTCCCAACCATTATTTTCAAATAATCTTCTTTGTTCTTTAGGTAATTTTCTTTGAGGATTATTAATAATTAGTCCCTCCTTTATAGGAGTAAACGTTGCATCAATATGAATTGGGTAAGGGTCTCCAGGAAAATTTACTGCATGTATTCTATGATCTTTGAAATGTCTTTTAAGCCAATCTATCCCTTTCAGATTTGTGGTAAATCCATGTTGTACAACTAAATCTTTACCAAATCTAAGTACATCTGCAGCATCGAATAATGGTTCTTCTTCTGTAGTCACAAAAAATTTATCTTCTGTCCATTTAAGTCTTTTTTCTATTCCTATTTTGTCTGATAAATAATCTTTTCGGTAATCAGCATCAGTCAACCTTGGTTTGGGTGCAGTTTCGTGTCTCATATTTAGATCTAAATTATAATATTGTTTCAATAATGGCCTATAACACAAATATTCAAACCATCTACACCTGTAACTCATAGTTGCTTCTAAAATTTCATTGCCAACTGTTAAAAGCACATCTCTAGGGGGCATGCATCCAAACATAGTTTCTACTTTCCAGTCAGGAGTTGATATTTTTTGATTAAAATCAATCGGAGTTGGTCTATCTACTTTGATGCCATTCTTTGTTAAAATATTTGAAAAATCATCTAATAATTGATTAGCTTTATCTACGGTATCTCTCATTCGAGGACCAAATTTACCCCTCATGTCAGAGTCTTCAGGAACTTTTGCATCTAATGCTGGTTCTGGTGCAGGTATACACGTCCCATCTGCCTTTCCGACTATTACATGTTTTAGAGGATCCCATTCATTCCAGCTATTTACAACTATTTTATTTTTATCCATTTATTTTCATTAATTTAAATTTTATTAGTTAAGAGCAATAAACCTTTTATTCCATCTCATGATCAAACTATAATACACTAGTGAAATAAATAAAAAGAACCCTCCAACTATTGTATTTGAATCTGGTACTTCATTAATTCCAAAAATTGGAAGCCACACCCAAAATATCCCACCTATGACTTCAGTTAATGACAATAAAGTTAATTCAGCTGCTGGTATAGCTTTGGAGCCAATAGAGTATAAAATTAAACCCATGCATACTAAAATACCATGCAAGGAAAATAAAGAACTGTTATAGCTAGTTGAAAAAAATACCTGTCCTTTACTTAAAATCATTATAGTAGCAAATACAAAACAAAAAAATCCTGCAAATGCCACTGTTGTAAATTTAGGAGTTTCTTTCCTCCATCTTAAAGTCACAGAAAAAACTGAAAAGCCAATTGAGGAAGTTATTCCAAAAATAAATCCTACTATAGAATTATTTCCAGAACTACCCAAGGCCATTATAATAATTCCAACTGTCGCTAAGAATATTGAAACCCAGACATTAATAG
>JACWDK010000015.1 GCA_014654165.1 Pelagibacterales bacterium SAG-MED13 | reverse complement strand
AATGTTAATTAAAAGAGAAAAGAAATCGTTATCTCAAAATATTCAACATCAGAAAGTAAAAGGGGGAGTATAAGTGGGAATATTTGACATGAGTAAAAAAAATATTTATGGTTTAGTCCTGCAAACCAAAGTACTACAATTCCACTTATAGCTATGAGTAATGAGGTACCTAAATCTGGTTGAATAATAACCAAACTCATAGGTATAAAAATAACAATCAAAGAAATACATACAGCATAAAATGAATTTACATTTTGTATTTTCATCCTATGAAAATATTTAGCCAGACACAAAATTATAAATATTTTCATTAATTCAGAGGGTTGAATGTTAATAAAGTATAAATCAATCCATCTTTTAGAGCCTGAGGCAGTAACTCCAAAATTAATTGTCCAAATTAGCATACCAACTGCAAAGATATAAGTGAAATAACCCAATGAAAACCAAAACTTAATATTTATAAATGAAATAACCAACATCATAATTGTGAAAATTATAAATTTTATAAAATGACTTTTAGTGTGAAATAAAATTTCACCCCCATCAGTTGAGTACATCGTAGCTAGACTTAAAAATCCTAATAGTAATATAGATACTAAGAGAATATAATCTAAGCTTTTGAACTTTTTTAAAATATTATTTTCTTTGCTTAGTCTGCTATACTGATACATCTAAATATCCAAATACCTTTTATTTTCATAGTTTTTTCTCAATTCGTGTCTATCAATTATTAACTTAAATAATCTTTTTGCTAAAGGAGCAGCTACTGTTCCTCCAGAACCACCATGCTCTATTACAATGCTTAATGCATATCTAGGGTTTATAAATGGTCCAAAAGCTATATATAAAGCATGATCTCTTTCTTCATATGGTATTTCAAAAGTTTTAAGATCTAGCTCACGATCTTTTTCAGTTATTCTTTTTACCTGCGCAGTTCCAGTTTTTCCTGCAAATCGATATTTGGGGTCATCAATTCTAGATTTATAAGAAGTTCCTCTAATTTCATTAGTAGAACTAAACATAGCATCTTGAATAATCTTAATATTTTTAGACTTTTTATATAAAGGTACAAATTTATCATCATATTTTTTCTCATTGTTTAAAACAATTTTAGGATAAATCTTATATCCTCCATTAGCAATTTGAGCAGTCATAAGACATAATTGTATTGGTGTTGTTTGTATAAAACCCTGACCTATTCCAGTTATTATCGTTTCTCCAAGAACCCAATTTTGCCCTAATGCATTTTTTTTCCATATTGTATTTGGTACTAATCCATTTTTTTCATTATGGAACAATGTTCCAAAAACTTTTTTTCCAAGACCAAATTTTTTTGCTGTTTCACTTAACTTATCTACACCTAATCTTCTTGCCACCTCGTAAAAGTATGTATCACAAGACTGTTTCATTCCTTCTTTTAAATTTACAAATCCATGACCCTCTTTTTTCCAACAATGATAAGTTTGTCCGTATAACTCCAAAGGATGCTTATGTCCTTTACATTGAACTGTAAATTCTGGATTAATAATTTCATTTTCTAAAGCAGATAAAGCTACTATTGGTTTTATTGTAGATCCTGGTGAATAATTACCAGATAATGATTTATTTACTAAAGGTTTCATTGGATTATTGCGAATTAATTGCCATTCATCTTGACTAATACCAAAAACAAATAGGTTTGGATCAAATGATGGGGAAGAATGTAAAGCTACAATTTCACCAGAATAAATATCCATAACACAAATTGATCCTGATTTTTCTGATAACAATTTGTTAGCTAATTTTTGAACTTCAGTATCAATTGTTAATTGAACTGTTTCCCCTTTATCACCCTTTTGAAAAGCTAATTGGCTTATTCTTCTCCCATATGCATTAACTTCGTATCTTTCTACTGAATTTGTTCCGATTAATCTTTTTTCAAATGATTTTTCTAATCCAGTTTTTCCAACTTTTAAACCTGGGACAAATCTATCTTTAATATTTTCATTCAACAAAATATCACTCTCATTTGCCTGACTCACATAACCCAGAACATGAGTATAATTCTCTTTAAATGGATAATCTCTTGAAATTGAAATTACCGGCTTAACGCCATTTAGATCATATAAGTGATTATTAATTTTAGAAAATTTATCCCAACTTAGGTTGTCAGCAACAACAAGTGTTTCCCAAGATTTAATTTCATTCTTTTTTTTTATTATTTTTTTAAATTGGGATTCTGATAATTCCAATAATTCCTTAACTCTATAAATTACGTATCTAAAATCCTCTACTTCTTCAGGAACAATATGAAGCTGATAAGCTTCAAAGTTTCCAGCAATAATATTTCCAAAAAAGTCAGAAAATTCACCTCTGATTGGAGGTAATTTCCACTCTCTTATCCTGTTTTTGTCTGATAGTGTTAAATACTTTTTGTTTTCTTTAACTTGCAAAAAAAATAACCGACTTATTATTCCACCTAAAATTACTATCTTTGCAGTAGCAAGAATAAACATTCTACGATTAATTGAATTAAGTTTGGTTACATTATCACTAAAATTATTCATTTATGCCTTTAAGATATCGATTAAAAATAGTTGTAAAAAAAATATAAAATAAAAATGTAAAAAAATTGTTAATCAAAAAAAATACAATTTCTAATTCAAAAGAAAAAAATAAGAATAAAATTGAATAATTAACTGAATTTATTAGACTAATTGTAAATAAAAAGTAAAACCAATCTTTAATCAAATGCGGTCTAATAGTAATGTTTCTAAGATAAGAGGCAAAAATACAAATTAATATATATGACAAAGAACTTATACCAAGTGGTAAACCCACAACTGTATCGTTAATTAATCCTGCTATAAATACTAAAAAGAAATCAAAATGATGGTACTCCTTTAAAGAGAAATAAAATATTAATATAAATGGAAAATTAAAAGAAAAATACTCAAGATTTAAATAATTAAAATCAAATTCATTAAATACAGATATATATAGTATGATTAATGGCATCCAAGTGTATATTTTATATAGATAAGTTTTTTTTGAAAACTTAATCATTTATTTTTTTTCCTTTTCTGATTTTTTTCCCTTTTCTCATGATGCAGTCTTTATATTCTTTGGATCCAATATTGTATCCCGTACTAAATAGTTTTTTGGATTGGCACCTATTACTATAGAGAAGATTTAAACGCAAAAATTCTAATTCTTCTTGATCAATCTGTTCTTTTTTGGCAGAGTTTTTATATTCATTATTTTTTTTTTCCAAAATATACATTTTTTCATTTAAACGATTTATTTCAGTTTTCAAATTTTGATTTTCATCTATAAATTTTAAATTAGTATCTTTAAAAATTTCAAGTTCCTCATTAATTAAATCTAATTTTATTTTTTCTGTACTTAAATTTGTTGATTTTTTTTCCTCAAAATTTTGTTTTTCTATGATTTCGCCCTCTACCTCAGCAAATACATATTTAAGTTGTGAGAAATCACTATAAAAATCAATTAGAATTTTTTTAATATTGTTTTCTTCATAAAGTTCTATTCTTCCTACTGGTTTTCCACTTTTAAAGATAGATCCTGTACCAGAGGTATAAGCAATGCTTCTACTTTTGATGTTATCAATTAAATTTCCCTTGATATACTTTATCTCTCCTTTTTTATCTCCAGTACCATTTACAATTGCTTGTACATTACCAGGTGTAATTGAAACTGGTACACTTGAGTTTAAATCAGATAATAATAATATTCTTGAGGTAGTATAATTTACCTCAATTACCCTGCCAACCAAATAACTACGATCATAAATATTTGTTCCAATTTTTATTTTTTCCTTGCTTCCTTTATTTATGATAATCGTCTTTAGAAATGGGCTTTCATGATCAACTATCACTTTTGCCAGAATTTTGTTTTTACTAGAAAAATAACCATCAATAAGTATTTTTAACTCCTCATTTTCACTTTTGATAATTTTACTTGAAATGTTCTCTGATTTTAATTCATTAAGTTCTTCTTTTGTTATTTTAAATTCTTTATGATAATTTGAATACTCCTTAATATTTAAGTAAGAAGATAATAAAAAATTTTCTGGAATTGATACTAAAAAAGATGAACGAAATACAATTTCACTTATAATCGACTTCAATACCCTGATAGGTTTTAAATCTAGGTTTGATAATAAAATTATAAATGCAGATAAAAAAACTAGTGTTAATAAAGAAAATTTTTGTTTAGTACTTTTTTTAAGAAAAGCAGATCTAATTGCAATTATGAAATCATCTCTGCTTGAGGCCATTATTATTAATATTCAGTCAACATAGTAGAGAATGTTTGTTCTTGATCCAAAGCTTTTCCAGTTCCAATTGCAACGCAAGATAATGGATCCTCTGCTATATGAACTGGTAAACCAGTTTCTTTGGAAAATCTTTTATCAATATTTTTCAGTAAAGCTCCACCTCCAGTTAAAGTCAAACCCATATCTACGAGGTCTGCTGATAATTCTGGCGGTGTTGCTTCTAATGCATCTTTGATACCATTTACCATTTCTCTCAAAATGTCGTTCAAAGCCTCAGCTGTATCTTCTTCGGTGATATTAACTTCTTTAGGTGTTCCAGATCTTAAATCTCTACCTTTTACCGCATAAGTATTGTTATTAGATGGAATTGCGGTTCCAATTTCTTTTTTTATTTTTTCTGCAGTACTATCGCCTATCATTAAATTATATTCTTTTCTCATATAATTTACTAAAGCAGTATCCATGGCATCTCCTGCAACTCTTAAAGATCTTGAATAAACCAAGCCTCCTAAAGACATAACTGCTATTTCACTTGTTCCTCCTCCTATGTCTACGACCATTGATCCTGTTGCTTCAGAAATTGGTAAACCTGCTCCAATAGCTGCAGCAATTGGTTCTTCTATTAGTTGTACTCTTCTTGCTCCAGCTGCTAATGCGCTATCCTGAATTGCTTTTCTTTCAACAGGCGTTGAACCAGTAGGAACACAAATTAATATTCTTGGATTAGCAAATGTACTACCCTTATGAACTTTTTTAATGAAGTGTTTAATCATTTCTTCTGTAACAATAAAATCAGCTATTACACCGTCTCTTAAGGGTCTTATAGCACTGATATTACCTGGAGTTCTTCCTAGCATAGTCTTTGCTTCATCTCCTACTGCTAAAACTTGTTTTTTTCCTGCTTGATCCACAATAGCAACAACAGAAGGTTCATTTAAGACAACTCCTTGCCCTTTGACAACCACTAATGTGTTTGCTGTTCCTAAATCTATCGCCATATCCTGGCTCCATATTTTTTTTACTCTGTCAAATATTCCCACTTATACTCCCCCTTTTACTTTCTGATGTTGAATATTTTGAGATAACGATTTCTTTTCTCTTTTAATTAACATTTTATTAAGTGCATTAAGATATGCATTAGCTGAAGCAACCAATGTATCTGTATCAGATGATTGACCCACAGTTGTTCTATCATTTTCCTCGATTTTAACACTCACAGTTGCTTGAGCATCTGTTCCTTCAGTTACAGCATGTACTTGATATAAAGAAAGTTTAACATTGTGAGGATACAATTCTTTTATACATTTAAATATAGCATCAACAGGACCATCTCCTGTTTGTGAGGTTTGTTTAATTTCTCCATACACATCTAATGTCATATCAGCTTTTTGTGGTTCCCCAGTCCCAGCAAAAACCTTTAAAGATTTTAAATTAATCGCATTGATTTTATTATCTATAATTAAACTATCGTCTACTAAAGCTACTATATCTTCATCGTAAATATGTTTTTTTTTATCTGCTAAAATTTTGAATTTACCAAACGCAGCCTGTATCACATCATCTGTAACATCAGAATAGCCCAAATCAGAAAGTTTATCTTTAAATGCATGTCTTCCTGAATGTTTTCCCATAACTAAGGAAGTCTTCTTAACACCAACACTTTCAGGTGTCATAATTTCATATGTTTCTCTATTCTTTAACATTCCGTCTTGATGAATACCAGACTCATGGGCAAAAGCATTTTTACCAACAATCGCCTTATTAAACTGTACGGGAAATCCAGTTGCATTTGAAACAATTTTAGATGCTTTACTTATCAATTCAGTCTTTATTCCTGTCTCATAAGGTAATAAGTCATCTCTAGTCTTTATAGCCATTACAATTTCTTCAAGAGCAGCATTTCCTGCTCTTTCACCAATTCCATTTATAGTGCATTCAATTTGTCTTACACCAGCTGATAATCCTGACAAAGCATTTGCAACTGCTAAACCTAGATCGTTATGGCAGTGAGCAGAAATTATTGCCTTGTCAATATTTGGAACATTATTTTTAATCGATGTAATTGTTTTAGCAAATTCCTCTGGAATTGAATAACCAACAGTATCTGGAATGTTTATTGTTTTAGCGCCACAATTAATAGCTAATTCAATTGCTTTATACATAAATTCTAAATTTGTTCTTGTTCCATCCTCACATGACCACTCGACATCATCAGTAAATTTTCTTGAGTAAGAAACACTTTCTTTTATAGCATCTAAAACTTGTTCATTATTCATATTCAATTTATGTTTCATGTGAACAGGACTAGTAGAAATAAAAGTGTGAATTCTAAATCTTTTTGCAAATTTTAAAGACTCATGACAAGCGTCAATATCTTTTTTTGTTGCTCTTGCTAAACCACAAGGAATAGAATTTTTTACACTTTTGCTTATCGCGCTAACAGCCTCAAAATCTCCTGGAGATGAAATAGGAAAACCTGCTTCTATAATGTCTATCCCCATTTCATCGAAAACCCTAGAAATTTGGATTTTTTCTTCAACACTCATTGATGCTCCTGGTGATTGCTCACCATCCCTCATAGTTGTATCAAAAATATATACTTTATCTTTATCAGGCATAATTATAATTTAGGAGATAATACATTCTCTCGCGTAGATTGCAAAATAAAATATTTTTTTTAACCCAATTTGGAACTAAAGTTAACTCTTATCACTATCAACCAATTTTTTCTTACCTATCCAGGGCATCATAGCTCTCAAACTTGCCCCGACTTTTTCAACTGGATGTTCAGCTAATTTAGCTCGAGTTGCAAGAAAGTTTTTTTGACCATTTTTGCACTCATCCATCCAATCTTTAGTAAATTTACCAGATTGAATTTCACTAAGAATATCTTTCATTCTTTTTTTTGTTTCCTCTTTGTTTATAATTCTTGGTCCAGACTGATATTCACCATACTCTGCAGTATTAGAAATTGAATAATTCATATTAGCTATTCCACCTTCATAAATTAAATCTACAATTAATTTTACTTCATGGACTGTTTCAAAATATGCCATTTCAGGTTCATAGCCAGCTTCTACTAATGTTTCATAACCATTTTTCATTAGTTCTACTAAACCACCACACAAAACTGTTTGTTCTCCAAATAAATCCGTTTCGACTTCATCTTTAAAAGTTGTTTCAATTATTCCAGATCTTCCTCCACCAATTGCAGACGCATAAGACATTGCTAAGTCTCTCGCTTTACCAGAGCCGTTTTGATGAACAGCAAACAAACAAGGTACTCCCCCACCTTTTTCATATTCACTTCTAACTAAATGACCAGGTCCTTTCGGTGCTACCATAAAGACATCAAGATCTTTTCTTGCTTTAATTAAATCATAATGAACATTTAAACCATGTGCAAAAGCTATACTTGTTCCTTCTTTAGCTCTTTGTTCGATATGATTTTTATAAATTTGAGCTTGTAATTCATCAGGTGTTAATATCATTACAACATCTGCCCATTCTGCAGCATCAGATAAATTCATAACCTTTAATCCTTTGGACTCTGCTTTAGAAGTGCTTGATGAACCCTCTCTTAAAGCAACTACAACCTCTTTAACTCCGCTATCTTTTAAGTTAAGTGCATGAGCATGACCTTGGCTACCATATCCAAATATAGCAATCTTTTTTTCTTTTATTAAATTAACATCTGCATCTTTTTCATAAAACATTTTCATATTATCTCCTTGATTTAATTAAAAACTTCAGCACCTCTTGTCATAGCTATAGCCCCTGTTCTTGAAGTGCTTACAAGCCCTAAGGGTTTTAATTTTTTATTCATTTTATCAATTTCTCTTCTAAGAGCAGTAATTTGAATAACTACAGATTTTTTTGTTTTATCTAATATAATTGGACTGTAATTTTTACAAGCATTAAGACATTTATCTATTTTTTTTTGTTGTGATACAATCTTTAGTAAAGCCATTTCTTTAAAAATAACTTTTTTATCTTCTCTTTTAAAATCTGCTACTTTATGAACTGGCACTAACTTCTTTAATTGTAATTTAATTTGATCAATAACTTGGGGTGTTCCTGTAGTTACAATTGTTATTCTTGAAATTTTTTTTGTTTGATCGACTTCTGCAACAGCTAGTGACTCTATGTTGTAGCCTCTGCCAGAAAATAATCCCACAACACGAGCTAAAACACCTGCTTCATTGTCAACCCAAACTACGAAGATATGAGTATCTAGTTTGCCAATTTTAGTTGGAGTACTGTAAGCTGATTTAGATTTTGTCATCAAACTAAGGCTTTCCCTTTTCCAGTAATTTTATTTTCTTGTTTATCATTAGGTCCCAAAATCATTTGATTATGTGGCTTTCCTGAAGGTATCATTGGAAAACAGTTTTCACTTGGATCAACTTGGCAATCAAAAATTACTGGGCCATCGTGATTAATCATTTCTTTTATTTTTTCGTCTAATTCTGCTGGATTTTCAGCTTTAATTCCTTTGCAACCATAAGCTTCAGCCATTTTTATGAAATCTGGTAATGCTTCTGAATAACTTTCTGAATAATTTTTTTCATGAAGGAGTTCTTGCCATTGTCTGACCATGCCCATGTATTGATTATTGAGAATAAAAATTTTTATTGGTAGGTTATATTGAACAGCAGTCGACATTTCTTGCATTGTCATTAAAACAGAAGCTTCTCCAGCAATATCAATTACTAATTTTTTGGGATGTGCTATTTGAACTCCTACCGCTGCTGGAAGTCCATAACCCATTGTCCCAAGTCCTCCAGAAGTCATCCATCTATTTGGCTTATTAAATTTATAATGTTGTGCTGCCCACATTTGATGTTGTCCAACTTCTGTTGTAATATAAGTATCTTGATTTTTTGTTAACTCATATAACCTTTGAACAGCGTGTTGAGGTTTAATGGTTTCATCACTATTCACAAAACCTAAAGAATTTTTTTCTCTCCATTTTTGAATTTGTTCCCACCATTTTGAAACATTTTGTTTATTAGATCTATTTATTTCTTTGTTCTTTCTACTTATTGATTTAATTGTAGCTTTAATAACTTCATTTACATCTCCAACAATTGAAAGATTTACTTTTATAATTTTATTTATAGAGGATGGATCAATATCAATATGAACCTTTTTCGAGTTAGGAGAAAATTCATCAATTTTTCCTGTGATCCTATCATCAAATCTAGCACCAATGTTTATAAGTAAGTCACAGTCATGCATTGCATTATTTGCTTCATAAGTTCCATGCATTCCTAGCATTCCTAAAAATTGGTGATCATCACCAGGAAAGGCACCAAGTCCTTGAAGTGTAGAGGTAATTGGAAATCCAGTAAGTCTAACAAGTTCTCTTAATGACTCACTTGCTTTAGGTCCTGAATTAATAACACCACCACCAGAATAAATTACTGGTTTTTTTGCTTTACTGATTAAATCGATTAACTCATCAATTTCTTTTTGAGAAAATTTATTAGTTAATTTTCCATTTAGCTTTTTTATTTTTTTTGGTCTTAAATATTTTGTTTTTGCAAATTGAATATCTTTAGGAATATCAATCAAAACAGGGCCAGGTCTACCAGTTGTGGCCACTCGAAAAGCTTCGTGAATTATTTTTGAGAGATCTTTCACATCTTTTACCAACCAATTATGCTTTGTACATGGCCTTGTTATTCCTGTAGTATCACATTCTTGAAAAGCGTCTGTCCCGATTAGATGAGTTGGAACTTGACCTGAAATACAAACCAAAGGAACAGAGTCCATGTATGCATCTGTAAGAGCAGTAACAACATTTGTTGCACCTGGTCCAGATGTTACTAGTACTACTCCAGGCATTCCTGATGATCTTGCGTATCCTTCTGCTGCATGTCCTGCACCTTGTTCATGTCTAACCAGGATATGTTTTACAGTTTCATGATTTTTAAGTTCATCATAAATTGGTAAAACAGCTCCTCCAGGATAACCAAAAATATATTTAACATCTTGGTCCTCAAGGCACTTAAATACAATCTCTGCTCCAGAATATAATTTAGACATTTATGCAATCTAGCTGAAGTTGTACTAATTGGTCAAGGTATAGTACGAGTAAATTAATTTTTTTTTAAATATCTCGAAAGGTCTTTAGGTTTAACTTTTTTCCAATCAGACATATTTCCTCTTGCCCAAGTTCTTTGCCTTTTGGCGTATTGCCTTGTCTTTATTGATATTTTTTCAATTAATTCCTCTTCAGCTATCTTTTTTTCAATGAATTCTTTTATTTCAATGACCCCGATAGCTTTATTTACACTATTGTTTTTTAGAACTTTTTTTCTTTTAAATCGTTTTATTTCATTAATAGCTCCCAATTTTATCATTTGATTGGTTCTCTCATTGATTCTTTTGATCAAATCCAGTCTAGGGTAATCAATATATACTTTTAAAAAATCCTTATTATTAAAATTTTTTTTTGTATTTTCAAACCATTCTATAATTGATTTTCTTGTGAATAATTTTACCTCATATGCTCTAATACTTCTTTGGGTGTCAGTTGGATCTATTTTAGAGAATATAGTGGGGTCAATATCTAAAAGTTTTTTATAGAATTGCTCTTGACCAATTTGTTTTTGTAAAATTCTAACTTTATTTCTAATCTTTACAGGTATGTTTGGAATTTCAACCAAACCATCTGTTAATGCCTTAAAATATAAACCTGTTCCACCTACCAATATTGGAACTTTTTTCCTTTTTTTAATATCAAAAATTTTTTTTTTTGCCAACTTCAACCATTCCCCTGTCGAGAACATTTTTTTTGAGTTATGAAATCCGTATAAGTGATGTTTTATTTTTTGATAATCTTTTTTTAGAGGTCTAGCAGTTAGTATTTTCAAATCCTTATATATCTGCATGCTATCCGCATTTACTATCTCACCTTTTATTTTTTTTGCTAATTTAATAGCAAACTCAGTTTTGCCAGATGCAGTTGGTCCATAAATTAAAACTATTTTGGATTTTAAATCCATTGTTTATTTTAATTTTACACCAATATATCTTCTTTGATTTTGGCTATTATAAATTACTAAAAGTATTGTTTTTTGGTTTGATTTTAATACCTGTTCTACAGTCTCACTTAAATCATCGCTAGACCTAATTTTTTTCTTCTGAGCTTCGATAATTACACTATTGACTTCTACAATATTTATTAAAGGGCTATTATTAGATATCTTTGTAATTACTAAACCAGTTGTTTGGTTGGGAAGTTTTCTTACTTTTATATCCTCTTTGTTTAGTTGTCTTACAGTTATTTTTAAATTAACAATATCTTTTTCAATTTGAGATTTTGGTGTTTTTTCACTCACTTTAAAATCTTCAGATGTCTCTAACCTTCCGAGAGTGATTCTTTTGGTGATTTCTTTCTTATTTCTCCAAATTTTTACATTTACAATTTTACCAACTTCAGTTCTTGCAACTATTGCTGGAAGCTGTTTCATCTCTATAATTTTTTCACCATTAAATTCTAAAATTATATCACCTGCTTTAATTCCACCCTTTTTAGACGGACTATTTTCAGCTACACTTGCTACTAAGGCACCTCTTGGTTTATCTAATTGTTCAATTTCAGCAATTTCCTTGGTAACATCCTGAATTCTAACTCCAAGCCAACCTCTTTTTGTTTCTCCAAATTGTATAAGTTGATCAATTACTATTTTCGCATTGTTAGATGGTATCGAAAAACCAATTCCAATTGAACCATTTCTACCTAGAATAGCAGTATTAATTCCTATGACATCTCCATTCATATCAAATAATGGACCACCAGAATTACCTGAATTAATTGAAGCATCTGTTTGAATATAATCTTCATATCTTGATAGTCCAATTGATCTGTTTCTTGCAGAGATTATTCCAGATGTAACTGTACCACCAAGTCCAAATGGGTTTCCAATTGCCATAACCCAATCACCTATTCTTGCTTTGTCAGAATTTCCAAACTTAACAGGAATAAATTTTACTTTTGCATCTAATTGTAAAACTGCAATATCTGAAAGAGGATCTGCTCCAATTACTTTTGCTTTATATTCTTTATTTCCATCTACACGTACAATTATATCATCTGCACCTTGGATTACATGATTATTTGTTATTACTATTCCTTCTTCATCAATTATAAATCCTGAGCCAAGTGCAGAAGATTGCCTTTGTTGAGGAGTTCCAAATTCTTTAAACATGTCTCCAAATGGTGAACCAGGTGGAAATTGAAAATTAGGAAAAGGATTGCTATTTGTTACTACTGTCTGAGTTGTTGAAATATTGACCACAGATGGCATCAATTTTTCTGCTAAATCTGCAAAAGTAGCTGGTGCATTTTGGGAATATGAAAATGATGAGAAATTGGTAATTAAGAAAACCAGAAATAATAATTTTTTAATCTTTAACATTTCAATTTTTTACGTAATAAATAATTATAAAACCTATTATTGCAAAAATTAATCCTCCAGTTCTCAACTGATTATTATGGATTAACTCAAGCTTTTTTAACATACTTTTCATTTTTGATGGAAATATGGCATATAAAATACCCTCAACAAATAAGAAAAGACCAAAAGCTATGATCAATTCTTTCATCTAAAATTTAATTTGATTTAGGTTTTATGTTTCCAAAAAATTTAAAAAACTCACTATCAGGGGACAATATTAAAGATGTTTCCCCACCAATTAAAGCTTTTTCGTATGCTTGCATTGCTCTATAAAAAGCAAAGAACTCTGGGTCTTGTCCAAAAGCACTAGCGAAGATATTATTTCTTTTACCATCTCCCTCACCTTTCATAATTTCAGATTTTTTTTGAGCGTCTGCTAAAATTACTGTTACCTCTTTATCTGCAGTAGAAGTTATCGTTACTGCCATTTCCGCACCTCTTGCTCTAAATTCTTTTGCTTCTCTCTCTCTCTCAGTTTGCATCCTTCTGAAAATTGCATCACTATTTGCTTGTGGAAGATCTGCTCTTTTAATTCTTACATCATTAATTTTGATTCCAAAATTTTCAGCTTCATTATTTACACCTTCTTGGATCAAAGCCATTTGCTTAGTTCTATCTTCCGACAAAAGAGTTTGTAATTCTTGTTGGCCTAAAACATTTCTTATTCTCGAATTTATAATTGTTGCTAGTCTAGATCTTGCAACTCTTTCGTTTCCAACAGAAATATAAAATTTTAAAGGGTCAACTATTTGAAACCTTGCAAAAGCGTCTACGATTAACCTTTTTTGATCTGAAGCTATCACTTCTTCTGGTGGGGTATCCAAATTTAGAATTCTTTTATCTAAAAAAACTACATTTTGAATAAAAGGAATTTTAAAGTTTAATCCAGGTTTTGAAATAATTCTTTTAGGGTCACCAAACTGAAGAACAATTGCCTGATTTACTTCTTTAACAATAAAAATTGAAAAAAATGCTACTGCAGCAATTGCAACAACTACGCCAGCTATAACTTTTCCTAAATTCATATTAATTAGTCGCTTTCTTTTTACTTAGTTCTGGTAAGGGAAGATAAGGAACTACTCCTGAGCCTGCATTTTTTTCAATAATTACTTTATCTATATCTGCTAAAACTTTTTCCATTGTCTCTAAATACATTCTTTCTTGAGTTACAGATTTTGCATTTTTATATTCATTATAGATTGCTAAAAATCTGCTTGCTTCACCCTCTGCTTTTGCAACAACCTCTTTTTTGTAAGCTTCAGCAGCTTGTAAGATCTTTTGAGCTTCACCCCTTGCTCTTGGTATTACATCGTTTGCATAAGCTTCAGCTTCGTTTTTAGATCTTTCCATGTCAGCTCTCGCAGCCTGAACATCTCTAAAAGCATCAATTACTTGATCAGGTGGGTCTGCTTTTTGTGTTTGAACTTGAGTAATTTGGATACCGCTAGTGTATTCGTCTAAAATTTTCTGAATTATTTCTTGTGTGTCAGTTTCTATAAGTGATCTTCCTTCTGTTAAGATTGGTTGAATATCTGACCTTGCTATTACTTCTCTCATAGCTGTTTCTGCAGCTGCTTTTACTGTTCCCTCTGGATCTTGAATCTTAAATAAGAAATTTCCTGCGTCTTTAATTACCCAAAAAACTGAAAAATCTATATTCACAATATTTTCATCCCCAGTTAACATTAAGCTTTCTTGGGGGACATCAGCCACTCCACCTTGAGATGTAAAACCACTATCTCTCTCAGATCTGAAGCCAATATCTATTCTATTAACTTTCGTCACTTTTGGAGTTAGTACAGATTCTACAGGAAAAGGTATATGGTAATTTAATCCTGGTTGAGTTGTTTTCACAAACTTTCCAAATCTTAAAACTACACCCTGTTCATCAGGTAAAACTCTATAGAGTCCACTAGCCAGCCAAACAAACCCTAAAATAATTAAAACTAAAATTGCTTGCTTACCGCCTGAAGAGCTGCCTCCTGGTAAAAATTTTTTAATCTTTTCTTGAAACTCTCTGATGATTTTATCTATATCTGGGGGGGTCGGGCCTCGGCCAGAGCCATTACCACTTCCACCTCCACTTCCTCCTGGGGGTGTTCCCCAAGGACTTCCTCCACTTTGTCTGAAATCATCTGACATACGTAAATCTATATAATGTCTTTATGCAGAAAAACAAGTTAAGATCTAAAAATGCCAAAAGAAAAGCCAGAATTAAGTGACGCAATGCGAAAAAAAATGAGTGGAAAAATAACTGAAAAAAATCCAATTAAAGGTACAAAATTTACGATCGCGATATCGAGTGCAAAGGGTGGAGTTGGAAAATCAACATTTGCGACTAATCTTGCTCTAGCGCTGAAAGTTATTGGGTGCAAAGTGGGTTTATTAGATGCAGACATTTATGGACCGTCAATTCCAAAAATGTTCAATATTAATGAAAAACCAAAAAGCGATGGGCAGAAATTAGAACCAATAACTAAATATGAAATTCAGTGTATGTCTATCGGTTTTTTAGCAGATCAACAAACGCCAATGATATGGCGAGGTCCAATGGTTACAAGTGCTATTAAAACTTTTACTCAAAAAGTAGATTGGAAAAATTTAGATTTTATAATAGTTGATATGCCTCCAGGAACTGGAGATACACAATTAACTTTTTCTCAAGATATAAAAATGGATGGAGCAATTATTGTTTCTACGCCTCAAGAAGTGGCGCTTTTAGATGTTAAAAGAGGAATAAAAATGTTTGATAAGCTTGGTGTAAAGATTCTAGGTTTAGTTGATAACATGAGTTTTTTTAAAGGAGATGATGGTAAGAAATATAAAATTTTTGGAGAAGGTGGTGTTAAAAAAACTGCAGATGAATTTCAAAAAGAATTTTTAGGAGAAATTCCTATTAATCCTGAAGTTGGCAAATGTGGAGATGAAGGAAAGCCAATTGTTGAAGCAAATCCTGATCATGAAATTTCAAAAATATATTTAAATTTTGCTAACAAAATTAAATCAACTTATCTTTAAGATCAAAAGCAACCATAAGCTCATTCCATTCTCTTTTAGAAAGGCCTGAACTCTCTGGATTAACATTTTCACCTTTAATTAACTTTTGTACAATCGTTTTGCCTTTTGCTGAAACTTCTGTACCACCAACTCTATAATCCATGAATGCATCATAAGTAATTGGAACCCATTTTTTAACAGTATCTAACATTAAATCTGCATAAACTCTTATTTCATATTGTGCATGACTATCAGCTCTTAATCTTAAGAAATTCATAAGGTTAAGTAAATCTGTTTTCCAATACCACTGGGTATATGTATTTAAAGTTAAATTCATTCTTGCAAGTTCTCTGGCTAAACCTTTTTTATTTTCATCAATAGTTGATCCATCAAATCTTTCATTAAGCATCATCTCATAATTATCATAAGTTCTCTCAGCATCATTTTTTAAAAGTTCTAAAACTTCTTTTGCTTGTTCTCCTTCAATTACTTCTCCACGTCCTTGTCTATTACTTGATGATTGTGCAGCTAGATTTTCTGATGATGGTAAATAAAATTCTTTATCCAAAATAGAATATCTGGCAGAATATTCGTTTACATTTGCTGTTCTGTGTCTAATCCATTGTCGTGCAATAAATATTGGAAGTTTAACATGATATTTAATTTCACACATTTCAAATGGAGTACTGTGCCAATGTCTCATTAAATATTTTATAAGACCTGCGTCAGTTGAAACTTGTTTAGTCCCTTTACCGTATGAAACTCTTGCAGATTGAACAATAGATGTATCATCACCCATGTAATCAATTACTCTAACAAATCCATGATCCAGGGCTGGCATTGCTTCATATAAAATCTTTTCTAGCTCTGGGGCTGTTACTCTTTTTGTTGGATTCTGTTGTGACTGTTGATCTTTAATCTCTTGTGATTGTTCTTTAGTTAATTTCATGATTTTTATTGAATCTCTTTCAATTGCTTTTATATTAATAGTGTTGGCTTGCCAACTACGACGATAAACGAATTTCGTAATAACCATTGCGGACGTGGGGGCAGTACCCACCACCTCCACCATTTTCAACTTATGGGGGTGAACTAGATTCGACGGGTGACTAAAGGCTATTCTTTCGTTCGGGATTGTTCCACCGTAACGGGCTAATTTATAATTGCTAACGAAAGTTACGCACTTGCTGCTTAATTAACTTTGTTAATTAAGTAAACGGGGTCCGGGGCACCTGGCAACAGAACGCCCCTATTAAATTTTCTTTATAAATTTATTTAAATCTGGCTTAAAATATTTTGGTCCTTTCATTACTTTTCCAAATTCATTATAAATAGGTTTACCATCTTTATCTAATTTGCTCATATTAGAATTTTGAACTTCCTCAAAACACTTATCTAAATTAATACCAAATGCATGTCCAGCACCATAAGTGACATAAAGTATATCTGTCAAAGCATCCGCAACTTCTAATAAATCGTTATTGTTTATTGCCTCTGTAAGTTCATCGAGTTCCTCTTTTATTAAGCTAATTCTCAACTTATTTATTTTATTAGTGCTTAATGAAGGTTTATCTTTAACTTCCTGACCAAAAGTTTTCATAAAAATACCAACTTTATTAAAATTCGTCATTTTGCTCCTGTAAGTTATTTCATTTTTAATATATAAATACTCTTATATTATCAATGAAATTAAGAAAAGAATTCGACAGTATTGGTTCCATTAACGTTCCAAATGATAAGTATTGGGGGGCATCTACTCAAAGATCAAAAAAATATTTTGATATTGGAGATTTTTTAGTTCGTCCAATTTTAATTAAATCCATTGCTATAATTAAAAAGGCTGCTGCAATGGTCCATGTAAAAGATAAACAAATTTTACCTAATGTTTCTAAAGCAATAATTAAAGCTTCTAATGAAGTAATTGCAGGAAAACTAGATGAAAACTTTCCTTTAAAAGTTTGGCAAACTGGTTCGGGGACACAAACCAATATGAATGTTAATGAAGTTATAGCGAATAGAGCGATAGAAATTATGGGTGGCAAAAAAGGTACAAAAAAGCCAGTGCATCCTAACGATCATGTAAATAAATCTCAATCTACAAATGATGTATTTCCTACTGCAATGCATATTGCTATTGCATTAGAGACGAAAAAAAAATTATTACCTTCACTAGAATTGTTAAATAAAGAACTTAAGAAAAAAGTTTCAAAATTTAATAACATTGTTAAAATTGGTAGAACTCATCTTCAAGATGCGACTCCTTTATCACTCGGACAAGAATTTTCTGGTTATCAATCTCAATTAGATGATTGTATTTCAAGAATTAAAAATGCTCTAAAAGAAATATATTCTTTAGCGCAAGGAGGTACCGCAGTTGGTACTGGTATCAATAGTAGGAAAGGTTTTGATAAAAAGATTATAAAAGAAATTAAAAAGATTACAAAACTTCCATTTAAACCTACAAAAAATAAATTTGCTGCTTTGGCTTCTCATGATCAAATCGTAAACTTTTCAGGATCGTTAAATACTACTGCAGTTTGTTTAATGAAAATTGCTAATGACATTAGATTTTTAGGTTCAGGTCCAAGAGCTGGATACTCCGAATTAATACTACCCTCTAATGAACCTGGTTCATCAATTATGCCCGGAAAAGTAAATCCAACTCAATCTGAGGCAGTAACTATGGTTTGTGTAAAAGTAATAGGCAATCATAATGGAATAACAATGGCAGGTTCACATGGCCATTTTGAGTTAAATGTTTTTAAACCTCTAATTGCTCATAATATTTTGCAATCTATTGATTTACTTGCTGATAGTGTAAAAAACTTTTCTTTATATTGTGTTAAAGGAATAAAAGCTGACAAAAAAAAAATAAAGCAGTTTTTGGATAGTTCCTTAATGCTTGTAACAGCATTAGCACCTTATATTGGATATGATAATTCTGCAAAAATTGCAAAGAAAGCTCTTAAAAATAATACAACTCTCAAGGAGGAAACTTTAAAGACTAAATTGATAAATGAGAAAGATTATGACAGAATTGTAGATCCAAAGAAGATGATTTACCCAGCATAAATCTTAAAAAACTCTTTTACAAAATTCCTGAATTTAACTTTATTAAATAAATTATCATTTTTGAAATTAAAATTTTCTAAAAATTTATTAACATTTTCGTTTGAATTATTGTCTATTTTCAAATTATTAATCAAAAATTTATTTTGAGTAATATCAAAAACAAAATCAAATTTTATATTCTTAATTCTTTGTCTAAAGTTTCTTTTAATTTGGTAGTAACTATACAATTCGTCTATATCTTGAAAATTAAAAAATATTTCACCAATCAACTTTT
>JACWDK010000014.1 GCA_014654165.1 Pelagibacterales bacterium SAG-MED13 | reverse complement strand
CCATACATTTTATTACCCATTTGTCTTTTAGGATAATTTTTACTATTGCGATATTAGCAGTTTACAGGTTTGGAACGTTCGTTCCTTTACCAGGTATAGATCCTGAACAACTAAAAATTATGATGGAGGGTAATCAAAAAGGATTACTCGGAATGTTCAATGTATTCGCTGGTGGAGCAGTAAGTAGAATGGCAATATTCGCCCTAGGAATTATGCCATACATTTCTTCTTCTATAATTGTTCAACTATTAACAGGTGTATCAGATTATTTTAAAAACCTAAAAGCTCAAGGTGAAACAGGAAGAGCAAAAATTACACAAATCACAAGATATGGAACAGTTTTATTAGCAACTGTGCAAGGATATGGTTTATCAGTTGGCTTAGAGTCGTCAGCTGAATTAGTTATTAATCCTGGAATGTTTTTTAAAATTTCAACTGTTACTACTATTGTTGCAGGAACAATTTTTTTAATGTGGTTAGGAGAGCAAATTACTCAAAGAGGAATAGGTAATGGTATCTCACTAATTATATTTGCTGGTATAGTCGCTGAAATACCAAGAGCTTTAGTTACCACATTTGAATTAGGCAGAACAGGTGCTATTTCAACTTTTATGATTTTAGCAATATTTATATTACTAATTTTAACCATTCTATTTATTGTATTTATGGAAAGAGCTTTAAGAAAAATATTAATAAATTATCCTAAAAGACAAATGGGTAATAAAATGTATGGTGGAGAGTCGTCACATTTACCTTTAAAGATAAATCAAGCTGGTGTTATACCAGCTATATTTGCATCAGCACTTCTTTTGTTGCCTGTAACATTCTCAAATTTTAATTTTTCTGAAAATGAAACTTTTTTAAATTTAAGTTCATATTTTACTCAAGGACAACCTCTTTATATGTTGTTATATGCTTCAGGTATTATTTTTTTTACTTTTTTTTATACATCAATAACTTTTAACCCAACAGAAACTGCTGATAACTTGAGAAAATATGGGGGATTTATTCCTGGAATAAGACCGGGTGAAAGTACTGCAATATATATAGAAAATATTTTAACAAAACTAACTACAATAGGTGCACTATATCTTACCCTAGTTTGTTTGATGCCAGAATTTTTAATTGCTAATTATCCAATTCCATTTTATTTAGGTGGAACATCGATATTAATTGTTGTCGTAGTAGCCATTGATACTGTTACTCAAATACAAACAAGACTTATGAGCTCTCAATACGAGCAATTGATTAAAAAAACTAAATTTGGTAGATAAGAAAAAGTGAATGTAATTTTATTTGGACCTCCTGGCGCAGGAAAAGGTACTCAAGCTAAATTTTTGGTAGATAAATTAAATGGTTTTCAAATTTCAACTGGAGACATGTTAAGAGAGGAAATACAAAAAAATTCAGAAATTGGAAAAATGATAATTAATGATATGAATGATGGTAAGTTTGTAAATGATATTATAGTTAACAAATTGATTAAAAATGCTGTTTTTGATTTAAAAAAAAAAGATAGATTAATATTTGACGGATATCCAAGATCTTTAAATCAAGCTAAAAACTTAGATTTTTTACTAAATGAATCAAATCAAAAAATAGATTTTATTTTTTTTCTTAATGTAGGTAAAAATACGATCATAAAAAGAATTGAAAAAAGAAAAACCTTAGAAAATAGATCAGACGACGATTTAACCACTATTTTAAAAAGATATGATACCTATATGAAAACAACTAAACCTGTCTTAGACTTCTATTCAAAAAAACCAAATTTTTATGAAATCGATGGGAGTCTTGAAATTAAGCAAATAACCTCCAAAATTGAGACTTTTCTCAATGTTTAAGGCGTTGACTTTAAAAGATCTTCTTATATAAAAGGCTCAAAATAATCACATAATATATGGCTCGTATTGCAGGTATAAATATTCCACAAAATAAACTTGTTCACATTGGATTAACTTATATCTATGGTATTGGTGATAAATTCTCAAAAAAGATTTGCTCTACACTTGAAATACCTAAAGAAAAAAGGGTTAATGAATTAACAGATGAAGAAATTTTAAAGATCAGAGAATTTATTGATCAAAATTTTAAAGTCGAAGGAGACCTAAGGAGAGATTATTCTCTAAGTATTAAAAGACTAATAGATCTCGCTTGTTATAGAGGCTCAAGGCATAGAAAGAAATTACCTGTAAGAGGTCAAAGAACTAGATGTAATGCAAGAACAAGAAAAGGTAAAGCTATTGCGATTGCAGGAAAAAAATTAACACCACTTAAAAAATAATTATGGCTAAAGTTGAAAAAGTTGATGCTAAAGATCAAAAAGCAGAAAAATCTTCAAAAAAAAATAATAAAAGTTCTTATTCTAAAAAGAAAAAAATTAAAAAAAATATTTTAAATGGAATTGCTTATGTTCAGTCAACATTTAATAATACTATAATTTCAATAGCGGATACAAATGGCAATGTAATATCATGGGCTTCTGCAGGCCAAAAAGGTTTCAAAGGTTCTAGAAAATCAACTCCTTATGCAGCACAAATAGCTGCAGATGCTGCAGCATCCAAAGCTTTAGAATTTGGAATGAAAACATTATCTGTAGAAGTGAAGGGGCCTGGCTCAGGAAGAGAAACTGCCTTAAGGGCATTACAGGCTAGGGGATTTAAAATTTTATCAATTAAAGATACAACACCGATGCCGCATAACGGTACAAGGCCACCAAAAAAAAGGAGAGTTTAATGGAAATTGAGAATGTAAATTTAAAAAATTGGAAATCGTTAATTAAACCATCAAAATTAGATGTAAAAATGAGTGAGGATTTAACAAAGGCAACGATTGTAGCGGAACCTTTAGAAAAAGGATACGGCTTAACTCTAGGTAACTCATTAAGAAGAATATTATTGTCTTCAATTAGGGGTGCTGCTGTCACATCTATCCAAATTGATGGTGTCTTGCATGAGTTTACTTCAATTAAAGGTGTACGTGAAGATGTAACGGATATTGTATTAAATGTAAAATCATTAGCATTAAAAAGCTCATCCGAAGGAACAAAAAAATTAATTTTAGATGCAAAAGGACCAGGGGAGATTAAAGCCTCTGATATTGCACCAGTAACTGATGTAGAAATACTGAATCCTGACTTAGTAATTTGTAATCTTGATGAAAATACGAATTTTCATATGGAGATGAATGTTAACACCGGAAAAGGATATGTACCTGCAGACTTAAATAAGCCAGAGGAACCTCCTTTAGGATTAATTGCAATAGACTCATTGTATAGTCCTGTTAAAAAAGTATCCTACTCTGTAAGCACAGCAAGAGAGGGAAAAGCACTTGATTACGACAAACTTACTATGGAAGTGGAAACAAATGGTTCAATTTCAGCTGAAGATGCAGTAGCTTACTCAGCTAGAATTTTTCAAGATCAATTAAAAATGTTCATTAATTTTGATGAACCTGTAGAGGCACCAATTCAAGAAGTTTCAACAGAACCAGAATTTAATAAAAATTTATTAAGAAAAGTTGATGAATTAGAACTATCTGTTAGATCCATGAATTGTTTAAAAAATGATAATATAATATACATCGGAGATCTTGTTCAAAAATCTGAAGGTGAAATGTTAAGAACACCTAATTTTGGTAGAAAATCACTTAATGAAATTAAGGAAGTTTTAACGGGTATGTCATTATATTTGGGTATGGAAATTCCTAATTGGCCACCAGACAATATTGCAGAAATGTCTAAAAAACTTGAGGAAGCTATCTAATGAGACATGGAATGTCTAACAAGAAGTTAAATAGAACTTCAGAACATAGAAAAGCACTTCTTAAAAACATGCTTAATTCTCTAATTAAGTATGAACAAATAAAGACTACATTGCCGAAAGCTAAATTTTTAAAACCTCAGGCTGATAAAATAATAACTTTAGGTAAAAAGGATACGTTACATAATACTAAAATGCTAGTATCTCAACTACAGGATACTAAGTCAGCCGACAAAGTTAAAAAAACATTGTCTAAGAGATATGAAAAAAGAACTGGTGGATATACTAGAATAATAAAAGCGGGTTTTAGATATGGCGATAATGCTCCTATGGCTATTATTGAATTTGTAGATAGAGATGTTGAGGCAAAAAGAATAGACAAGAAGAAGAAAGAACCTACAAAAGAAGCTGATAAAAAAGAAGAAAAAAATATAGCTACAGCCTAAATTAAAATTTAAATAATGATTAAGAATTTTATCGTTGAATCAACGTGTAATGATATGCGTTTGGATAGATGGTTGAGAAATAAAATAGGCAATATACCTCAAAGTTTAATCGAAAAAACCTTAAGGTCAGGCAAAATTAAGATTAATAAAAAAAAAGTAAAAAGTTCATTTAAAGTAAAAACAAATGATAAAATAGATATATTCGATTTTAATTTTAAAGAAAAAATTCTTCAAAAAAAAAAACATTACAATCCATCGAATGAGATCATAAAAGCAAATGAAAATTTAATTATAGATAATAATAATGATTTTGTAGTTTTAAATAAAGCTGCTGGTATTTCAGTTCAAGGTGGGACAAAGTCAAAAAAAAATTTAGTTGATATTTTTTCAAAGAGTGAAATTTTTGATGGAACAAAACCTTATTCTGTTCATAGATTAGATAAAGATACTTCTGGAGTATTTATTATTGCAAAGAATAGACAGTCAGCTCAATTATTAACATCTTTATTTAGGCTAAGAAAGGTTCATAAAACTTACTTAGCTATCTGTAATGGAGAATTAGAAAAAAATTCAGGTGAATGGAATGATGAATTGATTAAATATGATTCAGGAAAAAAAATAATTGAAAAGGCAAAAACCATATTTAAGGTTATAGATAAAAATTCAAATTCTAGTTTGGTTGAAATGAAACCCATCACTGGTAGAAAACATCAATTAAGAAAACAATTATTTAATATTGGACATTCTATATATGGTGACAAAAAATATAAATTATCATCCTCAGCAAAAGGGATAAATAAAAATCTTATGCTTCATTCGTATCAAATAAGATTTATGATAAATGATAAAAAATACACTTATAAAGCTTTATTACCAGATTATTTTAAACAGTTGTTAAAAACAAAAAGACTTAATTTTGCAAATTAGAAATAAAATTTTTGATTAATTTATCTTCTAATTCATTATAGTTTTGGTCCTTAATATTTTTAAGGTTTGTTACACCTTTATCTTTAATGCCACATGGTATTATTGCGTCATATTTTTTTAAATCATTACTTATATTTAAGGAAAACCCATGATACGCAATCCATTTACTCACACGCACTCCAATAGCTGCTATTTTTTTAATATTAGAATCATCATTATACCAAATTCCAATATTTTTTTTATCTGAAAAAGTTTTAATATTATATACTAAAAGGGTATCAATTATTGTTTTTTCAATTATAGATATTAATTTTCTAATATCTTTTTTTCTTTTAGTTAAATCAATTACAAAGTAACAAATCAATTGACCAGGACCATGATGAGTAATTTTACCTCCTCTATTAGATTTATAAATTTTTATTGATTTATCTATTATTTCATTTTCTTTGAAGGATGATCCTGCAGTATACAGATTTTCATGTTCTAAAATCCATATTAAATCTTCAGATTTTTTTTGAATTATATCAATCAATCTTTTTTCCATTAGTCTAATAGCGTCTTCATATTTTACTGGATTTTTGGACTTTTTGATCTCAATATTCATTTAAAAATTGTATTCTTCTTATTATGTATTAAAAGTTGCGTCAGAATTATAGGTAAATTTATGACTTTAATTAAAAAAATCAAAGACAAAAAAGTCAATTTTGAATTTAATAAAGAGTATATAAAAGTTGTTACAGATAAAATAGCTAATAATGATGCTTTATTTATAACAAATTCTTTTAAAGAGATGCATCCAGCTGATGCAGCCGATATAATTGAACATCTAGGTCAAACAGACAGAGAAAATCTTATCAAACTTAATAATTTTAAAATTGACCCTGAAGTTTTTGTTGAATTAAATGAGTCAGTACAAACAGAGATTATAAAATATTTATCTTCAGAGTCTATAGTTAGTATTCTTAAAAATCTTGAGTCTGATGATGCTATAGCAATTTTAGAAAATGTTGATGAGAAAGAAAAAAATTCAATTTTAAGTTTATTACCGCCCAAAGACCGTTTTGCATTATTGGAGGGATTAAGTTATCCAGAAGATACAGCTGCAAGATTAATGCAAAGAGAATTTACTGCAATTCCAGCTAATTGGTCAGTTGGCCAAACAATAGATTATTTAAGGGAAAACAAAGATCTACCAGAGGAATTTTTAGAAATTTTTATAGTAGATGAAAATTTTAAGCCTGTTGGAACTGTGTCTTCCTCAAAAGTTTTAAGAACTTCTAGAGAAACGGAGATGTCATCTATAATGGAGGACTCAACTTTTTTAGTACCAGTTGACATGGATAAAGAGGAAGTTGGTAATATGTTTGAAAACTATGGTCTTAATTCTGCTTGTGTAATCGATAAGAATAATAAATTAGTTGGTATGATTACCTCAGACGATGTTCTGACTGTTTTAAAAGAAGAAGCTGAAGAAGATACTTTAAGATTAGCAGGTGTTGGAGATGAAGAAATTACTGACGGCGTGATAACAAAAACAAAAAGAAGATTTAATTGGCTTTTACTAAATCTATTTACTGCATTTCTCGCCACATATTGTATAAGTTTGTTTGGAGCAACAATCGAACAAATGGTTGTTTTAGCATTTTTGATGCCAATAGTTGCCTCAATGGGAGGTAATGCAGGAATGCAAACACTTGCAGTTACTATAAGAACACTTGCTACTAATGATTTAACAAAAAATAATTTTAATCAAAATATTTTAAAAGAATTTAACATAGGAATTTTAAATGGATTCATCTTTGCAATAATTAGTTCATTTATAGTACAAATCTGGTTTCAAGATTTTCAATTATCATTGATTATTTCAGTATCAATGGTACTTACTATGATTGTAGCTGGTTTATTTGGCATATTAGTGCCAGTTACTTTAAAAAAAATGAATATTGATCCTGCTATCGCATCAAGTGTTTTTGTAACAACAATAACTGATGTGATAGGTTTTGTTTCTTTTTTAGGTGTTGGTGCATATTTTTTATAACTCTTAGTAATTATCAATTAACCTTATTTTGTTTATATAATAAGCAAAAAATAACTTAGAATTTTTAATTTTATTCGTTTTTTTCAGATTTTTTTTATTTCTTAACTCAAGATATTCTATATTAATTTTAAATAGTCTAATTAATTCTAATTTTTTTAAACTTATAGATCGTGAAATAACTTTTTCTTTAATTAATTTCTTTTTAAAACTTAGTAAATTTTGTGATATTTTTTCGGCAATATTCAAATTTTTATTTGTAAGATGAAAATTCCTTGACGATAAAGCTAATTTATTTTTATTTCTTATAGTCTTACAAGAAACAACTTTAGTCTTGTACTTTTTATTAATATAATTTCTTACTAAATACAATTGTTGATAATCTTTCTCTCCCATATATATTTTATAAGGATTAATTAAATTTGTTAATCTATCCATTACTTCGAGAACCCCTTCGAAGTGACCATTTCTAAATTTTGCACATAATATCTTATCGTTTTTATTAATTGAAATTTTCATCCTTTTTTTTGGATAGTAAACATCTTTATAGCTTGGCAAGTAAACATAATTAACTTTCATTTTTTTAAGTAATGAAAGATCTTTTTTTATATTTTTGGGATAATTTTGAAAATCATTTTTATTATTAAACTGTTTTGGATTAACAAATATACTTACAAGTGTCTCCTTACATTCAATTTTACTTTTATCAATTAATGATTTGTGTCCATCATGGATACTACCCATAGTGGGGACAAATCCTAATTTTAAGACGTTTTTTAATGCCCTATTTAAATCATTATTGTTTAATAAAATTTTCATTTGTATAAAACGATTTAATAAGTAAAACATTTAAATGATTAAACAAGCAATTATTCCATTGGCCGGTTTGGGAACAAGATTGTTACCACTTACAAGCGTTTTTGCTAAAGAACTACTCCCAATAAATGGTAAGCCAGGAATTGAGTATATTTTAGAAGAATGTATTGATGCCGGTATAAAAGAAGTGATTTTTATAATCTCTAAAAAAAAAATTATGATAAAGAATTACTTTTATAATGATAAATTTTATAAATCAATAATAAACAAAAAAAAAGATCCAAGAGTTATTAAAGAATACAAAAAAATTTTAAAATTTAAAAAAATGATAAAGTTTGTTTATCAAGATAAACCTCTTGGAACTGGTGACGCAGTTCTAAAGACTAGAAAATTTATTAAGGATAAATTTTTTTTGATGTTATTACCTGATGATCTTATTATTAAAAAAAATTGTTCAAAATCGATGATTAAAATTCATAATCAGTACAATTCTTCTGTAATGGCTAGTATGAATGTTAATAAAAGAACTGTTTCAAGATGGGGTATTTATAAACTAGGTAATAGATTAAATAAAAAAGATTATTTGATTAAAGATGTGATTGAAAAACCATCAATTAAAAACGCACCATCTAATAAAGCAGTGATTGGTAGATATATCTTACCTAGAGATATATTTCAAAAATTATCAAAACAAAAACCTGGAAAAGGTGGGGAAATTCATATTACAGACGCAATTCAATCATTGATAAGTGATAATAAAAAATTTATTGCACATAATTTTTCAGGACGTTATTTAGATTGTGGAAGTATGCGTGGATATATCAAATCAACAGTAGAAATTTCTAAATTATGAAACTATGCATGATAGGCACTGGTTATGTTGGTTTAGTGAGTGGGGTTTGTTTTGCTGATTTAGGTAATGATGTAGTTTGTGTCGATAAAGACTCATCAAAAATAAAATCTTTAAAAAATGGAATTGTCCCAATCTTTGAGCCAGGTCTCTCAGAGCTTGTAATTAAAAACTATAGAAATAAACGATTAACATTTTCTACAAATCTGAAAGAATCTATTGAAAATTCAGATATAATTTTTATTTGTGTTGGCACACCAACTAAAAAAAATGGTACATCTGCTGATCTAAGTCAAATTTATAACGTAGCTCAAACAATAGGATCTTCAATCAATAAGTTCAAAATAATCATTACTAAATCTACTGTTCCAGTTACAACAGGAGATGATATTGAAAAAATTTTGTTAAAAAAGAACAGTAGAAAAAGTTTTTCTGTTGTTTCAAATCCTGAATTTTTAAGAGAAGGTGAAGCTATAAGAGATTTCATATTTCCAGACCGAATAGTAATTGGTTCAAATGACAAAAAAACAAATCGTATAATGAAAAATTTATACTCACCTTTAATTTCAAAAGGAGCTCAATATATTCATACATCTCGACGAGCGGCAGAACTTATCAAGTATTCATCAAATGCTTTTCTTGCTACAAAAATAACATTTATAAATGAAATAGCAAATTTATGCGAAAAAACAGATATAAATATTGAAGATATATCTATAGGTATGGGTTTAGATAAAAGAATTGGAAGTCGTTTTTTAAGAGCTGGCCCTGCCTATGGGGGCTCTTGTTTTCCAAAAGACACTAAGGCGATAATTTCAACAGGTAAGAGGTTTAAGACTAATTTAACATTAATTAATTCAGTAATTAAATCTAATGAAAATAGATCTAATCTTCTATTAAATAGAGTTAATGAAATACTTAATAAAAAAATAAAGAATAAAAAAATAACATTTTTAGGCGTTACTTTTAAAGCTAATACCGATGATATGAGGGACTCTTCTTGTCTTAAAATGATACCTAAGTTAACAAAAATGGGTGCAATTATCAGATATTATGATCCCACTGGTTATAAAAAAGAATTTAGTAAAATTAAAAATGTTTTGTATATCGATAGTATAAAAAAATCAGTAGAGGGTGCAGATTTAGTTATTATTCATACAGAATGGAATGATTTTAAATCAATAAATTTTAAAAATCTCTCAAAAGGAAAAAAATTTATTATTTATGATATGAGAAATATATATTCTCCATCTAAAATAAAAGCTCAAGGTTTTAAATATTTCAGTATAGGTAGATAAAAAATTATTCTAATTCAAATATAGCATCAACCTCAACTGAAACTCCAAGCGGTAAACTATTTGTGCTTACTGCAGCTCTTGTATGCATTCCAGATTCTCCAAAAATTGATGCTATTAAATCAGAGGCACCATTAATTACTTTTGGTTGTTCAGTAAATTCTTCAGTAGAATTAACAAATCCAGTTAATTTTATACATGATTTAACTTTTGATAAGTCATTTCCACAAGCTTTTTTAACTTGTGCAATAATACTTAACGCACATCTTTTAGCAGCATTATATCCTGCTTCCGTATCTAGATCTTTTCCAATTTTACCTTTTATTAATTGACCATTTTCGTTAATTGATATTTGTCCTGAGATGAATAATATTTTACCCAAAGTTTTTGCTGCTACATAATTTCCAACTGGGGCTTTAGCTTCTGGTAAAGTTATTCCTAGTTCTTTTATCTTATCTTCGTAACTCATTTTGATTTCCTATTTTTTGATTTCTTAGATTTATCGTATTCTTTCCTTTTTTCAATCAATATCAATGCCTCTTCCATAGTAAGTTCTGTGGGATCTTTTTCTTCAGGTATTGTTGCATTAAGAGATTTATATTTAATGTAAGGACCATATTGACCTTTCATTATTCGAACTGGTTTTTTATCTTCAGGGTGTTCTCCTAAATCTTTGATCATTGATGAAGACATTCTTCCAGGTTTTGCTTCAGCTATTAATGTTATCGCTCTATTCAACCCAATTGAAAAAATCTCTTCAATGTTTTCTATACGAGCTGATTTATTTTCACACTTTAAGTATGGACCGAATCTTCCAGTATTTAATGTGATTTCTTTTTGATTTTCAGGATTCATTCCCAAAGATTTTGGTAAAGAACATAAAAATTGAGCTTTTTCTAAATCAATATCCTCTAACTTTAATCCTTTGGGTATAGAAACATTTTTTAAAAGTTCATTAACATCTGATTTAAGTTTCTTAGTTTTCTTTTTTTTCTTAATTTTTTCTTTATCTTTTATGTCTCCTTGAATTTTTTCATATTGAAGGTAGGGACCAAATCTACCATTTTTTAGATATATATCATTGCCATTATCGTGTTTTCCAATAAATTTTGGTTCAGCTAATTGTGCTTGTGCAGCAGCTTTTGCTTTAGATAAAGGTCGCGTAAATTTACAATCTGGATAATTTGAACAGCCAATGAAGGCCCCACCTCTAAAACTATTCTTTAAACTAAGAGTTCCAGTATCACATAACTGACATTTTCTTGTAATATTTCCTCTCTCGTCTTTATCAAAAACCAAATCTCCTAAACTATCATTTAAAAGATCTAAAACTTCTCTAGTTCTTTTTTCTTTTACTTCAGATACATTACTATGAAAATCTTTCCAAAATAATTCTAAAACTTTGATCCAACTTTCTTTTCCCGTAGTAATTTCGTCGAGCTGATCCTCTAAACCAGCAGTAAAATTGTAGTCTACATATTTAGAAAATAATTTTTCTAAAAACGCAGAAATCAATTTCCCCCTATCAGTAGGAAAAAATCTTTTATTTAATATTTCTGCATACCCTCTATTAGCTATTGTAGAGATAATACTTGCATACGTGGATGGTCTACCTATACCAAGTTCTTCAAGCTTTTTAACTAAACTGGCCTCAGAGTATCTTGGTGGTGGTTGTGTAAAATGTTGTTCGTCTATTAAAGCCTCTATATTAACAAGTCCCTTAGACACTGATGGTAGAATAGTCTCGTCATCATCTTTATTTGGATTATTATAGATTTTTAAAAAACCATCAAATTTCAAAACAGAACCACTAGCTTTACAAATCGTATCGTTATTATCTGATGTTATAGTTATAGTATTTCTATTAAATCTTGCTGACTCCATCTGAGAAGATAAAGCTCTACTCCAAATTAAATCGTAAAGTTTATTTTGATCTGTACTTAAATATCTTTTAATACTTTGAGGTGATCTTATAATATCCGTAGGTCTAATAGCTTCATGTGCTTCTTGAGCATTCTTTGCTTTTTTTCCTGAATAATTAAGTTCAGATTTTGGCAAGTATTCATTACCTATTTCTTTTTTAATATATTCTCTGAAATCACCAATAGCATCTTTTGATAAGTTAGTTCCATCAGTTCTCATATAAGTAATTAATCCAACTGTTTCTCCCTCTATTTCGATGCCTTGATAAAGCTTTTGTGCAATTTGCATTGTTCTTGAGGCTCCAAAACCTAATCTGCTTGAAGCAGTTTGTTGAAGTGTAGACGTAGTAAATGGACCTGAGGGATTTCGATTAATTACTTTACTAGATATATCAGTTATATTAAATTTTTTATTATTTATACTTGAAATAGCTTTATTAATTTCCTCTTTATTTTTAAATGATAATTTTTCAATTTTATTATTATCAAGTTGACTAATACTAGCTTCAATAGCTTGATTTTTGTTATCAGTAAATTTTACACTTAAAGTCCAAAATTCATCCGGTTTAAAAGATTCAATTTGATGCTCTCTTTCGGTAATTAATTTTAAAGCTACAGACTGAACTCTCCCAGCAGATTTCGACCCCGGTAATTTTGTCCAAAGTATTGGTGAAATATTAAAACCAACTAAATAGTCTAATGCTCTTCTAGCCATATATGCATCAACTAGTAATGGTTCGATTTGTCTTGGATTTTCAATTCCGTGAATAACAGCTTTCTTTGTAATCTCATTAAAAACTACTCGTTCTATTTCTTTATCTTTTAAGAGTTTTTTTTCGTTCAAATACTCTTTTACGTGCCAAGCTATAGCTTCACCCTCTCTATCTGGGTCGGTCGCTAATATTATCTTAGAAGAATCTTTCGCAGCATCTGTAATTTCTTTAAGATATTTTTTTGAAAAACTATCAACTTCCCATTCCATTTTAAACCCCTGGTCAGGGTCAACTGAACCATTCTTAGAAGGAAGATCTCTAATATGGCCATAACTAGCTAAAACTTTGTATTCATCACCTAAATATTTGTTAATAGTTTTTGCTTTTGCTGGACTTTCTACTATGACTAAATTCATAGTCTACAAATTACTCAAAAGAGTTAGATAGTCAAATTAATAAATTTTTGTCTTAGTTTCTTCTTTATTTCTTAATCTTTTAATATTTTCTCTATGGTTGAAAAATATTAAAACAAAAATGATTGTAAAAAAAAATGCCTGATCAAATTGAGTTAAAATTATCAAATATATTGGTATAGAAATGGATGCCACTAAGGACGATAGAGATGAATATTTTGAAACACCAAATGTTATTAACCATGAAATTATAAAAATTAAACCAAAGTAAAAATTTAAAGTAAATAAAATTCCAACATAAGTTGCTACTCCTTTACCTCCTTTGAACTTTAGCCAAACAGGATACACATGACCTAAAAAAGCACTTAGAGATGCAACATAAAGTAAATCTGGAAAATTATATTTTACATACATTATTGGGATAACTGCTTTTATGATATCAAGAAATAAAGTTATGTATCCAACAATTTTATTTCCAGTTCTTAGTACATTAGTTGCACCAATATTTCCTGAACCAATATCTCTTATATCCTTTTTTAAAAAAATTTTTGTTAAAATAAAGCCAAATGGAATTGAACCCATAAGGTAACTAATTGTACCTATAATTAAAATGTCCATTCTATAGCTTAAATAATTCTTTACCTTTTACAAATGTATTTATAACTTTTCCTTGAAGTTTTTTGTCCTCAATAGAAGTATTTTTTGATTTAGAAACTAGTTTTTCTTTTTTTACAATCCATGGTTTATCTATATCAACAATACATAAATCGGCATCATTACCGATTGAAAGATTTCCTTTATTAATTTTAAGTACTTTTGCTGGATTTGAAGTAAGTGCTTTTATAATTGTTTCTAATTTAAGGGATCCATTATGGTACAATTCCAAGCTAAGGGATAGAAGAGTTTCTATGCCTGATGCACCTGTTGCAGCTTGAGAAAAAGTTAATCTCTTAGACTCCTCATCTTCTGGTTTGTGATCTGAAACGATAACATCTATTAATTCATCTTTTAAACCTTGAACTAATGCAATTCTATCTTCTTCTCTTCTTAATGGCGGAGATAGTTTTAAAAATGTTCTGAAATCTCCTATATCGTTTTCATTTAAAGACAAATTATTAATTGAAACTCCTGATGTAAATTTCACTATTTCTTTTCTTTGTTCAATTACATCAATTGATTTTTGTGACGACAATTGTGATATATGATATCTGCATTTAACTTTTTCCAATAAAGTTAAATCTCTTTCAATTAAAATTCTTTCAGCTATTTCAGGTATACCAGCTAAACCTAGTTTTGAAGCAATAATACCTGAATTAATCATACCATTTTTTGCAAGTTCATAATCTTCAGCATGTTGCATAATTAAGCATCCTAGATCTTTTGCTGAGTTCATTATTCTGGACATTAATCTAGGATTTTGGATTGTTTTAATACCATCTGTAAATGCAATTATTCCCTTACCTTGTAATAAGCCAAATTCAGTCATATTAGTACCTTCGATATTTTTTGTTAAAGAAGCACATGGAAAAATATTAATTTTTGATTTATCTCTTCCTCTCCTCTTTAAAAAATCCACAATTGATACGTTATCTATAACTGGGTCAGTATTTGGCATAGTCACAACAGATGTTACGCCTCCTGATAAAGCTGCATTACTAAGAGTTCTAAAGTTTTCTTTATACTCATACCCTGGTTCCCCAACAAAAACTCTCATGTCTACTAATCCTGGGAAAATGTATTTACCTTTTAAATCTATGGGTTTTTCTCTGGAGGGTAGGTTATTAGTATTTACTTTTTTTCCTATAGCCTCAATTTTACCATCCTCACTGATTATTAAGCCTCCAACTTCATTTATTGAGTTATGAGGGTCTAGAATATTAGCATTTATAAAATATTGTTTTTTCATTTATATACAAAACATTTTTAAACAAGCCATTCTTACAGCGACACCTAGTTCTACTTGTTCTTTAATCACACTTTTGTTTATGTCGTCTGCTAATATTGTATCAATTTCTATTCCTCTATTCATTGGTCCTGGATGCATTATTAGAGCATCACTTTTAGCACACTCAAGTTTATCAGGTGTTAATCCATAATATTCATAATATTCTCTATTTGATGAAAGAAAAGAACTTGTCATTCTTTCATTTTGGAGTCTTAGCATCATAACAATATCACAATCCTTTAAACCTTTTTTCATATCAGTGAAAACATTAACTCCAAATTTTTCTATTTCTTTTGGCATTAAATTGGTTGGTGCAATTATATTAACTTCGGCTCCCAGCATATTGAGTAAATAAATATTAGACCTTGCTACTCTTGAATGTAGTATATCACCACAAATTGCAATCTTTAGGCCTTCAATTTTTTTTTTACGATTTATAATTGTTAAAGCATCTAACAATGCTTGAGTGGGGTGTTCTCTTCTTCCATCTCCTGCATTCAAGACAGCACAATTAACTTTTTGTGAAAGTAAATTACAAGCACCAGAGTCTTGATGTCTAACCACAATAATATCTGGGTGCATAGCATTTAAAGTCATCGCAGTATCAATTAACGTTTCACCTTTTTTAATCGCTGAGTTACTAATGTTCATAGACATTACATCAGCACCTAATCTTTTACCTGCTAATTCAAAAGAGCTTTGGGTTCTTGTAGAGGGTTCAAAAAAGAGATTTATTTGTGTTTTACCTCTTAAAACATCTATTTTCTTATTTTTACTCTGATTTACTTTTATAAATGTGTGAGCTTCGTCGAGAATTAAGTTCACATCGTTGATCGATAGATCTTGGATACCTAACAAATGTTTTTGGGAAATTTTAATAGCTTTATCTGTTTTAATTGCCATTAAAACCAACTCTATAACTATAAAGCTCTATAATAGCAAGCTTTAATTGTTTAAAAAATCAATAGCACCCTGCAATATAAAAGCAGCAGCATTTTCATCAATTTTTTTTTCTCTTTTACTTACATTTACATCTAATTGACTTGATAAATTAAATGCCCCAACTGTTGATAATCTTTCATCCCACAAACAAACTGGGATATCAATATTATTTTCAATATAATTAGAAGTATCTTTGATTGATTGAGTAGATCTGCCTAAAGATCCATCCATATTTAAGGGATTTCCAACAATGATACCTTTTATATTATTTTCATTAATTAAATTTTTTATCTCATTTATTAGC
The DNA here is from genome assembly GCA_014654165.1 of Pelagibacterales bacterium SAG-MED13. Lineage (GTDB taxonomy): Bacteria > Pseudomonadota > Alphaproteobacteria > Pelagibacterales > Pelagibacteraceae > Pelagibacter. Next base: position 3,549 of record JACWDK010000014.1, on the reverse strand, counting down.
TCATCAGCACTTGCTCTAATTATTGTTTTAAAGGGTGTAGCAATTAATTGCTTTTCGTCACAAATAGACACACCTATTCTTTTAGATCCAAGATCTAAACCTAATAATCTTGACCTATCTGACTGTTTTTTTTTGAATTCTTCTAAGGTCATCATATTGTATATTCTAAACTTAAGTGATAGTTTGCGACATATTTAAATAGCATATGAGTATAGATCTTAAAACAATAAAACATATATCAAAACTATCAAGAATATCTGTAGACAATCAAAAAGCTGAGAAATTGGCTGATGATTTAAATTCTATTTTCAAATTTATAGAAAAACTTAATGAACTTAAAACTGACAAAATTCAACCCCTAACATCTGTAGCTGAAACAACACTCAAATTAAGATCTGATGAAGTAAAAAGTAATGATATACGAGAACAAATAGTCAAAAATTCTCCTCAAGATAATGAGGACTATTTTGTTGTTCCAAAGGTTATTGAATAATGTCAGAAATAACAAAACAATCTCTTTCAGAATTAGTAAAAAATATAAAAAATAAAAAAATTTCCTCAGAAGAAATTACAAAAGCATTTGTCAATAGATCTAAAAAATCAAAAGGACTTAATACTTATATTACAGAAGACTATTCATCTGCTCTTGATAAAGCAAAAAAATTTGATCAAAATCCAAATTTAGATTTAAAATTACCTGGGATCCCAATAGCTGTTAAAGATTTATTTTGCACAAAAGATATTCGAACTACTGCGGGAAGCAAGATTCTAAATAATTTTGTACCAACTTATGAGTCTACTGTAACCCAGAATATTTGGAACGAAGGGGCCATTCTTCTTGGAAAATTAAATTGTGACGAATTTGCTATGGGCTCATCGAATGAGACAAGTTTTTTCGGAAATGTACAGAACCCAATTGACAAAAATTTAGTTCCTGGAGGCTCCTCTGGTGGTTCAGCATCAGCAATAGCTGGTCAATTAACTCCAATTACTATTGGTACTGACACAGGCGGTTCTATTCGACAGCCTGCTTCATTTACTGGAACAGTAGGTTTAAAACCAACATACGGAAGTTGTTCACGTTATGGAATTGTTGCATTTGCTTCATCTTTAGATCAAGCAGGTCCTATGGCTCAGAATGTAAAAGATTGTGCATTGCTTCAGGAAGTTATTAGCTCATATGACTCAAAAGACTCTACTTCAATCAATTTTAAAAGAAATGAATATAGTAAAGAATTAACCAATAATATTAAGGGTAAAAAAATTGGAATACCCAAGGAATATAGAGTTGATGGTATGCCCAAAGAAATCGAAGATCTTTGGCAAAAAGGGATTAACTATATTAAAGATTGTGGTGCTGAGGTAATTGACATTTCACTTCCTCATACTAGTTATGCTTTACCTACTTACTATATTGTAGCTCCAGCTGAGGCTTCATCAAATTTAGCCAGATATGATGGTGTTAAATATGGATTTAGAGCTAAGGGAGAAAATTTAATAGATATGTACGAAAAAACGAGGTCAGAAGGTTTTGGTGCTGAAGTCCAAAGAAGAATTATGATTGGAACTTATGTTTTATCATCAGGTTATTATGATGCCTATTATCTTAAAGCTCAAAAAGTTAGAAAATTAATCAAAAATGACTTCGATGAAGCATACAAAAAAGTTGATGCAATATTAACCCCTTCAACTCCAAGTGCTGCATTTAAAATTGGTGAAAAGAAAGATGATCCAGTTTCAATGTATTTAAATGATATTTTTACAGTACCTGTTAATTTGGCAGGTCTTCCTGGTATTTCTATTCCAGCAGGTCACGACTCTAAAGGTTATCCTTTAGGACTTCAAATAATTGGAAAAGCTTTTGATGAGCAAAATATACTTAATATTGCCTATGCAATGGAAGAAAAAATTGATTTTAAAAATAAAATTACTGATTGGTGGATAAAATGAGTAAAAATAAATCAGAATATCTAATTTCTAGAAAAGATAATCAGTATGAAGTAATTATTGGTCTAGAAGTTCATGCTCAAGTTACTTCTGAGTCAAAACTATTTTCAACTTCATCAACAAAATTTGGAGCAGAACCAAATACTCAAGTAAGTTTAGTTGATGCAGCTTTTCCAGGAATGCTACCTGTTATTAATGAGTTCTGTGTAAAACAAGCAATTAAAACCGGTATAGGTCTTAATGCAAAAATAAACAAGCGTTCAGTATTTGATAGAAAAAACTATTTTTACGCAGATTTGCCTCAAGGATATCAAATTTCTCAATTCAAAGATCCAATAGTAGGTGAGGGTAATGTTATTTTAGATATGCCAGATGGACAAAAAGAAGTTGGTATAGAAAGATTACATTTAGAACAAGATGCTGGAAAAAGTATTCATGATCTTGACCCACAAAATACTTTTGTAGACTTAAATAGATCTGGAGTAGCTTTAATGGAAATTGTAAGTAAACCAGATCTTAGATCTCCAGAGGAAGTTAGTGTTTATATAAAAAAATTAAGATCAATTATGAGATATCTGGGAACATGTGATGGTAATATGCAGGAAGGGTCATTAAGAGCCGATGTTAATGTATCAGTTAGAATAAAAGGCTCTAAAGATTTAGGGACAAGATGTGAGATTAAGAATGTTAACTCAATAAAATTTATGCAAATGGCTATTGAATATGAAGCTAATCGACAAGTTGATTTAATAGAGGAAGGTAATTCAATTGACCAAGAAACTAGATTATTTGATACTAAAAAAAATGAGACAAGATCTATGAGATCAAAGGAAGATGCACATGATTATAGATATTTTCCAGATCCAGACTTATTACCTTTAGAAGTTTCTGATGAATTTATTAATAAACTTAAGTCTGACATTCCTGAGTTACCAGATGATAAAAAGAAAAGATTTATTGATGAATTTAAACTATCCCCTTACGAAGCAAATATACTAGTTTCAGATATCGATACAGCAAAATACTTTGAAGAAGTTGTTGCGAAGATGGGCAAAAATAAAGATATAAAACTAGCAGTTAATTGGATTACTGGTGAGTTATTCGCTGTTTTAAATAGCAGAAATATAGAAATTTCTCAAAGCCCAATAAGCGCTAAGAATTTAGCAATACTGATTAATTTAATTAAAAATGGAACAATTTCAGGAAAAATTGCCAAAACAGTATTTGAGTTAATGATGGATGGAAATAAAGATCCACAAAAAATTGTTGAGGAAAAAGGATTAAAACAACAGAGTGATCCTAAAGCACTTGAGGCTCTAATAGATAAAATAATAAATGATAATAGAGAAAAGGCAGTTGAATACAAACAAGGTAAAGAAAAATTATTTGGATTTTTTGTTGGTCAAGCAATGAAAGCTTCTGGTGGTAAGGCTAATCCTCAATTAATAAATGAGATATTAAAGAAAAAGCTTTAATACAATGGGTGCAAACCTTGATATCACTGAAAAATTACAAAATTATATTAATGATTTTGGTTTAAAGCTTAATCCAATTCAACAAGAAATAATTGATTATAATAAAACCTTAGGTGACATTAAAAGA
>JACWDK010000013.1 GCA_014654165.1 Pelagibacterales bacterium SAG-MED13 | reverse complement strand
AACTTTTTTCTCATAAACTCAACTAAAGAAGATCCTTTTGGAAATTCTTTTCTAATTTTTCTTCCAAGATAAATTAAAAAAAACATTGGAAAGGCTGTACCTAGTGAATATCCTATGATAGCCCCTATTCCTCCCCATGTTGCCGCTGAAGCTGGACCAAACAAAATCCATGCTCCCAAAGCTGAAGCAGTCAAACTTGTTGTTAAAGAAAATAATCCAATGTTTCTATTGGCAGTTAAATAGTTATTTAGACCTTGATATTTTTTCGAATTATATAAGCCTAAAAAAACAAATATTAAACTTATAATAATAACTAATGTTAGTGATGTAGATTGACTTAAAAAAAAAAATTTATCCATTATTATCCCTTTCTGAATTACCGGACAGGTTCTTAGGGTTTAATCTCAGTCTGTTAAGACACCCCTTTATGATTATACTTATACCTTATTATCCATTATTTCAATCATACATTTAGTTGCGTATTCTTTCCACTCAGCTGAACTTTTACCCTTGAGACTATTTAAATGATTACGATTATTTTGAATATCCTCTTTGTGTTTAAATTTATCTTTTTCATCTAAATTTGCCTCCATACTAGCTAAGTTAGTTTCCATAGCTTTAATCCAACTATTTCCTAACTCTACGCACTTTAGATCTTTTTTTTCATCACAGATTTTTCTAAAAGTTTGTTAGTAGGAATATTTATGCCAAAAGAATTGTTTGCACCTTTTGTGTCGCAATCTTTGTTATTTTTGTCTTTTGTAGTGGCTACCTTTTTGCCATTAATAGTTTTTAAAGTTAAAAGATTTTAATATTACTAGATTGTATTAAGAAAATTAATAGTTATATATCTGATGTAATGTCAGATAATCAAATAGCTATTAGAGATCTATCAAAAGTATATGATAATGGTTTTGCTGCCTTAAAAAATATAAATTTAAAAATAAAAAAAGGTGAAATTTTTGCAATGCTTGGACCTAATGGAGCAGGCAAGACAACATTAATAAGCATCATTTGTGGAATTGTTACTCCGTCCTCTGGAAAAGTTACAGTAGATAATTATGATATTATAAAAGATTATAGAGAAACTAGATCAAGAATTGGGATTGTTCCCCAAGAATTAACATTGGAGCAATTTGAAACTGTATTTAATAACGTTTCCTATTCGAGAGGCCTTTATGGAAAAAAATCAAATCCTAAACATATAGAAAAAATTTTAAAAGAGTTGAGCTTATGGGATAAAAAAGATCTCAGACTTCGACAATTATCAGGCGGAATGAAAAGGAGAGTTTTAATTGCAAAAGCCCTATCTCATGAGCCAAGTATATTATTTTTAGATGAGCCTACTGCAGGTGTAGATGTTGAGCTAAGACAAGATATGTGGAAAATTGTTGAAGCATTAAGAGATACTGGTGTGACAATAATTTTAACTACTCACTATATAGAGGAAGCCGAAGCAATTGCTGATAGAGTTGGTGTAATTAATCAAGGAGAAATTATAATAGTAGATCAAACAAAAGAGCTTTTAAAAAAAATGGGAACTAAAAAATTAACTATTGAACTACAGAGTAAAATTTTTCAAATTCCAAGTTCACTTAATAATTATAATTTAACTATAGGAAGTAATCAGATGTCTTTAAATTATATTTATAATGTTAAAGCTAAACAAACTGGTATTACTAATTTATTGCAGGATTTAAAAGATGCGGGACTTAAACTTGCAGATTTAAAAACTGAACAAAATACTTTGGAGAAAGTTTTTGTTAGTTTGGTGAGGGAAGACAATGAAATTTAATTATCAAGGCTCTAAAGCAATATATCTTCATGAAATGGATAGATTTAGACGGACGTTAGGACAATCGTTGTTATCCCCAGTTTTGTCTACATCATTATATTTTATTGTATTTGGCTCCGTTATTGGAGGATATGTAGAAAATATTGATGGTATTAGTTATGGTTCCTATATTGTACCTGGCTTATTAATGTTAACATTGTTAACACAATCAATCAGCAATACATCATTTGGAATTTTCTTTCCTAAATTCAATGGTACAATTTATGAGATTTTGGCTGCTCCAATTTCTACTTTTGAAGTTGTTTTGGCGTTTGTGGGTGCTGGTGCAACTAAAACTTTAATTGTTGGAGTTGTTATATTTTTTACCTCAACATTTTTTGTAGATGTTTATGTTGAAAAACCAATATTAATGATTTTGTTACTTATATTAGTCGCATTTACCTTTGCTCTATTTGGATTTTTGATAGGCCTAATGAGTTCTAATTTTGAACAAATGTCAGTTGTACCTACTTTAATTATTACCCCAATGGTTTTTTTAGGGGGAAGTTTATATTCTTTAGACATGTTACCACCTTTTTGGCAAACAGTGACCTACTTTAATCCAGTGGTTTATTTGATTAACGGTTTAAGATTTGCTTTTTATGGTGTATCAGATTTTAATATATGGATTAGTGTTAGCTCTATGATTGCTTTTTTAATTTTGTGTGTAATAATTGTCTCAAAGCTCTTAAAAAAAGGTTACAATATTAAATCTTAAATAGAAGCAATTTTTTTCTTTGGATCATAAAAAGGTTTTTCAATTACAGTTGAGCTAAATTCTTTTTCATCAGCAATAACTCTCAATTTTTTTCCAATATCTGAGTATTTAATATTAACCATTGCTAATGCAATATTTTTCTTTAAACGAGGTGAGTAAACAGCAGAAGTGACTTTACCAATTTTTTTATCATTAATATATATTGACCAGAAGTCTGTATTGGGTCCTTTTAATGGATCACAATCTAGTTCTAAACCAACTTGTTTTCTTTTAATACCTGCTTGTTTTATTTTTTTTAATGCTTCTTTTCCTATAAAATTGATTTCACTTTCTAAATTAACCAATCTATCAAGACCTAATTCAAATGGATTTGTATTGATATCAGCATCTGCATGATATGAGAGCATTCCCCCTTCAATTCTTCTTATTGATGATGTGTGTCCTGGCTGAATATCAAATTCTTTCCCTGCATCCATAATTTTCTCATAAAGCAAGTTTCCTTTGGAACCATCTCTTAGAAAAATTTCATAACCAAATTCACTAGACCATCCTGTTCTTGAAACAATAAGTGGAATTCCATCTAAATTCAATTCCCTGAACCAATAATACTTAAGATCTTTAATGCTTTCACCAAAAAGTTTAATCATTATTTCACCTGATGTGGGTCCTTGTAATTGTAGTGGAGATACATCTGGCTCAACTATATTTACATTTAATCCAGAATTTACAGCCACACCTTTGGCCCATAAAACAATGTCACTATCAGCAAGCGATAGCCAAAAATGATTTTCAGCTAATCTTAAAAGCACTGGATCATTTAAAATTCCACCTTCATTGTTAGTAATTAAGACATATTTGCACTGACCTATTGCTAGTTTTGAAAGATCTCTAGGTGTAAGTAATTGAATAAATTTGTAAGCATCTGGACCAGTAATTTCAACTTGTCTTTCAACTGCAACATCGCACAAGATAGATTTTTGTATTAAATTCCAAAAATTTTGTTCAGGACTCCCAAAATCTCTTGGTATGTACATATGATTGTAGACTGAAAAACCTGTTGCACCCCACTTAACAGTAGAATCAAAATATGGAGATTTTCTAATTTGTGTCCCAAAACCAAAATTTTTTTTTACCATAAGGGCTAATAGCATACAGCTACTAAATTAGAAAGAAATTCATTAAAATAAATGGATTAAACTAACTGACCCAAAAATAGGTCAGTTAGTAATAATTATTTTAAGAGAATTGTTTTTTAAAATTGCTCAGACTCTGTAGAGCCTTCCATTGCATTAGTAGAGCTTTTACCACTACTAATAGTATTAGATACGGCGTCAAAATAAGAAGTACCAACTTCTCTTTGATGTTTTACACTAGTATATCCGTCTTTTTCACGGGCAAACTCTTGCTCTTGAATTTTTGAGTATGCAGTCATACCCTCATTTTTATATTTTTCAGCAAGTTCAAAAATCGCAATATTTTGAGTATGAAATCCAGCTAGAGTGATAAATTGAAACTTATAACCCATTTTACTAATTTCTTGTTGAAACGATGCTATTTCTGAGTCTGATAAATGTTTTTTCCAATTAAAAGATGGAGAACAATTATATGCTAGAAGTTTACCAGGAAATTTTTCATGGATTGCATCAGCAAATTTTTTTGCTTCCTCTAGATTAGGAGTAGCAGTTTCACACCAAATCAGATCTGAATAGGGAGCATAAGCTAAACCTCTAGAAATAGCTTGATCAATTCCAGCTTTAACATAATAAAATCCTTCCGGAGATCTTTCACCTGTCATAAAAGGTTTATCATTTTCATCATGATCATTTGTTATTAATTTTGCAGCGTTAGCATCTGTTCTAGCCAAAATAATTAATGGCACGTCAGCAATATCAGCCGCTAACCTTGCTGCTTTTAAATTTTTAATCATAGTACCGGTTGGAACAAGAACTTTGCCTCCCATGTGACCACATTTTTTTTCGCTTGCTAACTGATCTTCAAAGTGAACACCAGCTGCACCAGCTTTAATAAATTTTTTTGCTAATTCAAAAACATTTAATGGACCACCAAATCCCGCTTCTCCATCAGCAATAATTGGTAGCATGTAATCTACTCTTTTTTCCTTTTTCATCTCTCCATCTTTAAGCTCCATATGTTGAATTTGATCAGCACGTATTAGAGCATTATTCATTGACTCAACTAATTTTGGAGCACTATCATAAGGATATAAAGATTGATCAGGATACATTTCCCCAGCACTATTTGCATCAGCTGCTACTTGCCAACCACTTAAATAAATTGCTTTTAATCCAGCCTTAGCATGTTGCACAGCATGATTACCAGATAGTGAACCTAGAGTATTTACATAATTTTCTGTATTTAGGAGTTTCCACAATTTCATTGATTGTTGTTTACAAAGAGAATATTCGATTTTAATCGAACCTCTTAGTCTTTCAACTTCTTCTGGAGTATAATCTCTTTTTATTCCTGCAAATCTTTTTAAATCGTATGAGATATTTTCTGCGCTCATTATTACTATCCTGTGATGTTAAAGTGTTTTTTTAAGAAATGAATTAAATAGAACTAGAAGAATTAGTTTGAGTCGTTAAGGGTCTCAACTAGATCTTTCATTCCACTTGAACCCCAATCACAATGATCATCTCGCATGTAGATTCCTCTGCTATTATGCCTAGCTAAATCTTCATGATTTATGATTTGAGCCTCATTTTCGTTATTTTTTATTTTATCGTTCATGTAAATTTTATAATTTACAGGATTTACAAAATCAAGAAAAAGGTATAAAAAGCTTGTAAATTGAGGAAAAATTTTGTAAAAATAAATTTACAAAATTTACAAAATGAAAATATGAGTCAATTAAATTTAAAAATAGGCCCAAAAATCAAGGCTTTTAGAAGGCAACTAGGTCTTCAAGCAAATAAACTTGCTGAAGAATTAGGTATCTCACCCAGTTATTTAAATCTAATTGAGGGTGGAAAAAGAAAAATAGATGGAGATTTATTATTAAAAATTTGTGAAAAATTGAATATTGAGCTTTCCCAACTAACCTCAAAATCAGATATCAATTTGGAAAATACTTTATCAGAAATTTTAGATGATAAATTGTTTGAAGATTTAGATATTTTAGGTCCCGAAGTAAAAGATCTTGTTGGAACAAATCCTAAAATAGGAAAAGCAATAGTTAGATTAGGTGATATTTTAAAAAAGAAAGATCACGAATTAATTAATAAAATTGAAAAAATGTCTGGTAAAATTGTAGATGGAAGAAAAAGCTCATTTCCTGGAGAAGTTATTTCAGATTTTCTACAAGAAAATAAAAATTATTTTCCAAAATTAGAGGAATTTGCCAATAAAGTTTTCGAAGATGTCCAAAAAAATAAAAGGACAAGGTACATAGCTCTTTGTGATTATTTGAAATCAGAATATGGAATAACTGTAAAAGATGTAATCCCAGAGGAAGATAAGCCTTTTTCTAAGATATTTCATAAAAATAAAAAAGAACTTTTATTAAGTGATTATAGTTCTTTAGAAACAAAAAAACTTCATGCAGCTGCTCAAATTGCCCAAGAGGGTGCCAATAAAGAAATTGAGGATTATCTATCTAAATTTACATTTCCCTCTGATGAGTCCAAAAAATTAACCAAAATTGCTTTATTAAATTATTGTGGAGCTGCAATATTAATGCCCTATAGATTATTTCATTTTGAGTGTAAAAAACTTAAATATGATTTAGAACTATTGCAAAATACTTTTGCAACTTCCTTTGAACAAGTTGCTCATAGGGTAACTTGTTTACAAGATCCAAAATTACCAGGTATCCCATTTCATTTTTTAAGAGTTGATATGGCTGGTAATATTTCAAAAAGATTTTCATTATCGGGAATAGAAATACCCAGATATGGAGGAGCCTGTCCAAGATGGAATGTTTACTCCGCTTTAACAAGACCTGGAGTTATTCAGGCAGCAGTAAGTAAGATGACAAATGGAGAAAAGTATGTTTGTATTGCAAGAACTGTTGAAAAAGGTATCGGTAGATTTGGTCAGTCCAAAAGTATTTTATCAATAGGCCTAGGATGTGAGGCAAAGTATGCAAAAGATTTTGTTTATACAGAGAATATTAATATTAACGACAAGTCTACCGAGATTCCTATTGGTGTTTCGTGTAGGACATGCGATAGATTGGACTGTTCTCAAAGAGCTTTCCCTCCTTTACATAAGAATTTTGATGTTGATATTAATTCAAGAGGTGTTTCTGTATATGTTGGTGATAAAAAATCTTAATTAGGAATCCATGTTTAAATTTATTATTCCTGCTATTGTTTTATTTTTAATTGTTCTTTTTTGGGAAAAAATTAATAAAATTATTTATGAAAAATTTAATATTAAAAGCAATTATGTTATTTTTTCAATATTTGTCTCAATTTCGTTGATAATTTTAATTCTCTTATATTTTTAATATTTAATGAGGCAGACTGAGACTTTATTATCCAGGATTTTTATATTAATTAGTTTTTTAATTTTAGTTTTTTCATATAATCATTCAGCTATAGCTATGGATAAAAATCCCTATCACCATTTGTCAGATGGAACTTTTAGAAATCCAGAGGGATCACCAAAAAGAGACACAAATTTTAAATGGTCATTTAAGGTTTTCAATAAAGAAAAAAAAAAACTTGATATGACAGTTCCAGATGAGCATGTAGTTAATAGAGAAAAAGTATTATTAGATTTAGAAAAATTTAAAGACGAGGATTATATAGCTTGGATAGGACATGCTACTTTTTTAATTAAATTAGGAGATAAAACTCTAATTACTGATCCTGTTTTTTCCAAAAATGCTGGACCTCTTATATTTGGTCCAAAAAGATTTACACAACCTGCATTAAAACTAAAAGATCTTCCTAAGATAGATTTATTTCTATTAACACATAATCACTACGACCACCAAGATATGATGACCATTAGAAGGTTTCCATACAAAAGTGCAAAAGTTATGTTACCGCTTAAACTTGGTAAATATTTTACTAGAAATGGATATAAGGATGTTAATGAGATGGATTGGTATGATGAAATTAAAATTAGTGAAGAATTAAAAATTACATTTTTACCAGCGGTTCATTGGTCCAAAAGAAGTCTAACAGATACTAATAAGTCCTTATGGGGTAATTTTTTAATTGAGTATAATGGAAAAAAAATTCTCTTTGCATGTGATACTGGATTGGGAAATATTTATAAGGATATTGGTAATAAATTTGGACCAATAGATCTAACTTTAATAAACATTGGTGCATATAATTTTTATCCAATATCTCCATATAAAGATAAGTCAGCTTATCATACAAATCCAGAGGAGGCGCTTAGTATTGGAAAGGATTTAAAAAGTAAAAAGTTACTTGGAATGCATTGGGGAACCTTTGTGCTCTCCTTGGAACCTATCATGGAACCACCAGTAAGATTTAAAAATAATGCTGAAAAATATGGATTTAAAAAAGAAGATGCCATGATTTTTAAGATAGGTCAAATAACACAACTCAAAAACATTATTGATTAATAATTAATGAAAAAAATTATTATAATAATTTTATTTTTTTTCTCAAATATCTTAAATGCCAATGAGAGAGATAATCAATTAAATACTTTATTTAATGAGCTTAAAATCAATAATATCTCCCTAGCAAAAGAAATAGAAAAAAAAATTTGGAATATTTGGATTACACATCCAACAAATAATAATTTATCGATAAATTTAAGCGAAGGCTCAAGATTAATTAAGGATCAACAGTTGTTAAAAGCAGTTGAGATTTTCACAGAGATTATTCAAAAAGATCCTACCTGGGCAGAGGCATGGAATAAAAGAGCGACAGTTTTATATTTACTTGGGAGATATGAAGATTCTCAAAAAGATATCGATAATGTTTTAAAATTAGAAAAAAGACATTTTGGTGCTTTAGCGGGTCAAGGATTAGTGAATATTAAATTAAAAAACTACGAAAAGGCAATCACAAGTTATCAAAAAGTCCAAGAAATTTACCCATCAATGGAGTCTCCTCATATAATGATTTATCAAATAGAGCAGTTAATTAAACAACAATTAATTTAATTTAGCATTATTAAGTGTTATGCTTATAAAATTTCATACTTAATAAAATGCAACAAATTAATTGGAACTATCCAACGAATATATGGTTAGGAGAAAATAGAATAAAAAATTTAGACAAGGCCTGTCAAAATTTAAATATACATAAACCTTTATTAGTCACGGATAGTGGTTTAGGTAAATCAAAAATTATTAAAGATACACTTTTAAAATTAAAAAATGATAATATTTCAACAGTATTATTTTCTGATGTTGTCGGAAATCCGACAGGTAATAATGTTAGTGATGGCGTAAAATGTTATAAAAAATACAACTGTGATGGAGTAATTGCTTTTGGCGGAGGGAGTGGTTTAGATGTAGGTAAGGCAATCGCTTTTATGGTAGGCCAAAAAGTACCAATATGGGATTTTGAGGATATAGGAGATAATTGGACTAAAGCAGATACTGATAAAATTGCTCCAATTATTGCAGTTCCAACTACAGCAGGGACGGGTTCTGAAACAGGGAGAGCTTCTGTCATTTTAAACGAAGAGATAGGAGTTAAAAAAATTATTTTTCACCCAAAGTTTTTACCATCAATTGTAATTTTAGATCCTGTGTTAACAGTAAATTTACCAAAAAAAATTACTGCCGCAACTGGTATGGACGCGTTAGCTCACAATCTAGAAGCTTATTGTTCTCCTGGTTATCATCCTATGGCAGATGGAATCGCGCTTGAAGGTATTAGAATAATAAATAAATGGTTACCAGAAGCCGTTAAAAATGGTTCTAATCTTGAAGCTAGAATGAATATGTTAGCTGCTGCTAGCATGGGGTCAACGGCTTTTCAAAAAGGATTAGGGGCCATACATTCTTTGAGTCATCCAGTTAACGCACTTAATAATTTACATCATGGGTTATCAAATGCAATATTCATGCCGTATGTTTTAAGTTTTAATAAAGATGCAATTTCAAATAAAATAATTAAAATTTGCGAATATATTGAATTAAAAGATAAGTCTTTCGATGGATTTTTAAATTGGATTTTAGATTTAAGAACTGAGTTAGAAATTCCTCATAAGTTATCAGAAGTTATAGATGAAAAAGATTTACAAATCGATCGTTTATCAAAAATGGCTTTAGCTGATCCTTCAACAAACGGAAATCCAAAAAAATTGACTGAGGCTGATATGAAAATTATGTATGAGTATAGTATGATAGGAAAATTATTTTAAAATGCAAAATCTTAGAATTTTAATTGTAGAGGGCAATCTAAAAGAAGAGAATCAAAGTTTTACAGATGGCGGAATTAAAACTCACACTGAAAGCCTTAAAGATAGTATTAGTTATTTTACAAATAAAATAGAAATTGATGTTGCAAATCCATCTTCTGATAAAAACATAAACGAAAGAGTTAAAGATCTTCGTAAATATGATGGAATGATATGGGGAGGAAGCAGTTTGAATATTTATAATGACACTATCGAAATAAGACGCCAATTGGATTTTATGAAAGAGTGTCAAAAAAAGATTAAAAATATTTTAGCTATATGCTGGGGGATGCAGGTTGCCGTAACAGTAGCAGGAGGTACTGTAAAAAGGTGTTTAAAAGGAGCTCATAGAGGCATTGCTCACCAAATAAAAATTAATCAACAAGGTTTAAGACATCCAATATATAAAAATAAAGATCCTATTTTTAATACCCCAGCTTTTAATTTTGATGAGGTTAGCACTCTACCTGAAGGTGCCACTCTATTGTCTTCGAATGAGATTAATAAAGTAATGGGCATCCATTTTAAAGCAGGTGAGAGCAATATTTGGGGAATACAGTATCATCCTGAAATTACATATGATAAAATGATTAGTCTAATACATTTTAGGACTGATCGTTTGTTAAATAATAGGGCTTTTATTGATCAAAAGGAAATCAATGAACATGTTAAAGTTATTGAAACAGAAAATAGACTAACAAACAAGGACTCTAGAATGAGGGAATTGGAAAATTGGCTTAATATTTTTAAAAAAAATTAAATTCTCATTAGATATTTTAATAATTATGTGCGGAAGATATGTTGTAACAAACCCAGTATCTAAAACTGAAAAGCTTGTAAAATCAGCGATCCAGGTAGATGAAACAGAGAATTATAATGCTCATCCATATCAAAAATTGCCTGTTATAAAAAAATATAAAAATGGAAATACTTTAGAAAACTTAAAATGGGGTTTAGTTCCAGGTTGGGCCAAAGAAAAAAATTTTAAAGCTTTAATTAATGCTAGATTGGAGACTATAGATGAAAGAGTTTCATTTAAAAGATTAATAAGAAATTTTAGGTGTGTTGCAGTTGCAGATGGATTTTATGAGTGGAAAAGAGAGGAAAAAGTAAAAATTCCACATTATTTTGTAAGGAAGGATAAAAAACCTATTTTTTTTGCTGGTATTTATGAAAACGATCAGTTTTGTTTAATTACAGAGGAAGCAGCAGAAAAAATTAAAGCCATACATCATAGACAACCAGTAATTCTTAATCAGACAGATGTAAACAGATATCTCAATTTAGAGTTATCAGGTCAAGGTTTTTTAAAAGATTGCAAAAAACCTAATTTAGTATTTCATGAAGTTAGAAAAGATGTAAATAAACCAACAAATAATAGTGTTTCATTAATTCAAAACATATTTGGTTAATTAACGTTTTTTTTTAAATCTATTAAAAGAAAAATGCTTTGGTCTTTTCCTATTCTTGAATTTCTTATTTTTTTTAAAAGAAAATTTTTTTTTGTTTAAATCTTCATTTGTGTTGTCTGTTTTTTTATTAAAAAATTTTGGATTATTTGTGTATCCAAAAATTCTTCCTTTCCCTTTAAAAGCCACTTTTCTTTTTTCATCTCTTTTAAAAGAACTTTTCTTTCCTTTGAGTTTAATTTTTTTTCCTCCTTTAAATTTTCTTTTACTTTCGAAATGTTTTTTATCTTTTTTATTTTCTTTAAATTTTCTTTTTTGTGAATTATTCGATGATTTAAAATTAGGATTAATCAATCTATTAATCGAATTCCACATTGATCTATCATTTGTCGTAAGGAAAGTTAAAGCAGAACCTTCTTTACCTGCCCTTCCAGTCCTTCCAATTCTATGAATATAATCTTCAGGCACCTGTGGTAAGTCATAATTTATTACATGTTGAATTAATGGAATATCCAATCCACGAGCGGCCACATCTGTTGCTATTAATATCCTACTTTTCCCGTTTCTAAATCCAGAGATTACACGATCTCTTTTACTTTGTCGTAAGTTTCCGTGAATTGCATCGGCTAAATGACCATCATACTTTAATCTTTTAACAATCTTATCTGCGCTATGTTTAGTTTTAACAAAGACTAAAATAGAACCACTTCTTTCAACTAGTTGATTAATTAATTCATGGTATTTTTTATCTTGGTTAACTTCGAATGTTTCTTGTTTAATTTTTGATATGGGTGTTGATAATGACCCAACTGATACTCTTTCAGGATTGTTAAGATATTTTTGAGATATTTTTAAAATATTATCAGGCAGTGTTGCTGAAAATAATAATGTTTGATGTTCTTTTGGAATGAACTTTAATATTAATTCTATTTGAGGAGTAAAACCCATATCCAACATTCTATCTGTCTCATCAAGTACCAAATAACTAACTTTTGATAAATTAAGGCTTTTTCTTTTTAAGTGATCATTAATTCTTCCAGGAGTACCAACTATAATTCTTGCACGATTATTTAATTTTCGAAGTT
The DNA here is from genome assembly GCA_014654165.1 of Pelagibacterales bacterium SAG-MED13. Lineage (GTDB taxonomy): Bacteria > Pseudomonadota > Alphaproteobacteria > Pelagibacterales > Pelagibacteraceae > Pelagibacter. The sequence continues at coordinate 8,236 of JACWDK010000013.1, read as the reverse complement.
GTTTTTGCATACTTTCTCCACCTATAAGAAGAGCATTTCCAATACCAATTTCTCTAACATTTAATTTTAAAACAGTTTGCATTACTTGAGTTGCAAGCTCTCTTGTTGGGCAAACTATTAAAGCCATAGCTTGCTTATCTTTAATTAGCTTATTTATCATTGGAATAGTAAAAGCCAAAGTTTTGCCAGTACCTGTTTGGGCTGTACCCAATATATCTTTACCTTCTAAACTTATGGGTATTGATTTATATTGAATTGGTGTTGGTGTTTTAAAATTGGCAAATTGAATAGATTTCTTGAGCTTATTTTCTATCAAAAGTTCATTAAAGTTATTCATTTTGGATTTATTTAATTAGGACTTATGTGATCGTTATATGTTTTTACAATAAAAACAACCAATGTTTACATTAAGATATTGAGAATAAGGAGAATTAAGATAAAATAAAGGAAATGTTAACATATATCTTACCTTTTATTGTATTAATTTTAATAGTAGTTTTTATTCATGAATATGGGCATTATTATTTTGCAAAAAGATATGGTGTAGGTATTACTGATTTTTCTATAGGATTTGGTAAAGAAATAATTGGCTGGAATGATAACTCTGGCACTAGGTGGAAAATTTGCTGGATTCCACTCGGTGGATACGTCAAATTTTTCGGCGATAGGAATGTATTTTCACAAGCAGATCAATTAAAGATACTTGAGAAATACAAAAAGGAAGATCAGGATAAGTTATTTGTTTTAAAACCATTATATCAAAGAGTTTTGATAGTTTTTGGTGGACCTTTAGCAAATTTTCTTTTGGCAATAATTATATTTTTTTCAATTTATACTTTTGTAGGAAAAGATTTTACTCCAGCAGTAATTAACGAAGTTCAAAAAGACAGCCCAGCAATGGTTGGAGGGTTGAAAGAAAGTGATATCATTTTAGAAATAGATGGTAACGATGTCAAAAGTATTATGGAAGTATCTAAATTTATAACAATGTCTACATCTGATACTATTAACTTTAGAGTAAAGCGATTATATGACGAGGTATCTCTTCAAATAAAGCCTGACACAGTTCAAGGTGAAGATAATCTTGGAAATAAAATTAACAAAAGAGTCGTAGGAATTAAATTAGGCGCTTACAACAACGAAATAAATCATGTTAAATTAGGACCCGCTCAAGCAATATATCACTCAGTTCAGGAAGTTTATTATGTGAGCGTTTCATCATTAAAATATATAGGCGCTATGATTTTTGGAAAAGCTGATACCTCTCAATTAGGAGGTCCAATTAGGATTGCAAAAATTTCAGGTCAAGTTGCTGAATTTGGAGTGTTAGCATTTATAAGCATGATGGCTTATATTTCGATAAGTCTTGGGTTGGTAAACTTATTTCCAATTCCAATGTTAGATGGTGGTCACTTAATGTTTTATGCTTTTGAAAAATTTTTAGGACGACCATTATCTCAAAAAACTCAAGAAGGTTTTTTTCGAATCGGTTTGATTTTATTGTTATCCTTAATGTTTTTTACGACTTTTAATGACTTAAAAGATCTGGGTTTATTTAAATAAATATTTTTTTTACAATATGAAAAGATAAGTAAATTCAGGCTTTTTTGAGCATAATACAATATATTGTGTATAACTTTTAATGATCTACTAAAAAAAGTCTTGATTTATCAACACTTTTGATAAAAATGATAATTAACCTAATATAACCGGAGCTAAAATGAACAAAAAACAATTAATAGTCAAGCTTTCAGGCTCTTTAAATTTGAGCAAAGCTGATGCTGAAAGAACTTTTGACACAATTACCAACACTATTTTAGACGCTTTAAAAGGAGATGATTCAGTAAAAATTGCTGGATTTGGAACTTATAAAGTGGCTAAAAGAAAAGCGAGAGTTGGAAGAAACCCAAGAACTGGTGAGCAAATTCAAATTGCTGCATCACAAAAGGTAAAATTTTTACCAGCAAAAGCTTTAAAAGAAGTATTTAACAAATAAACAGTTTTAACAGCCTTATCGTATAATACACTTTAAGGCTGTTTCTATATGCAAATACTGCATAGCCAATTTTCATAATCAACGTTAGTTTTTCAATTTTTAAAAAAATATAACCTTTTCTCAATCAGGGAGGTCTTATGACTAAATTAATTAAAATGATAAGTGTGCCGTTCATGAGTTTAGTGTTTTTACTGAACATGAGCAGTGCTGGAATTGCGGAGACAACAGTTTCTGCAGAAATAGGTTTTATATTTAATACCTTGCTATTTCTAATCTGTGGATTCCTAGTCTTTTTTATGGCGTGTGGATTTGCAATGTTAGAATCAGGTATGGTTACATCAAAAAGTGTATCCGTAATTTGTGCAAAAAATATAGGTTTAATATCGATATCTGGAATTATGTTCTGGATGTTTGGCTACAATCTTGCTTATGGAATACCAGAAGGTGGATATATTGGTAGTTTCATTCCATGGTCAGATTCTAGTGCAGTTGATACTGGTTATGCTGATGGATCAGATTGGTATTTCCAAATGGTTTTCTGTGCAACCACAGTATCTATTGTTTCTGGAACTTTAGCAGAAAGAATTAAACTATGGCCATTCTTCTTATTTGCTGCAATTTTATCAGGAATCATCTATCCAATCGTAATGGGTTGGCAGTGGGGTGGAGGCTGGTTAGCTTCTGCTGGATTCTCAGACTTTGCAGGATCAACACTTGTTCACTCAACTGGTGGAGCAGCAGCTTTAGCAGGTGCTTTAATGTTAGGCCCAAGACTTGGTAGATTTACTAAATCTGGCGCTCCAGCACCGCTAAAACCATTTGCGGCATCATCAATTCCATTAGTAACTGTGGGAGTATTTATTCTATGGTTAGGTTGGTTTGGATTTAATGGTGGTTCTCAATTAGCTATCGGTACAGCTGATGATGCAATTGCTGTTTCTACAATATTTCTTAATACTTTCTTAGCTGGAGCTGGTGGTGTAATGGCTGCTGCAACAGTGACAAGATTGAACTTTGGAAAAACAGATGTTGTTCAAATGTTAAATGGATGTATTGGTGGATTAGTTGCTATTACTGCTGAACCATTAATGCCTTCACCTTTAGCAGCAATTTTAATTGGTGCTGTTGGTGGTGTAATCGTAGTTTATGGTACTAAACTTTTATTCTCATTAAAAATTGATGATGTAGTAGGAGCTATACCAGCTCACTTGTTTGCTGGTATTTGGGGTACATTAGCTGTGCCAATTACAAATCCAGATACTTCATTTGGAACTCAATTATTAGGCGTAATCTCAATTAACGTTTTTGTTTTTGTAGTGGCATTAATTGTATGGTCAATTATGAAAGCAACAATTGGTATCAGACTAAGTAAAGAGGCTGAAACCAAAGGTACAGATGTTACTGAAACTGGCGTAATAGCATACGCTATACGTGATTAATTGTTAACAATAATGGGACTCTTCGCTCTCTGTGTATCTCCGCGATTACTCATCGAAGGGTCCCCTAACAAAATAACTTCTCTCTCTAGTTAGTTAAACTAAAGCCCCTTTGCTATAGGGGCTTTATGTTTTTTGAAATATTTTAAGTGTATTCAAAACTTCTTTAGCGTGGTCTCTTACTTTAACATTATTCCATATTTTTAAAATAACACCCTTTTTATCTATTAAAAAAGTTGATCTTATAATTCCCATAAATTCACGTCCCATAAACTTTTTTTTTCTCCATACTTTGTATTTTTTTAAAACCTCTTTTTCTACATCAGACAAAAGGCTGAATTTAATTTGATATTTACTCTTAAATTTATGGTGACTAACTAAATTATCTTTCGATATCCCGTATACCTCACAGTTCAACTTTTTAAAATCCGTAAGTAATTTATTAAAATCTATAGTTTCAGTCGTACATCCAGGAGTATCATCTTTTGGATAGAAATAAATAACAACATACTTGCCTAAAGAGTCATTAAGAGAATAATATGATTTACCAGTAGAAGACAATTTAAAGATTGGAGCTTTATGTTTCTCTTTAATCAAGTTTATTAACTTTCATTCCACAATTTTTTATAGTCAATAAATGGAGCTAATCCATAGCTCGAATTGACGTTTGTTAAATGTAAAGATAAACTTTTGATTGGAGACAAACATAATTCTTTTTCATAAATTTCATTTAAATATTTTTCAAAAGGATCATGGCGATCTAAACAATTATTATAAAAATTATCCCAATATTGATTAATCAAATTTTTTGTAGTTAAAAATGTGCAAAGAGTTTTATTAATACTTCTCCAATGTCTTCGACTTCCTAATAAGACATTTGTTTTCTCATTATTCATATATAAATAAGGGTAATCTGATGGGCACAAAAATATATCCTTACCTAATTGAGATGCGATTCTTTCAAATGAAGATATCATTTCCTCTAACATTGTTTCAAAATGCAAATAATCATCTTCAACAAAAAAAACTAAATCCTCAGCATATTTTTTTCCAAATTCAAAGCTTTGAAGAAGGCTAGCCAGATTTGAATAAGTTTGATTGGTCTTTTGTCTTTTAATTATCTTTTCATATTTTTTATGATCTAGAGAAATTATTTCAATATTATTATTCATAATTACTTCTTTGATTTTATCTAAATTTTGTTTTTTTGAATTATCATCTATAATTACTGATTGAATCTTTAAGTTTGGATATTTGATTTGACAAAAATTAATAGATTTTATCATAGAGTTTATAGATTTAATCGAATATTCTATTTTAGACTTTTCAAACAATCTTTTCTTATTTTGATCCCAAATTTCAACGTCAGTATTCATTCTTATTATTATTAAAATTGAGGTAACTTTTCTTGTTATTTTTACTTCACCCAATGGTAAAACTATTGATTTATTATTAAAAACCGAGAGATCATCATTTAGCTCCCTACCTATTGTGGGAGATAAAAACTTATTTTGATCAATAATTTCAAAACCTAAGAATTTTGCTAATTTAATAAAAAGTTTTTTCATGTTTTTTTAAATTTATGTTATAAATATTTACAATATTATGACTATTAAATCATCTCAAACTCTAGTTTCTGAAGCTCTCAAAGAGATAAAAACGATTTCGATAGATGAAGCTCATTCTATGGTTGATAAAGATCAGTGTAATTTAATTGATATTAGAGATGTTCGTGAACTTCAAAAAGAAGGTCAAGTTGAGGGAGCAAATCATATTCCAAGAGGAATGCTAGAATTTTGGTTGGATCCTGAGAGTGCATATTTTAAAAACGGGAAAATAAATCTTGATAAAGAGATGGTTTTATTTTGTGCTGGAGGTTTGAGATCTGCTTTAGCAGCAAAATCATTGAAAGATATGGGATTTGAAAAAGTATCTCATATAGACGGTGGATTTGGAGCTATCAAACAGAGTAAATTTAAAATAGTTTAAGTATTATATTCTTCTAAAGCGTAGTCTAATCTATCTTGACCCCAAAAAATTTTATTATTTACTACAAAGGTAGGTGCACCAAAAATATCTTTTTCAAATGCTTGATCTGTTAAATTTTTTAATTCAGTTTTAATTTTTTGATCTTGTATTTTATCTGAATATTCACCTCTATTAATTTCACAAACTTTTAAAATTTCTTCAACTTCTTTTTCATCTAAAATATCTATATTATTTTTCCAATAAGCATCAAAACAAGCCTCAAAATAATTTTTTTTGTATTTATCATCTATCGCAAGATATCCCCTCATTAAATAGAGTGAATTTATTGGAAACTTACTATTCCAGTAAAATTCAATATTATTTTTATTAGCTATTAATAAACAATCATTTTTCATATTTTTTAATTTTCGTTCATTGAACGCAGGTGCAGTTATTCTACTTAGATTATGAAGACCACCTAATAAGATTGGTTTATATAAAATATTAAATTTTTTATCCTCGTTTATAATTTTGAGTCTTTTATGGGCTATATATGAATAGGGACTTATGAAATCAAAATAAAATTCAATTAATTTAGTCATAAAGACTTATACTTTTGGCGTGAAATATTCGAATTAACCAATATATAAATAATCCTATTGGACCAATTAAATAAGTAACAATAAGTGGTACAATTAATAAAATTTTACTCATTGCAAATTTTTGGGAGTCTTTTACAATCCAACTTCCTATAAATAGATTAATAGAGATAAAATGTATCCAAAACATCATCAAAAAAGATTTATTAGTGAATAAGTCTGAAACATTTTCTATACCTAAGTAAAGATCAAAATTATTAAGAAAATCATATGAATTCAAATAAGATTTATAAAAGATAAAGATGTAAGTCGCTGATAAAATAAATATTGGAAAAATTGATGTTACAAAATATTTACAAATATGAGATTGTGGAAAAAAAATTAATATTAACCAAAAAGGTAAAACACCTAAATTTACCCAATAGTAAAGGATATCTATAGTAAAATATGTATAAATTTGTTCGATCATTTTAAAATATATTATATTAGATCTAATTATGATTCCTATAAGAAATAGAAAAAAAACTCTTAAAGTTACTGTTGAAGAAATGAGAAATTATGCACTTTCATATGTTGAAAAGTATGCTCCTTCAAAACAACAACTTAAAACTTATTTATTAAAGAAATATCTAAAAATTTCAATCACAACTGTAAAAAAACAGGATATTAATAATTTGATAGATATTGTTTTATCAGATCTGCAAAAAAATAAATTTATCAATGATCAGTTCTATTCAGAAAGCAAAGCAAAAAGTATGATACAGAGAGGAAATTCAATTAATAAAATTAGAAATTACTTAATCGGCAAAGGAATTCAAGGTAATTTTATTAAAGAAACTGTAAATAAGATTAAAGATGAAAATTCAGATCAAGACTTTTTTTCTGCAATAAAAATATGTAAAAAAAAAAGAATCGGTCCTGCGAGAATAGAAGATAATAGGCCGCTATTTTATAAAAAAGATATATCTTTATTAGCTAGAAATGGTTTTGATTTTGAAACATCAAAAAAGGTTATGGATATAGACAAAGAAGATTTTCTTAAAATTATTAAGCTACTTTAATTTTTTATTTTTATTTTCATTGACTAAAAAATCTATTTTACTCTTCATATAGTTTCTCACAAACACAAAGACCAATAGTCCAAAAATTGAGACAGAAACTAAAATAATTAATATTACTTTTAACTGTTCATCCATTATAAGATATTTTTACCTTTTAAAATTAAACTTGGATTTTTAAAATCTTTTTTTCCGTAAAATATTTCATTTCCATCAAAATCAGTAATTTCTCCTCCTGCATGCTTTAAAATTGCATGACCTGCAGCTATATCCCATTCACAAGCTCTGGGTTCAGCTACATAGCCATCGTATTCTCCTGTTGCAACAACACAAAATTTTAAAGAACTTTTCATTCGAAAATGACTTTTGACATTTAATTTTTTATAAATTTTCAATATTTCTGGTTTAATTTTATCAGAGTAAGAAATAAACTTTATCTTATTTTTATCAAAATTTCTTGATCCCTTTAATTGTACATTCTTTCCATTAATAATTTCGAATGAATTTTTATTTCCATAAGAATAGAACATCCTACTTTTTGCTGGTGCAAAAATTAATCCAGCTTCAGGTTTATTATTGATTATCAATCCGGCATTAATTGTAAATTCATCAAGATTATTTATATAATCGTATGTTCCATCAATAGGATCAATTAACCAAAAATTTTTTAAATCTCTTCTAGATTTATTTTCAGAAGCTTCTTCAGAAATTATAGGAACATTTGGCGTTAATGTTTTAATCTTTTCTGTCAAAATTTTATTTACTTCTAAATCTCCATTACTTACAGGAGTATTGTCAGATTTTAATTTTTTATTAAGTCCTTTTTTTCTGAGGTCTAAAGATACTTTTCCTGAATATAAAAAAGTTTTAATCAAACTTTCGACAACATATTTAATATTAATTTGACTCATTAATTTTCTTCAATTCTATATTATCCATGTTAATTACTTTTTTCCCCACATTTTGAAAATTTACTGTAACTTTCCCTTTAATAATTGATTGTACTTGTCCAATTCCCCAATCTTTATTAGCTATATTGAAAACTTTGTCACCTGGCTCAAAATCAAAAATCATTTAATTTAACTTATATTAGAAATAAGTATAAATACCATCAAATGAATAAAGATTTAAACTCTATAGGATTTAATAAAAAACCTTCAGAAACTACAGTTGTTGTTG
>JACWDK010000012.1 GCA_014654165.1 Pelagibacterales bacterium SAG-MED13 | reverse complement strand
TACCAACAACTGCATTTGTAGCATCTATTTCATACCAAGATGAGTTAATTTGGTCTTTTTTTACAAATTTTGTCATTGTGCCAGGATTAATACTATTATTAACTTTAAAGTCAATTTGATATTTAACTTGAAAATTAGCTGAAATATGATAAAAAATAAATGCCGATTTAATCCTATTGCGGGCATATAAACTGCTAAAATGGAACTTTCGTAAAATAGTCGGTAGGTATTTGAACTGTATTGTGCGCCTTACATTAAGTTAAAGCACTAAAAAAGGAGTAAAATGACAAAAAAAAGAAATAACGCTGAAACTATAGCCATTCATGGGGGTGACTATAGAAGTGACCCAACAACTAATGCAGTAGCCGTTCCTATCTATAGAACTACATCATATCAATTTAATAGTGTGGATCATGCCGCAAATCTCTTTGCTTTAAAAGAATTTGGCAATATTTACACAAGGATAATGAACCCCACTAACGATGTATTAGAGAAAAGAATTGCAGCGCTTGAAGGAGGTTTGGCTTGTTTGACGGTAGCATCTGGACAAACTGCTTCACTATTTTCAGTATTAAATGTTGCTCAGGCTGGAGACAATATAGTTAGTTCAACCGATCTTTATGGTGGTACTGTCTCTTTATTTACGCATACTTTAAGCAAGCTTGGTATTGAAATTAGATATGCAGACCCTAAAGACCCTAAAAATTTTGAAAAATCTGTTGATGACAAAACTAGGGCTTTTTACGGAGAAACTCTACCCAATCCATATTTAAGAGTATTTCCAATTAAAGAAGTGTCTGACATTGGAAGAAAATATAATATCCCCTTAATTATGGATAACACAGCAGCTCCTATACTGTGTAAACCCATAGAACACGGCGCAGCCGTCGTAATTCATTCTCTAACAAAATATATTGGTGGACACGGTACTGCTATAGCAGGGAGTATTGTTGATAGTGGTAATTTTGACTGGACTGCAGATCCAAAAAGACAACCCTTATTTAACGAACCTGATGCCAGTTATAGTGGGGCTATTTGGGGTAAAGTTGTGCCAGAACTTACTGGGGCAAACATTCCTTTTGCAGTAAGAGCTAGAGTTTGTTTATTAAGAGACTTAGGGTCAGCTTGTTCACCAGATAATGCGTTTTCTATAATTCAAGGACTTGAAACTGTAGCTTTAAGAATGAAACAGCATTGTGAAAATGCACAAAAAGTTGTTGATTATTTAAAAAAACATAAAGAAGTTACTAAAGTAATATTTTCTACTGAGCACGATAAACTTATTGCTGATAGAGCCAAAAAATATCTTAAAGGTGGAAATGGACCTATGGTAGGTATTGAATTAAAGGGTGGTTTTGAAGCTGGCAAAAGATTTATAGAGTCTCTAAAAATGTTCTATCATGTTGCAAATATTGGGGATGCTAGAAGTTTAGCAATTCATCCAGCTAGCACAACCCATAGTCAGTTAAATGACAAAGAGCTTGCAGCATCTGGTGTGACTCAAAGCTATGTTAGACTATGTATCGGTTTAGAACACATTGATGACATTATAGAAGATCTAGATCAAGCATTAAATAAATCGTCAAAAGGAACTTTGAAGGCTGTTAGTTAAACCTTGTATTTATATAAAAAAAATAAATACACGAACTTACTAGAAAAATCGAACTTAATTGGTGCATAGCTGCAATATATAGTTGTGCACCATACATCACTGTATAAATACCCAAAACAATTTGCAGTATTATAAAAACACCTAAAATGTTTATAGATTTATATAAATGATTAATTTTGTTTCTATATACCTTATAAAAAATAAAAAAATAAATGAACATGATCAAATATGCCAAATTTCTATGCATGAATTGAACTAAAGAAGGATCACTAAAAGCAGATAATTTAAACAAATCTTTAAAGTCATTATCATTTGGAAAATAAGTATTGCCCATAAGAGGCCAAGAATTATAGACTTTACCAGCATCCATACCAGAAACGAAAGCACCCACTACTATTTGTATAAATATCAGTATTAAAAATATTAATAGTAAAAATACACTTATCCTTCTTGTGTTTTTATTGATGACTTTAGTTTTCAAATAATTCCAAAAAATTAATGATAAAATCAAAAATGCTATTAATAAGTGAATTGAAAGTCTAAAATGACTTACATCAACTCTATCAACTAAACCACTACTAACCATGTACCAACCCACAAAACCCTGAAAACATATGAGAAAAAAAATTAAATATAGATTCAATAATTTATAAAATTCAATTTTAAAGGAGAAATAAACTAGAGGAATTAAAAAACTGACGCCAATTACTCTTCCTAAAAATCTATGACCCCACTCCCACCAAAAAATTATTTTAAATTCCTGTAAAGTCATGTTGTAATTTTGTAATTCATATTCAGGAATTTTTTTGTAGAGGTTAAAATACATCATCCAATCATTATTATTTAAAGGAGGTAAGATACCAGAAAATAACTGCCATTCAGTTATAGAAAGACCAGAGTCAGTTAATCTTGTAAGACCACCAACAACAATCATAATTGCTATAATCCAAAACATGGTTATCAACCAAAGAGATAATTGATTATTTATTTTTGGATTAACTGTATACATGAAGCCATAAATATAATAATTTTTTAATAATCCAAATATATAAATGTCGCCACATAAAAGAAAAAAACTGAGTAAAATTAGATCAGAACTAGATAAATTAGATAATACTCTAATTAAAGTTATAAAAAAAAGAACAATCCTTGTTAATAAAGTATTAGCACTTAAAGATAAAAAGAATCAAATTGTTGATCAAAAAAGAATTAATCTAATACTAAAAAACATTAAAAAAAAATCTCTACAAAATAAAATTGATCCAAAAATAACTAACCGAATTTGGAAGAATATGATCTGGTCTTATATTGATTACGAAAAAAGGAATTTTAAAAAAAGATAATTATTTACTGTGCGGTGGCAGTTTTTTTTCAACAAATATTTCATGTTTTCTTGTTGAGGGATTATATTTTTTTACTTTAAGTTTAACCTTAGCTTTTTCACCACCTGCAGGTTTTTTTACATAATAAAAAAATTGGCTATCAGGTTTAGCCTCAGGGACAAGTCTGACTTTAATGTGAGTTTTTTTAGCCATTGTTATAGTTTTTAAGTTTATTTATAATTTTTGAAATTTTATTAATTTTATTTCTTAAATTACCTGTCTTTATAGAATTATTTTTTATTTCGTCAAGTTCAAAAGATGCATTATTATTTAAGATCTGTTTGACACCATTAATTGTCATTCCACGATCTTTTAAAAGAAATTTTACTTTTTTTAAAATTTTAATAGATCGTTCATCATAATATCTTCTATTTGAATTTAATATTATAGGCTTAATCTGTTTAAATTGTTTTTCCCAAAATCTAATTGTATGAGTAGCTAAAACACCCTTTTTATTTACTTTAAGTTTTAGAATTTTAGCGACCTCACCTATAGTTTTATAAGCATAGTTAGATTTATCCATCATTATTTTTTAAATTTATAAAATCTTTAAATTCTTTTGAAGGCTTAAATAATACTACATTTCTGCTTGATACAAATTTTGTTTCTTTGGTTTTTGGATTTCTACCAATTCGTGATTTTTTATTTCGTATAGTAAATGTTCCAAATTTAGATAATTTTAATTTTTTTTCAGCTTTAATATTTAACATAATAGTAGATAAAAAATCTTCAATTAAATTTTCTGCTACTTGCTTTGAAAATCCTAGCTGCATATATATAAGATTAACTAAATCTTTTTTAGTTAAATTTATTCTCATTTATCTAAATATTTTGTTTTATTTTTTTTATCAAATTACCTTGAACTATTCTATTACAAACATCTAAAGAATTGGAAAAACCAATAAAATCAGTTCCTCCATGACTTTTTACAACTGGTGAGTCTAAACCAATAAATATAGCACCATTATATAACCTTGGATCTAAACGTTTTTTAAATTTATTAAGATTTGAAAAATTTAATAAAGATGATAATTTTCCAATTATCGTATCAGTCATAGCTTTTTTCAATTCTTTGGTGATAAAGTTTGCTGTTCCTTCTGCTGTTTTCAATGCAACATTTCCAGTAAAACCATCAGATATAATGACATTTACCTTACCATCCATAAGTTGATTACCTTCTATATATCCTGCAAAATCAAAATTAATTGATTTTTTATCACTCAAGATTTGATACGTTTCTTTTATAACTTCATTACCTTTTAATTCCTCAGTTCCTATATTAAGTAACCCAATATTTGGCTTATCATTAGGATAAAGTGATGTATATAACGCAGCTCCCATAATTGAGAAATCGAATAAATTTTTGGCACTGCAATCTATATTAGCACCGAGATCTAATACAACGCTCATGCCATTCTTATTTGGCCAAAGTGCAGACAAAGCTGGTTTGTCAATATTATTAATCATTTTTAAATTTAATTTCGCGATAACCAATAACGCACCAGTGTTTCCAGCAGAAATTACAATATCAGTCTCTTTTTTTTTTACACTTTCTATTGCAAGCCACATACTTGTATTTTTTCCTTTTTTAGCTGCTTCTAGAGGACTATCTGTACTTTTAACTAAGTTTTCAGTATGAACAATTTCATAAAATTCTTTGCTAATATTTTTATTAATTAAGGGATTAATTTCATTTTCATTCCCAAAAATTTTAAAAAAATTAATTTTTGATTTATTATGATTGTGAATGACACCATCTATTATTTTTTTAGGAGAATTGTCACCACCCATTGCATCAACTGCAATTTTTATCAAATCAGACATAACTTGATTTTAGATTAATTAGTCTTTCGGGTCTAGGACTTGACGGCCTTTATACATGCCAGTTTTTAAGTCTAAATGATGTGATAATCTATATTCACCTGACTTTTTATCTTCAACAACATTTTTGGATGAGAATTTCATATTTTGAGCTCTTCTCATTCCAGTTCTAGACGGGGTTTGTTTTCGTTTTGGTACAGCCATAATTATGGGTTACTTACACTTTTTAGATAAGAATTCAAAGTTTTTTTTGATAAATTTCGATAAAATTCATCAAAATAAACAACTAATTCACTTATATTATTGAAATCTTCTAAAAACTTTAGAATTATTATCTTTTTTTTTTTATCATCAGCTTCATCCCAAAAATGAATATCTGATACAATCGAATGAAATACATTAATATAATCTTTCATCTTTTTATTTATTGACTGATCACCATAACCAATTTCTCTAATACTTAATTCAAGTTGTCTAAAATTAAAGTCATATATTTCTTGAAGTTTTTTTTCATTATCATCTTTTTTAAATACTTTTAAGAAAAAAGCGAAATGAAGTAAAAATATAACTAATCTATCATTAAAGGTATCTTGTTTACCAAGGTTGTTATAAAGTAATTTATTTGTAGTTAATTTGATTAATTTGTTATAAAGATCAGTATAAATCATAGAATGAAAATAGTACTAATTATATTAACTATATTTTTAACTAATTGTAAATTAAATAAAATTGTTAATCATCATGGTGTTCATAATCTGGAGATAAAAGGTAAAGAATTAATAATAGCAAAATCAAATATTAATGATGTTAAAAAATTACTAGGACCACCATCAACGGAAAGTTATTTTGACAATAATGTTCTTATATATATAGAAAGAAAAACAACAAATTCTAAATTATTAAAACTTGGTAAAAAAAAACTTATTTCTAATAATGTTTTAATGTTGGAAATAGATAAAAGAGGATTATTAGTTAATAAAAAGTTTTATGATGAAGAAGATATAAATAAAATAAAATTTACAAAAAAAACAACATCAATTACCTCAGGGAAACAGTCATTTATCTATAATGCCTTGTCAAACATTAGAAATAAAATTAATGATCCTCTAGGTAAAAAAAGAGGCACATTAGGTAGATAAATAATCAACCAGCAATTACTGCTAATAATAATAAAGCTACAATATTTGTTATCTTTATCATTGGATTTACAGCTGGACCGGCAGTATCTTTATACGGATCTCCTACCGTATCACCAGTAACAGCTGCTTTATGAGCTTCAGATCCTTTTCCTCCATGATTTCCATCTTCGATATACTTTTTTGCATTATCCCAAGCACCACCACCTGCAGTCATTGAAACAGCTACAAATAATCCAGTTATAATAACCCCTAACAACATTGCGCCAACTGAAGCTAGTGCAGCTACTTGGCCACCAATAGCAAGAATAATAAAGTATAGTACAATTGGTGACAATACTGGTAACAATGATGGTATGATCATTTCTTTAATCGCAGCGACTGTTAATAAATCAACAAGCTTTGCATAATCAGGTTTCTGTTTTCTCTTCATAATACCCGGATATTTTTTAAATTGTCTTCTTACTTCAACAACTACAGCACCACCTGCTCTACCAACAGCTTGCATGCCCATCGAACCAAATAAATATGGAAGCATTCCACCAATTAATAAACCCACAACAACATATGGATTTGATAAATCAAAAGTAACAACAATTCCCTCAAGTGCAGATCCTGCTTCTTTTGAAAAATGTTTTATATCCTCTGTATATGCTGCAAAAAGAACTAAAGCTCCCAATCCTGCAGAACCTATGGCATATCCTTTTGTTACAGCTTTTGTTGTGTTTCCAACTGCATCAAGTGCATCTGTAGTTTTTCTCACATTGTTCGGCAATTTAGACATTTCAGCTATACCACCTGCATTATCAGTAACAGGACCGTAAGCATCTAGTGCAACAACCATTCCAGCTAAAGCCAACATAGTTGTGACTGCAATTGCAATTCCATAAAGACCAGCAATATGATTAGTTGCCAATATTCCAGTAACAATAATTAAGGCTGGAATTGCTGTAGCTTCTAGTGAAACAGCTAATCCTTGAATAACATTAGTTCCATGACCTGTAGTAGATGAACTAGCTACACTTCTGACAGGCCTGTAATTAGTTCCTGTGTAATACTCAGTAACCCAAATTAATAAGCCTGTTATTACTAAACCTATAATCCCACAATAGTATAAACTCATACCTGAAAAAACTTTATTTTCTAAATTATATGTATTATCTAAACCTAATACATAGTCAGTGACTGGATAAAGTATTATTAGTGACGAAACAGCTGAAACTACAAAACCTTTGTATAAAGCATTCATTACATTTTTACTTTTACCTAATTTCACAAAGAATGTACCTAATATAGATGTTAGAATACAAGCTCCACCAATAGTTAAAGGATAAATCATCATAGACATATCACCTTGGAAAAAAATAGATGACAAAACCATTGTAGCAACAATAGTAACTGCATATGTTTCAAATAAATCAGCTGCCATACCTGCACAGTCACCTACGTTATCACCAACATTATCAGCAATTACAGCTGGATTTCGAGGATCATCTTCTGGTATACCAGCCTCAACTTTTCCAACTAAGTCAGCTCCTACATCAGCTCCTTTTGTGAATATCCCTCCACCCAATCTCGCAAAAATTGATATTAAGGATGCACCAAATCCCAGAGCAACTAAAGCATTTACAATTTCTCTCTCATCAACATTAAATTTTAATAGTAAATAATAATAAACGGCAATTGATAATAATGCCAATCCAGCAACCAACATTCCTGTCACTGCACCAGATTTAAAAGCAACTGATAGACCACTTGCTAAACCTTTTCTAGATGCTTCCGCAGTTCTCACATTAGCTTCAACTGAAACTAACATTCCAACATATCCAGCTATACCAGATAAAGCTGCACCAATTAAGTAACCTAAACCGACAAGAGGACTAAAAGCAATGCTTACTATTACCAATACAACTACACCAACAATTGCAATAGTCTTATATTGTCTTGCTAAATATGCTTTAGCGCCAATTTGAATAGCTGAAGCTATTTCTTGCATTTTTGAATTTCCTGCACTTGAACTTAAAATATTTTTTCCCGTAAAATATCCATAAACGATAGATAAAAAACCTGCTGCAATAGTATATAAAAGAATAGTTTCAACGTTTGAGTTCATATAGACCTTAAATAAATTGTTGGTTGTTAGTTATTAAAATCCGCACAATACAAAAAAGCATATAAAAGGCAATAATTAACTTTTAAAATTGATGACAATAACCTTTGTCTTTAAGCCTAATTTTCTTCCCTTTTTGATCAATAATTTGTGATTTTTGAGATATCGAACAAATTTTTCCTATTTTAGAAATCTTAATATTCAATGTTTTACTAAATTTACTAATGATTCTGGATTTAGATGAATTAGCTGTAAATAGAATTTGATAATCGTCTCCTTTTGAAATGAAATTTTTTTTATTTAATTTTTTAAGTTTTATTAATTCTTCTAAATTTTTAGATATTGGTATCCTATCTAAAAATAATTTATAAGAAAATCTTTGTTTATTTATTACTTTTTCTAAATCAGTAACTAATCCATCTGAAATATCTATAGATGTATTTGCGTATAGTAGTAACTTGTTTATCAATTCAGGATGAAGATTGGGTAAATAATACTTATTTATAAAATATTTTTTTAGATTTTTATTTATATTAATACTTTTTTTTAAAATCTTTAGTCCAGCATAGCTATCTCCTAAATTACCTGTAACATAAATATCATCACCTAATTTAGCATTGTTTCTAGGTATTATTTTTTTTGAAAATCCAACAGAGGTAATTGAAAAACTTAGTTTATTAGATAATACAGTGTCACCTCCACATAGAAAAATTTTATATTTTTTTTGTTCTTGGTTTAAAGATTTAGAAATTTTATTTAAATTTGTGTTTGAAAAAGTTTTTTTATTACCTGAGCCAGAAATAAAATAGTATAATGGTTTTACACCTTTACAAATTAGATCTGAGATAGAAGATCTGATGATTTTCTTAATTACTAATTCAGGATTTTTAAAATCAACAAAATGTGTACCTTGCATATAAGTATCTATTGAAATTACTAAATTTTTTGATTTATCAAAAAAAACATCATCATTCAATCTAAGTGAACCTTTATTATTTTTGGATAGTTTGGAAAAGTATCTATTTATAAGCTCAAACTCATGCATTAGAGGATCTTAATTTTTTAGCAATATTATCTAACAAAGCATTTAAGTATTTTGTTTGAGAGTCATCTATGAAAAAGTTTGAAGCATCAAGATATTCTTTAATTATTATTTTCATTGATAAATTTGGTTTATACATAAACTCATAAGTAGCTGACTTTAAAATAACCTGAAATAATTTATCTAAATTATTTAAAGAAAATTTTTCACCTAGATTTTTTTCTAATTCTTCAAGGATTATGTCATTACGCTCTATGGTACCTGAAACAATATCTTTAATAAATTTTTTAAACCTGTGTTTTGGATAGGTTAGTTGTTCATCATCATTATAAAACTTACCATATAATTTTTGAATAATTATAACTCTAGGATTATTTTTAGGACTAAATGAAGTTTTCATTTTTGTGATAAAACTGACAAAACAGCATTAGCAGCTTCAGCACCCTTTTTTTTTCTAGCTTTTGCTTGCTTCATATTCAAGCAAGTTATTATACCATTTCCAATTGGTTTTTTTGAATTGATAGACAGTTTCATAATTGCATCTGTGGATGCTTGTGAAATAAAATCAAAATGTGGAGTTTGTCCTTTTATTACGCATCCAAGTGCTATAAACCCATCGAATTTTTTTATATTTTTTGAGATTGTAACTGGAATTTCAAACACTCCTGGAACATTTATAATTTTTACTTTTGAATTTTTAGGCAGTAAATTTGTGGCATTTTTTAATAAACCATTTGATATGTCCTCATAATAATTAGCATTTACTATTAAAAAATTTTTATTCATCAAATTAACTCTTGTTTAGTTATCTTTATATCATAACCCTCTAAACCAATAACCTTTTTTGGTGATTTTGTGATTAATATCATTTTTTTAATTTTTAAATCTTTAATTATTTGAGCTCCAATCCCATAATTTCTTATTAATTTGTCATTACCTTTTTTATAAAAATCTTTATTCTTATAATCTTTAAGAGTTTGAGTGACTGACTTAAGATTTGTGTCTTTAATAAAAACCAAGATACAATTGCTGAACTTTTTAAAGTAATTTAAAGTCTTATTAAATGAATTAGGCAATTCTTGATTAATTAAATAGTTATGTACTACGTTAGAAGAAATAACTCTTACTCTAGGAATAGTGCCTTTTTTGATATTTCCTTTTACCAAGGCAAAATGTTCAGAGCCATCAAGCAAATTTTCATATATCTTAATCTTATAATTTTGATTTTTAAATTTAATGTCAGAAGATTTTTTAAGTTTAATTAATTTTTCTTTTTTTAAACGATAAGAAATTAAATCTTCAATTTTTCCAATCTTTAATTTATGTTTATTGGCAAAGTTAAATAGATCTTGACCTTTGGCCATTGTGCCATCTTCATTCATTATCTCACAGATGACTGCAGAATTATTTTTTTTTGCTAATTTAGAAATGTCTACAGAAGCCTCTGTGTGCCCTGCTCTAACAAGTACTCCTCCATCTTTTGCAATAATTGGAAAAACATGACCTGGTGACACAATATCTTTCTTATTTACATTTTTTTTGGATGCAATCCTTATAGTTCTAGCTCGATCTTTTGCTGAAATACCTGTTGTAATTCCTTTTTTTGCTTCAATAGATATTGTAAAGGCAGTTTTGTTTCTAGATTGATTAATCGGAGACATGAGTGATAAATTTAATCTCTTTGCTTGCAAACTATCTAATGCTAGACAAATTAATCCTCTTCCAAATTTAGCCATAAAATTAATATTTTTTGAACTTGTATCACTAGTTGAAATTACTAGATCTCCTTCATTTTCTCTTTTTTCATCATCAACTAAAATGAACATCCCACCCTTTTTGGCAATTTTAATAATTGTTTCTATTGATGAATAATTACTTTTTAGCATTGAAAAAATTTTTAACGTATTTTGAAAGAATATCTATTTCTATATTTACAAGATTACCTTTTTTAACCTTTGATAAATTCGTCAATTTAAAAGTATGAGGTATTACCCAGATTTGAAAACCTTTTTTTGTTTTTTTGGAAATGGTTAATGAAATACCGTTTATACATATTGAAGCTTTTTCAATAATATTTTTTCTTTCTTTTGAACTAATTTCAAAGTCAAAAATAAAGGATTTATCAACTTTTTTTACACTTAAAGTTTTACCAGTTGTATCAATATGCCCCTGACATATATGACCTGAAATCTTTTGGCCATACTTAAGAGGTAGTTCTAAATTTATTACATCATTGATCTTTAGATACTTAAATTTTGATCTTTTGACAGTTTCATTAGAGAGATAAAATTCCATTATTTTATTTTGGGTTTTTATTAATGTTAAACAAACCCCATCACATGCAACAGAAACTCCAATATCTTTAGAATTCAATTTGAGGTCTGATTTCACAAAAATATTAATACCTTTTGGTCTTTTAGATATTTTCTTAATGAAACCCTTATTAAATATAATTCCGTTAAACATTTTATCTTTTATAGATTGTAATATTATCTTTGGCTAGTTTAGATGTAATTTTAGATACCTTTTTATATTTACCATTTAAGATTCCAAATGAAGTAAAACCCTGTTTTATTTTATTTACTCTTAAGATTTTTGGGCTTTGAAATAAATAAAATGTATCAATTAGTCTATTTTTTATTAAGCTTTTTGATATTTTGTCACCACCTTCAACAAGTAAACTTCTTGTGCCTAGACTGAATAACTTTTTTAAGACTATCTTCAAGTCTAGTAATCCTTCATTATTTAACTTTGTTTTAATCAAAGTAAATCCTTTTTTTTTTAAAACTTTAATCTTTTTAGTATTAGATGAATGATAAAAAAGAATTGTATTACCTTTTTTTGCTGATTGAAAAATATAGCTTGTTAATTTGATTTCTAAATTTTTATCCAGAATTATTCTTTTTGGTGAAAATTTATTGTAACCCTTTAATCTGCAAGTCAATCTTGGATTATCTATATTGAGGGTTTTACTTGAAATCATTATTGAGTCATTCTTATATCGAAGGTAATGGGTAATTTTATCTGAATTCTTATCAGTTATTCTTTTAGTTCCTTTACTATAAATCAATTTATTTTTCGAAACTGCAATTTTAGCTGTAACATAAGGTAATTTACTAGTTCGATTTTTAATGTAAGAATCATAAAGATCTTTTGCATCTTCTTTTAGAAGGCCTCTCTTAACTTTAATCTTTTTACTTGATAAAATCTTAAAACTCTTTCCTTTTACTCTCTTATCAATATCCTCCATTGAATAAATCAATTCACTAATACCACTTTTAATTATATTTTTTGTACAAGGTGGGGTTTTTCCATAGTGATTACAAGGTTCAAGGGTCACATACATTTTTGAACCTTTTAATTTTTCAAATGAATTTTTTATTGCGCTATGTTCAGCGTGTGGCCTACCATTGTATCCTGTCTGACCAATGGAAATAATTTTATCATTTTTTACAATTAGGCAGCCAACAGATGGATTGTCTCCGGTCAAACCTTTACGTGATCTCGCTAAATTAATAGCAAGTTTCATGTAATTCTTATCTTTCGATGAAAATCTATCTTTTTTTGAAGACATCTATTTTGTCCACAAATTGTACAAAATCCTTTTCTTCTCTAAAGTTTCGATAAACTGAAGCAAATCTAACATAAGCAACCGGATCTAGTTCTTTTAAACCTTCCATTACCATTGTTCCAATTGTAGTTGTTGATATTTCATTTTGTCCTAGTTCTTCAAGCGCTCTAGATACTTTACTTATGAATTTTTCAATTGTTTCTGTATCTAAAGGTCTTTTTTTTAAAGCTATATAGATTGATTTAGATAATTTATCCCTATCAAAAGCAGATTTTCTTCCATTTTTTTTGACAACCATTAATTCTCTATATTGAATTCTTTCAAAGGTAGTAAATCGTTCGCCACAAGCACATAACCTTCTTCTACGTATTGCTGTTCCATCCTCTGTTGGACGTGAGTCTACAACTGAGGTCTCGCCTTTTTTTTCACAAGGGCAAATCATTTATTTAAGTTTTTATATATTGGAAAATTAGAACATAAATTAACTACTTCATTTTTTACTTCATTTTCCACTTTACTGTTATCCTCAGGGTTTTCAGAAAGTCCTTTTATAACTTTAGTTATTAATTCCCCTACTTTTTCAAATTCCTTTAAACCAAATCCTCTTGTTGTAGCAGCTTGAGAGCCTAATCTAATACCAGAGGTAATCATTGGTTTTTCTGTGTCAAATGGTATTCCATTTTTATTACATGTAATGTTCGCTCTACACAAACTTTCAGAAGCTAAATTTCCTTTCACATTAAAAGGTCTTAAATCGACTAACATTAAATGGGTATCTGTTCCGCCTGAGTAAATTTTAAAGCCATTATTCTTTAAAGTTTCAGCTAACATTTTAGCATTTGCTAAAACATTTTTAATATAAGTTTGGAATTCGGGTTTTAATGCCTCGTAAAAACCAGCTGCTTTAGCAGCAATAATGTGCATTAAAGGTCCACCTTGATAACCAGGAAAAACAGCTGTATCAAATTTTTTTCCTAGGTCTTCATCGTTAGATAAAATTATACCACCTCTAGCACTTCTAAAAACTTTATGCGTAGTTGAAGTTACAACATGTGCATAATCACATGGGTTTGGATATCCTTTACCTGCAACTAATCCTGAGAAATGTGCCATATCAACCATTAAATATGCTCCAACTTTATCTGCAATTTCTCTAAATCTTTTAAAATTAATAACTCTTGAATAAGCACTTCCACCAGCAATGATTAATTTTGGTTTGTGCTCTAAAGCTAATTTTTCAACATTATCGTAATCAATTAATTCAGATTTTTTATCAACATCATAGCTTATTGCATTAAACCATTTCCCAGACATAGATATTTTAAGACCATGTGTTATATGACCACCAGAATTTAAGCTCATACCCATAAACGTATCATTCGGTTTAAGTAGCGCTAGAAACACTGCTCCATTTGCTTGTGCACCTGAATGAGGTTGAACATTGGCATATTTACAATTAAAAAGTTTTTTAATTCTCTCCAGTGCTAATTTTTCAGCAACGTCAACATGTTCACAACCATTATAATATCTTTTTCCTGGATAACCTTCAGCATATTTATTTGTAAGAACTGAACCTTGAGCTTCTAAAACTGCTTGAGAAACAATATTCTCCGAAGCTATAAGCTCAATATGATTTTGTTGTCTTATTAACTCATCGTTAATAGCTTTAAATAAATCAGGATCAGACTGTGAAAGACTTTTTTCAAAAAAATCTTTGTAATCTGAATTTAAATATTTTGTTTCACTAGACATTATTAAATTTTCCTTACTCTTTTTTTGTGTCTACCACCTTCAAATTTAGTATTAATGAACAATTCTATACATTTAAATGCGATATTTTTTTTTGTTAATCTAGACCCTAATGTAATAATATTTGCGTTGTTATGCAATCTAGATAATTTTGTATTTTTTAGCGAATAACACACTGCAGCTCTAATTTTTTTGTGTTTATTGGCCGCCATGGACATACCCATACCAGAACCACAAACCAGTATTCCCATGTTTTTAGTGTTATTTGATACCTTCTTACAAAGATTGTGGGCATAATCTGGGTAGTTTACAGAAGTTTTTGAATTGTTTGTGCCTAAGTCTTTAAACATATACTTTTTTGAAAATTTTTTTTTAATTTGCTCTTTAAGATTATATCCAGCGTGATCTGAAGAAATAAATATTTTTTTCAAATTAATTAAATTTATAATCTAATACGCAAGCTACTAGATGAATACGATTTTCTTCACCACCATTAAACGCATTATGATATTTAGTATTGTTAGTAACCCAAACTGATCCATCAGCTGGCATGTGTTTTGCAACATTATCTATAACCATGATACATCCTGGATTTGTTATAATAGGTATATGAAGTCTTGGTTCAGGATCTCTATGCCAGCTTAATGTAGATCTTGGTTCTTTAAGTAAAATTCTAACTCTACCTAATTTATATCTTTTTGATAATACATCAAAAACTTCCTTGAAATAAGTATTTTCATAATCTTTAATAAATTCTGAATAAGCAGATTCATTAATTTCAACATCTCTTGAAACTTCTTTACCAGATTTGTCTGGTTTGGTCCAAAAAACCCCTCTTGCTTTGTTACCTTTTATGGAATCTGGATCACCTGGAATTTGAGTTAAAGATATAGCCCCAAAATGAGTTACACCACCACCATCGTCAAATTTCCTTGTCTGAACAATTTGATTGTATGCTTCTTGTAATTTAGCAATATCAAATTTTATGTTTTGTTTTTGAAAATCACTAAAATCCAAAACTCTTTCTTCTTTTTTTATGTTCAGGTCAACAACTTTTGTGTTATCTATATTCATCAAGATTGTTTTGTACTTATTTTAATATATATTTGTATAATACATTTGTCGCATTAATAAAATGATTAAAAAAACATGATTACAGGTAAATATCCAAGTTTAAGACTGAGAAGAAACAGAAAAGAATCTTGGTCAAGAAGACTTATTCAAGAAAACACCTTAAGCCCTAGCGATTTTATTTTACCTATATTTCTCATAGACGGTTCGAACAAAAAACACCCTATATCGTCAATGCCTGGGGTATATAGATATACGATTAATAGATTGGCTCAATTAATAGATAAAGCAATCAAACTAAATATACCTATGGTTGCGCTTTTTCCAAAAACACAAAATAATAAAAAAAATGACATAGGATCAGAGGCACTTAATGAAAATAACTTGGTATGTAGAGGAATTTTAGAAATAAAAAAAAGATACAAAAATCAAATTGGTATAATGTGTGATGTAGCGTTAGATCCTTATACATCTCATGGTCACGACGGATTAATTAAATCTAATGAAATTTTAAATGATGAAACTATTGAAATATTGATTGCTCAATCTTTACTTCAGGCTGAAATGGGGTGTGATGTAATAGCACCGTCTGACATGATGGATGGAAGAATAGGTAAAATTAGAAAGGCGTTGGATAAATCAAATTTTAAAAATGTAAGAATATTATCATACGCTGCTAAATACGCTTCGAGTTTCTATGGTCCTTTTAGAGATGCGGTAGGGTCTAAAAGTTTACTAAGAGGTAATAAAAAAACATACCAGATGGATTTTAGAAATAGTGATGAAGCTTTAAGAGAAGTTGCTTTGGATATAAAAGAAGGTGCTGATATGGTATTAGTAAAACCAGGTATGCCCTACCTCGATATCATTAAATCAATAAAAGAAAAATTTAAATTACCAGTTTTTGCATATCAAGTATCAGGAGAATATAGTTTAATGTCTAATGGAATAAGAAAAGGACTTATTAATCAAAAAGCTATTTATGAAAGCTTGGTATCTTTTAAAAGAGCAGGTGCAAACGCTATTATTAGTTATTATGCTGATAGACTAGATAAAATATTATATTAATTATTTTAGCGTATTAATAAATTCTAATCTACTATTTGGATAAGATAGATTGTTTGGTTTTAAAATTGTTTTTTCTAGATAATCACTTACTAATTTTAAACCAGTTAAAAGTGTTTTTAAGTCTTTTGTATTAGAATTTTCATCTATTAAAAAATTTGGTACAATTTTTTTTTCCCTTGATGTTTCTACAACATAGATTGTTTCATTATTAGTAATCTTTTTAGTTGCTAATTTACTTAAATCTAAATCATATCCAGTAACTTTAAACAAGTCTAACTCCCAAAGAATATATCGTTTTAACCATTCATTTTGAGAAATCAGAAAATAAAAATTTTCTATTAAATCAAATATCTTATAATTCTTTTGTTGTTCTGCAGTAAGAAGTCTTATCATATTCATTGCGGAGGATATACATGATAACTTTTGTTTATGATCAAAATATATAGGTGAATAAACTTTTTGAATTTCAGTCTTAAAATATCCAATCCTATTAACTGATTTTGAATTATAATTTATATGTAATTGATTTCCTAATTGAAGATAACTTTTTATTTTTTTTGAGGTTGAACCAAAAATGATTCCAGAAACTTTACCATGATTTTTTGTAAATATTTCAGCAATTAAGGAATTTTCGTTATATCTATTTTTGTAAATCAAGAAACCTGTGTCGTCCCAGTTCATTATACCTGGCTATCTTTTAAACAGAGTAAAGCAGCATTTTGTTCTGCTTCTTTTTTGGATTTACCACTTCCTTTAAAAAATTTGGTATTTGGAAGTTTAACAGCGACTTGGAAAATTGGTTTATGTCTTGGTCCAGTGTTGGATATTGTTTTATAAGTTGGTAATTTTTTAAATCTTTTTAGAGAAAATTCTTGAAGTTTAGTTTTGGCATCTATTTGTGTAATAACACTCTCCTTTATATTTCTTTTCCATAATTCTAAAATAATTTTTTCTACTGTTGAAAATCCTTTTTCAAGATATATAGCTCCAATTAAAGCCTCACAACAATCTGCAACTACCTTATCTTCAATTTTTATCGACTTATTTTTTGAATTAAATATTAATATAAAATTTTGTAAATCCAAATTTTTAGCTATTTGTAGACATGTATTTTTGTTAACAAGCGACGCATATTTTTTATCTAAAACACCTTCTTTTTCTTCAGGGTAAATTTCAAGAAGTTTTTTGGCTATCACTAATCCCAATACCCGATCTCCAAGAAATTCTAATTTTTCGTTATTATTATTTTTATCAAAACTTTTATGGGTAAGACTTTTAATTAAAAGACTCTTATTTTTAAACTTAAAATTTATTTTTTTTTCAAGTTGAGTATAATTTATAATCATTAAATAATTTTTTGAAAAAATCTATCAAATCGTATTGATTTGTTCCATTTCCAAAAAGAAAAGATGCTACCAATTTTAATATCTGAGGAAAAAAAATAAATTGAGCTTTGCCTACAAGATTGTCCTTATGCACGTATCCAACGCTTGATAAAAATCTACTGTCTTTTGAACAATCTCTGTTATCACCTAAAAAAAAATAATGATTTTCGGGTACTATAAAAGCATCGGTATTAGTTGATGATAAGTTTTTTAAATAGACAGATTTATAAACTTTACCATTTGGTAATTTTTCATCAAATGAAATAACATCAATATTTTTAGATCCACAATATATGGTCTGGTTATATGCTACTTTTGTTTTAAATATTTCAATATTGTTCAGATATAAATTAGAGTCGATAAATTGTATACGGTCTCCTGGTAAACCAATCAATCTTTTAATATAATCTGTTCTATTATCAGAGGGAGTTTTAAAAACTACTACATCACCTCTTTCTGGTATTTGTTCAAAAATCCTATTTTTAAAGATGGGCGGACTAAAGGGGAATGAATGTTTGCTATAACCATAACTATATTTAGAAACAAAAAGCCTATCACCTACTAATAAATTTGGCTCCATTGAGGATGATGGAATATAAAATGGTTGAATTAATAAAGATCTTATTAAAATAGCTATAAATAGAGCGTATATTAACGTTTTTAAGTTTTCTATAAAAAATTTTTTATTATACATTTTAATTTTGAATTATTGTAAATGCTATTGAGTAATCTTTTTCATCAGAAATTGAAAGAAACAAATTATACTTTTTAACTTTTAAAGTTTTAAGAATTATATTGTTTGTTTTTTTATTTAATCTAAAAAAGGGTTTTCCGTTTTTATCATTTAAAATTTCAATATCTTTAAAATTTAATTTATTTCTAAAACCAGTCCCTAAGGCTTTAGAAAATGATTCTTTTGCAACAAATCTTTTTGAAAAATAATTTACTTTATCTTTCGTAATATTTGACTGTTTAATTTCAAATTTAGTAAACAATCTATTTATAAAAGTATTACTTTTTATAGATTTTTTAATTCTACTATTTTTGATTATATCGACCCCTATACCTAAAATTTTCATTTAATTTTTAATAATCTTCTTAAATTTTCTCACAACTTTCTTAAGACCAAAAAATACTGATTCACTAATGATAAAATGACCAATATTAAACTCTTTTATTTCCCTTATTTTTGAAAGTAATTTAGTAGATCTATAATCGAGTCCATGACCAGCGTGAACTTCAATGTTTAAATCAGATGCAAATTTAGAACATTTTTTTATATTTAATAATTCCTTTGAAAAATTCTTTCTAGACTTAACTAGATTAGAAAAATAACCAGTGTGAATTTCTACACAATCTGTCCCTAATTTTTTTGATATTATAATATCTTTAATTCTTGGATTAATAAATAAACTGGTTCTTATTTTTTTCTTTTTAAACATGTTAATAATTTTTTTTATCTTATATTTATTTTTAACAAGATTTAGCCCGCCTTCAGTGGTAACTTCGTTTCTTTTTTCTGGGACTATACAAATATACTTAGGACCTATTTTAAGAGCGTTTTGAACTATATTTTTATTTGTTGAAATTTCTAAATTTACATTTAGATTTTTTTTAGAACAAATTTTTTTGGCATCTAAGTCATTTATGTGACGTCTATCTTCTCGTAAATGAATAGTTATTGAGTCAGCCCCTTGGGATTTAACAAATTTTGCTGCGGTAATAGGGTCAGGATGAAATTCACCCCTTGCATTTCTCAATGTTGCTACATGATCTATATTAACACCTAAACGTTTCACTTAATAAATCTACTTCCAGGTATTGTTATAGGAATTAATTTTAATGCCTTAGGTAATTCATCTGATTTATAAGTTGGCACGTCAATTTTAAGATGAGAAACAATATTCTTTTTAATTTTCAGAGATTTATTACTAGATCTATCAATTATACATGCATAACCTACAAAAAAAGCTTTAGCTTTTTTAATCAATTTAAGACATTCCATGCTCGATTTTCCTGTAGTTATTACATCCTCAACAATTAAAACCTTCGATCCTTTTTTAATATCAAACCCTCTTCTTAAAGCAAATTTACCTTTTACTCTTTCACAAAATATTGTCTCTTTTTTTAAAATCCTTCCTATTTCATAGCCTATAATTATACCTCCCATAGCAGGTGCTAAAATTAAATCAATTTTCTTAAATTGTTTTTTAATCTTTTTTGCCAGTGATTTGCATATAATTTCTGCTTTGAATGGAAAGCTCAAAAGTTTGGCACATTGTACGTATTTAGAGGAATGTAAACCTGATGATAAAACAAAATGACCCTCTAATAGTGCATTAGTTTTTTTTAAAATATTTAAGGATTTTTTGTGTGAAAGCATTTCTTTTATCTTCGTGTCTGATTATTTTAAATTTTATACCTTTTTGTTTAAGCTCTGCAATAAAATTAGTAAAATTTTTAAGATCTTTGATTATTAATTGAAACTTAAAATTAATATAATTAGGGTTTTTACCAGCCATCTCAAGATTAGATATATTTAATTTATGCTCACCTATTAATGAGCTCACATTACCCAATTGACCAGGTTTATCAGGTAATGAAATCCATAATGTAGTGTTGTATTTCTTAATTCTTTCTTGTTTTTTTTCACCTCTATCATGCCAATACCTTCTTATAGCTGCTCTTGCTTTACCAGTTTTAGTTGTCGGTATCCAATGTAAAGATGGAGATTGATTTTTTGAAGTAGTAATATTTATTCTGTCACCATTTCTTAGTATAGATTGTAATTCACTCTTGTTGCCGTTAATTTCACATCCAATAGCTGTATCACCTATCTTAGTGTGAACAGCGTAAGCAAAGTCAATAGCTGTGGCATCTTTAGGTAATTTAATTACAGATCCTTTGGGGGTAAAACAAAAGACATTTTCCTGAAACATTTGAAGTTTAGTATATTCATAAGAGTGTTCAGGATTTTCGTTCTTTTCAATAATTTCAACAAGATCCTTCAACCAATCATACTCTTTCCATGTTAGTGAATTAAACTTTTCCGAGGACTTATACTGCCAATGTGATGCTATACCTCTTTCAGCAAATTCATGCATTTGATTTGTTCTGATTTGGATTTCAACTGGCTTTTTATATGAACCAATAACTGAAGTGTGAATTGATTTATATCCATTTATTTTTGCAGAAGAAATATAATCTTTAAATTTTCCAGGAATACAATTATACGCTTTGTGTATTATTCCTAATGATTTGTAACAATCATCAGTATCGTCAACTATAATTCTGAAACCAATAATGTCGGTAATTTGCTCTAATGAAA
Organism: Pelagibacterales bacterium SAG-MED13; assembly: GCA_014654165.1. GTDB lineage: Bacteria > Pseudomonadota > Alphaproteobacteria > Pelagibacterales > Pelagibacteraceae > Pelagibacter. Next base: position 4,279 of record JACWDK010000012.1, on the reverse strand, counting down.
CTCTTTTCTTTTGAACTTTTCTCCATATAGAAAAAGGAGTTTTTTCTCTCCCATATATTTTTGAATTAATATTATTTTCAATTAACAACTGATTAAATTCAGATGATAGACTTTCAAAAATATCTTTTTTATCCAATTTAATTTCTTCAAGTCTTTTTTGGATTAATGATCTGCCTTCACCATTAAGAATTTCAAAAGACAAATCTTCAAGTTCATCTCTTATTCTGTGCATTCCCATTCTGTCTGCTAATGGAGCATAAATTTCCATTGTTTCTTGAGCAATTCTTTTTCTTTTATCCTCTTTATCAATAGCTTTAATTGTTCTCATATTATGTAATCGATCAGCAATTTTAACTAATAAAACTCTAATGTCTTTTGAGGTTGCTAATATTAATTTTCTAAAGTTTTCAGCTTTTGAATTGGCGGAAGCGGTATTTTCTAATACTGATATTTTAGTTACTCCATCAACTAAATCTGCAACTTCAGATCCAAATTCACCTTTAATAGTTTCATATGTTGCATAAGTGTCTTCAATTGTGTCATGTAAAAGACCTGTTGTAATTGTTGCACTATCTAATTTTAAATCAGTTAAAATATTTGCAACTTCAATTGGGTGAACCGAATAAGGATCACCAGAAGCTCTTTTTTGATTACTATGAGCTTTAACAGCAAAATCATAGGCCTTATTAAGTTTCTCTGGATTTAAAAACTTATTATATCCTTTAACTTTATTTATTAATTCTTCAGAATTCAACATGGTTTATTATAGCATCTATTTAGATTTGTTTAATAGATCTAATGTCACTATTTGATAATGATGATATAAGTTTTTTTATATTAAGTTTTAAAACAGGATGTTTCCAATCTTTATCTATCTCAAAAAGAGGTAAAAGAACAAAATTACGGGTATGCATTCTTGGATGTGGTAAAATTAAGTCAATTTTCATTTTTTGATTTTTAAAGTCGATTATATCTATATCACAAACACGTGGTGAATTTTTTGGCATTTTTTTCCTACCTAACCTAGTTTCAATTTCTTTGCATTTTTTAATTAGTTTTAAGGGTGTTAAATGAGTTTTAATCTTAACTACTATATTTAAAAATTTTGGATTTTTAGGATTGGGCCAAGATAAACTCTCATAATAACTCGAACATTCTAATATATTGATATTATTCTTTAATAAGTTTGATTTTGTGTTTTCAATATTTCTCTTTTTATTTCCTAAATTTGAACCTATTCCTAAGTAGATTGGTTTAACTGGATTTTCTGACATATCTTGCTCTCTCTCGACTCCAATCTCTATTTTTTTTTGTTGCTCTCTTGTCGTATTGTTTTTTACCTTTTGCAACTGCTAGCTCTACTTTAGCTTTTCCTTTTTTAAAGTACATTTTTGTAGGTACTATAGTAAATCCATCTCTTTGCATTTTTCCTATAAGTTTATTTATTTCTCTTTTATTTAATAAAAGTTTTCTTTCATCTGTTGGATTATGATTTGAGTAACTTGATTGTTTATACGACGAAATATGTGAATTTATTAAAATTATTTCACCATTTTTTTCAATTGCATAAGAATCAGCAATATTTACTTTACCATCTCGAATAGATTTAATTTCAGACCCTTTAAGAACAATTCCAGCCTCTAATAAATCTTCAAAAAAATAATTAAAACTTGCTTTACGATTAAGACAAATAATTTTCAAACCAGAATTGGTCTTTTTGTTCATTAAATTAATTTTGCAGACAGAAGTGCTTTTTTAACTATTTCTTTAGTAGGATCAGTTATTTTAACTAACGGTAGTCTTACCTCATCATCGCAGAGATCTAATAATTTAGCTGCATATTTTACTGGACTTGGATTACTTTCTATAAACATCGAATGATGCACAGGCTGTAAAATCTTATCAAGTCTTTTTGCTTCAGAGATTGATTTTTCATCACTCATAATTGAAAGTTTCTGAAATTCTGAACATAGTTTTGGTGCAATATTTGCTGTAACACTTATCGCTCCAACACCTCCCTTTTTATTAAATTCCAATGCATTATCATCGTTACCAGTCAATTGCATAAAATCTTTACCCATCTTTTTTAAAGTTTTATCAACTCTATTCAGATCACCAGTAGCATCTTTAACTCCTATAATATTTTTAAGCTCATATAATCTTGCCATTGTGTCAACTGACATGTCTATAACTGATCTGCCTGGAATATTATAAATTATTATAGGAATTCCACATTTATCATTAATTGATTTGTAATGTTGATATAGACCTTCTTGGGTTGGTTTGTTATAATAGGGAGTAACAATGAGTGCTCCATTAGCACCTATTTTTTCAGCGTGAGAAGTTAAAGATATAGCTTCTTCTGTAGAATTTGATCCTGTTCCTGCAAATACAGGTAATTTTCCTGCGCTTTCTTTCACACAGAGCTCTATAACTCTTTCATGTTCATCATGGCTTAATGTTGGAGATTCTCCTGTTGTTCCGGCTGGAACTAATCCATTTGTGCCATTTTTAATGTGAAAATGAATTAACTTGATATAAGTTTCGTCATCAAGTTTATCATTTTTAAATGGAGTAACTAAAGCAACATTTGATCCTTTAAACATAAATACTTATAACATAGATTGTTGATTCATATAGTAAAGATTATGTCAAAAAAAATCATATTTTTTATACTTTTATTTAATCTAATTGGGTATGCAGGTATTGCCACCTCTGAGATAGTCCCATTAAAAAAACCAATACAAACTAAAGAGGAAACACAAAAAAAGTTACTGATAGATATATTAAAACCACTACCAAAACCAATAGAACAAACTGAAAAAAAAGTAGTAGAGGAAAAAGTTATTGTTAAGAATGAAAATAAAAGTGGTTTAATTCTACCTAAAAAGAAACCCCTAATTGCAGGAACTGAAAAGGTTAAAGATATAAAAATATCAAAATACTATAATAAAAAAGACTTTAATTTAGCTAAAAAAGCCATTTCCGAGATGAAAAGGGCTAAATGGACTGATGCTTTGAGAACTTCAAAAAGAGCTAAAGATCAATCAATATATAATTTCATTCAGTGGAGACATCTCTTAAGAAAAGGAAACCAAGCTTCTTATTACGATTATAAAACTTTCATGGACAAAAATGAGGATTATCCAAGAATTGGTCGTATTAAATATTTGGCAGAACATAAACTATCAACTGATAAAATTTCTCCAAAAAAAATAATTGATTGGTATGGATCCTCTGAGCCATTAAGTGGATTTGGCAGAATGATACTTGGTGAAAGTTATACTTTAATAGGAAATAAAGAAACAGGCATACAGCTAATAAAAGAAGGTTGGATAACTGCGGAGCTCACTAAATCAGAATTAAGATTTTATAGGAAAAAATTTAAAAAGTATCTTGATGCTAATGACTACGTAAAAAGAGCAGACTATCTTGCTTGGAATAATAAATATTGGGATCTGAAGCGAATGCTAAGGTATTTACCAAAAGATTATGAACTTTTATATAATGCAAGACAATTATTAATGAGTAAATCTTATGGTGTTGATAATGCAATATCTAAAGTACCAGCTAAATTTAAAGATGACTCTGGATTAAATTACGACAGATTAAAATGGAGAAGGAAAAGAGGTCGAGTTGATAGTTCTGTTGAAATTTTATTAAAAATTAAAAATACTAAAGATTATTTAGTAAGACCAGATAAATGGTGGAAGGAAAGAGAAATTATCTCAAGATCTTTAATATACAAAAAAAAATACGAATTAGCTTATAAAATTTCTAGTAACCATGCTATGACTGAAGGACCAGAATTTGCTGCTGCAGAATGGATGAGTGGTTGGATTGCTTTAAGCTTCTTAAATGATCCATTATTAGCCAAAGATCACTTTGAAAATTTTTATAACAATGTTGGGTATCCAATTAGTGTTGCTAGAGGTGCATACTGGTTAGGAAGAACTTATAAAAAGTTAGGCTATGATGAATTGTCAACTAAATGGTTTAATGAAGCAGCAAATTATTTAACAACATATTATGGTCAACTGGCATTTAGAGAGTTAGATCCTAATGGAAAATTTGAACTTACAAAAGATATAGAAGTTAAAAAAGAATACCGTGATTACTTTTTTAAAAAAGAAATTGTTAAAGTGATCTATTTGTTAGATGAACTTGATGAAGATAAGTATACAAAATATATTCTTAGACATTTAGCAAACGACAATGTTGATAATGGAAGTGAAATTTTAGCAGCAGAACTTGCAACAAATATTGAACGTTTTGATTT
>JACWDK010000011.1 GCA_014654165.1 Pelagibacterales bacterium SAG-MED13 | reverse complement strand
TATAATTCAGAATCTCACTAAATTAAAATTTATTATCACCAGTGGTTTAAGAAATAAATCAATTGATTTAGAAGCAGCAAAAAAAAAAAATATTATAGTATCTGGAACCGAAATGAATACTAATCCAACTCCAGAATTAACCTGGGGTTTAATACTTGGATTGGCTAGAAATTTTAAGGAAGAAATAGATAATATGTATCAAGGATATTGGCAAACCTCTTTGGGTGTCGAACTTAAGGGAAAAATACTGGGTTTAATTGGTTTAGGAAAAGTTGGCTCACAGGTAGCAAAAATTGGAAAAGCTTTTGGAATGCAAGTTATGGCATGGAGTGAAAATCTTAACTTAGATTCCTGCAAAGAACTAGATGTTCTTCCAAGTAGCAAGGAAGATTTGATTAGAAATTCAGATTTTTTATCAATCCATGTTCAAGGAGGTGAGCGTTATAAAGATTGCATCACTATAAAAGAAATGGATAAAATGAAAAAGAGTTCATTTTTAATTAACACCTCAAGAGGACACATTGTAAATGAAGATGATTTAATAATCGCTTTATCAACTAATGAAATAGCTGGAGCTGGAATAGATGTTTATGATAAAGAACCTTTATCTGAAAATAATAAATTAAGATTCTTACCTAATGCGTTACTGACTCCACATTTAGGTTATGTTACTGCTGAAAATTACAGTATTTTTTTTACTCAAATGTTAGAAAATTTAGAGGCTTGCGTAGAGAATAAACCCATAAGAATTATTGAATGAGACCTAGAAGTTTCAAATTTTTACTGAATTCAAAATTTTTATTGTTAAGAAAAATTTATTTTTTTTATAATATTTATTTAAGAAATTTTAAGTATCTTAATGGGGGAACTCAATTTAATGAGGATAAATATTTTAATAATTTTTTTAAAGAAGACTATAGAGGTCAATTTGTTGATTTAGGTTGTTTTCATCCTACAAGACATAATAACACATTTCAATTTTATAAAAAAAATTGGAAAGGGATTAATGTAGATTTAAATCCTGTTACGATAGAACTTTTTAATTTTTTTAGATCAAAGGATATAAACATCAATTGCGCAATAAGTAATAAAAAAGAATATAAAAAACTTTATTTTGTAAATGATTTTTCTCCTTTAAATACAATAGACCCAAATCATTTGAATTTTCTCAAAAAAAACTTTTCATTAAATAAAGATAATTTTAGTATAAAAAAAGTAAAGACTGAAAATATAAACAATATATTAAAAAAATACAAATTTTATAAGATTGATTTTCTAAATATTGATTTAGAGGGATTAGAGAGTGAAATTATTCAAAGTATAAATTTTAAAAAATATAAAATTAATTTAATTTGTATAGAAATTTTAAATCATAATAATATGTCTAAAAATAAAAGTAAAAAAATTAAACAAATTCTAAAAAAAAATAAATTTAAATTTTTAAAAAAGATAGGTGTTAACTCAATTTATAAAAATACTTTATATTAATTTAATCATGAAGCTACCTGTTGTTAACCATAAAGATTATTTTGCAAAGATTGGTGATGACCACAAATTTCCAATAAATAAATTTAGTGAATTGGCAAATTTTTTGATTGAGAAAAAAGTTGTAGAAAAATTTCATAAACCTTACCCGTGTTCTGAGGAAACTTTAAAAAGAGCTCATTCTGAAAATTATATTAATCATATAAAAAATAAAACACTTGATAAACAACAAGTTAAAAAAATTGGATTTCCTTTAGTAGATAGTGTTGTAAAAAGATCCTTTATAGCAACTGGTGGAACAGTGTTATCTTCTAAACTAGCAATTAGGTATGGCCTTTCTTGTAATACAGCTGGTGGAAGTCATCACGCAAATTTCGGTGGAGGCGCTGGTTTCTGTGTTTTTAATGATGTGGCTGTTGCTGCGCAATATTTGCTTGAAAGAGGTTTGGCTGGTAGAATTTTAATTATTGATTTAGATGTTCATCAAGGAAATGGAAATTCAGATATATTTAAAGATAATAAAAATGTTTTTACCTTTAGCATGCATTCAAAATCTAATTATCCAGTTAAAAAGTCTCTAAGCGATCTTGATGTTGAGCTTGAAGATAACATGGAAGATAAACAATATATAAAATTACTTAAATTTTATTTAAATCAATTAAATGAGGAAAACTTTGACTATGTATTTTATATAGCTGGTGTTGATATTCATTTTAATGATCGTCTAGGTAAACTAAAAATATCTGATGATGGAATTAAAGAAAGAGATGAGCTTGTTACAGAAAATTTTTTTTCCAATGGTATTCCTCTATGCGGAGTTTTAGGGGGCGGATATAATAAAGATTTTTATAAACTTATTGAATTACATTCTTTTTTACATCAATCATGTGCTAAATTATTATAGTTGAATGACAAAAAAAAATCCAAATCTTACTGCAGAGCAGAAACTAGTTATGTTTGAAGAAGGAACAGAACCACCTGGAACTAGTGAGTTAAATAACGAGAAAAGAGAAGGAAGTTATCATTGTGCAAATTGTGGGGTAAAATTATTTAGTTCATCAACAAAATATGAAAGTGGTTCAGGTTGGCCATCATTTTACAAGTCATTACCAGAAGTTTTTGAGACTAAAACAGATAATTTATTAGGTTATGCGAGGACAGAGTATCATTGTAAAAATTGTGGTAGTCATCATGGTCACATATTTGATGATGGACCTAAGCCTACAGGTAAAAGATTTTGTAATAATGGAATTTGCTTAATATTTAAGGAAGAGAAATAAAATATTTATTTTAATAAATCTTGAAGTTTATTTTCTTTTTCTAAAGCTCTAACTTCATCATAACCACCGATGTGTAGATCATCGAAAAATATTTGAGGGATTGTTCTTTTTCCATTAGCTTTACTTATCATTTCCTCCATCGCTCCTTCAACTTTTCCAATGTCTATTTCATTATATTGTGCATTGTTTCTAGTTAATAATCTTTTAGCTGCTTCACAATAATTGCATCTTGGACCTGTATAAATCGTAATATTTTTCATTCACTAAAGATAATCACCTTTTTTTAATTTACTAGTAATTTGTTTTCTAGAATATTCGAACTTTTTTCTATGCTTAATACTTTTTTGATTAACTCTTTTTCTCCATAGTCTAAAAGAGGATGGTTTAAGAGATCTTCGCATTATTTTTATAACCTCAGATTCTGTCTTTCCTGTTTTTTCTTCTATCTCCTCAAAAGTGATTCTATCTGCCCAGGCAGCCCAAATGACCCAATCTGGATCAGTGATATTTGGCTCAGCATTTTTTACCCGGGTAATTGGGGTGTGACCTTTTTTTTTCATTAATCCTTTATATTTGAAAAAAATCTATAATGCATTTTTTTTTAAATCTGATATATTGTCTAAGATAGTCCTTCTTAGCCATCTTTAGCTCCCGGTTTTTAAGGACTATCTTTTTTTTTATGCTCCCCTTAGATTTTTTTCTTTTTTTACAAATCATAATTTTTCTTTTTATAACTCCTGGCACTCCTAGAATTGTAATTATTTCATATTCAATGAATTATGGAGTTAATAAATGTGTATGGACTGCATTAGGGGATATTACAGCAAATTTTATTCAGGCAACCTTGGTTATTTTTGTATTAGGAACTTTTTTTTCTGATAATCCAAATTTTTTAAATTTTTTTAAATGGGCTGGAGTTATTTATTTATTTTATTTAGCTTATGATGTTTATAAATCTACGCCAAATAGTGTAAATTCAAAAACAACAACTTCAAAAAGTTTATTTTCTTTTTTTAAAGATGGTTTTTTAGTTGCAGGAACAAGCCCCAAGGCATGGTTATTTTTTCCCTTAATATTCCCACAATTTATTGACTTTAATGCAAATTATGTTGCTCAATTTTTTATTTTGATAACAACTTATATCTTTTTAGATTTTCTATCTTTAATTGGTTATGCATTACTTGCACAAAAGTTAGTTGTTTGGATAAAAGCAAATCCAAAAACAATTAATACAATCTCTGCGAGTGTTTTAGTTTTAATAGCTATGATAATTATTATTTCTCAACAATATTAAACGACTTGTTGCACGTTTTGTCACTTGCAAATGATGAGATTTCTTTATTAAATCAACCATTAATTAATTAATTAAAGAGGAAATAAAATGAAAATAAATAAAATAATCATAAGTTTTGTTTCTGCAGTTGTAATCTTATTGTCAACTTCTGTTGTATCTTTTGCAAAAGTAGTAGGTGATAAAATTATTTTAGGTGCAGCAATTTCATTAACTGGAAAATACTCTTCAAATGGTGTTCATACTCAGAACGGTTACAATATGGCCGTAGATAGAATTAACAACATGGGTGGAGTAAAAGTTGGTGGTAAAACTTATAAATTTGACATTATCTATTACGATGATGAGTCTAACCCTAAAAGAGCAGCTCAACTTGCTGAAAGATTAATTTCACAAGATGGTGTTGAATTTATGCTTGGTCCATACAGTTCAGGATTAACAAAAGCAATTGCTCCTGTAACGGAAAAATATGGCGTACCAATGGTTGAGGCAAATGGTGCTTCTAGATCTTTGTTTACTAAAGGTTACAAATATCTATTTGCAGTTTTAGCCCCAGCTAATTTATATCTTGATGTTGCTATAGATTTAGCAGTTGAAAAGAATAATGGAAAAGGGGTTTCTGTTGCAATGGCGTTTGAACAGGATGCATTTTCTCAAGACGTAAGACTGGGAGTTTTAGATGCGATTAAGAGAACTGGTTCAAAAAAAGTAATAGATGATAAATTACCAAAAGAACTAAACGATATGGCTGCTACTTTAGTAAAAGTGAAACAAATGAAACCTGATGTTTTAGTGGTTTCAGGTCATACAAAAGGTGCACTAACTGCTATCAGGCAAATTTCTGAGATGAAAGTAGATGTCCCAATGTTAGCAATGACTCACTGTGATGCAGCTAAATTATCAAAGCAACATGGTAAAAACTCACAATATGCTTTATGTGCTTCTCAGTGGCACAAAACTCTAACATATAAAGATAAGTTCTTTAAAGATGGTATGACTTATGACGCAGACTTTACAAAAGAGTTTGGTTATGCGCCTCCATATCAAGCAGCAGAATCATCAGCTGCTCTATTGGTATTTAAAGATGCTTTTGAGAGAGCAAATTCTTTTGATCAAAAGAAAGTTAGAGATGCTCTTGCAGCTACTAATATGCAAACATTCTATGGAAATATTAAATTCGCACCTGGCGGTCAGAATGTTGACAAGCCAATGGTACTTTTCCAAGTAATGTGTGATGATGGAGGAAAATGTGAAAACAAAGTTGTTGCTCCAACTAAATGGGCATCAGCTAAGTTGATACATCCAATTCCTTCTTGGTCTAAAAGATAAAACAAATCTATAAATACCCCCTAATATATTATACATAGGGGGTATTTTTTTAAAGGGTTCTATATGGATTTCATGGTCTTCCAATATCCAATGATTTCTGTTCAAGCATGTTTGGATGGAATTTTACTTGGAATTTTATTTGCATTGATTGCATATGGCATGGCACTTCAATGGGGAGTAATGAATATAATTAATATTGCTCAAGGGGATCTAGTGATTTTAGGAGGTTACATTGCTTATTTTATGTATCTTTATGGAATACATCCTGCGTGGGGAGTCATTGTATCTCCAATAATAATGTATTTTGTAGGTATAGCAATTTACAAACTTGTAATTAATAAAGTTGTAGATAGAGACCTGTTCATATCTATCTTAGCCACATTTGGAATAAGTATTCTTTTCATGCAATTAATGAACTTTGCGTTTGGAGCTGATGTTGTTCTTGCAAATTCAGATTATGGAACAACTATGTTATTTAATAGCAACGTTGTGTTGCCAAATTCAAAAATATTTTCAGCTTTCATAAGCATTTTATTTGCAATTTGTTTAGTAATTTACATGAAAAAATCTAAGCTTGGTCGAGCAATTAGAGCTACGGCACAAAATTCAAGAGCAGCAAAGATTTTAGGCGTAGATACAGAAAAAGTTTATGCAGCTACTTTTGGTATTAATGCAGCTCTTTGTGGTGTTGCTGGTGCGCTAATATCCATTACTTTTACAATTCACCCATATATGGGACTTCCATACACAATTAGATCTTTCATGATTGTTATTGTTGCAGGTTTAGGAAATTTACCTGGTGTTGCAATGTCAGGTATGGGTCTTGGTGTATTTGAGGAGTTTGCTGATTATATATTAGGAACAGAATTTAGAATTGGTTCAGTATTTTTGTTACTAGTTTTAATACTTGTTTATAGAAGATTTAAACTTTCAAGAAAAAGAGAGTATTTAAAATAATCATGAACAAAAACAACTTAATTTTATATATTGGAATTTTAACTTTTGGTATAGCCGCACCATTTATATTTCCAGCTTTTAAAGTACAGTTATCTATTCTCTGTGTATTAATTGTTCTTGCTACAACTTGGAATATCCAAGGTGGTGAAATGGGATATAATTCATTTGGAAATATACTCTTTTATGGTCTTGGCATGTATCTTTGTGCCTCAGTACAAGTTGGAATGTTTTTTCCACTAGCTGAGTGGACAGAAAGTGGTGGTGAAAAAACATTTGTACATACCCCTGAACAATTTTTTCAAGGTATGGCTGTTGGTTTGATTGTTGCTGCAGTGATACCAACCATTGTAGCAGGTTTAATTGGATATTCTATTTTAGGACTTAGAGGACATTATTTTGCAATTTGTACGTTGGGATTAGGAGTTGCAGCTGGTGAAATTTCTGGAGGAATTGAAATTATTGGAGCTGGTCAAGGTTTCACTACCCCACCATTTCCTAATGTCGGGAGTTTAGAGTCGCGAGGTGAATTTTTTTATTTTCTAAGTTTTTTTGTTTTAATAATGACTTTCATCGCTGTTAGAGGAATTTACTCAACTAGATTTAAATTAATATTAAATGCAATTAGGGATAATGAAGATAAGGCTGAAGCCATGGGGATTCAAACGATGAAGTATAAAATAGTTGGCTGGATGATATCAGCCTTCTTTTGTGGTCTTGCTGGAGGAATCATGGGCGGTCTAGTTGGATACATTGACTCAACAGATGTTGCTTTTGATGGAAGAGAGATGGGAGTTTTCATGGTTTTAATGGCAATCCTAGGTGGAAAAGGAACTCTTTGGGGACCAATAATTGGTGCAACAGTGTTTCATATTTTTAAAGAAGGTTTTTGGACATTCTTCTTAGGTTGGCAATATGTTGCGCTTGGAGTTTTAATTGTAGTTATAGTTATTTATTTCCCAGAGGGGATAATGGGGTGGTTAAGGGAAAAATACCCTCAAAGATTTGGTGAAGTTATAGATGAAAAAGATCGTAAGGCACAGGTGGAGCTTAAATGAGTATTCTAGAGGTTAGCAATGTAAGTAAATCATTTGGTGGTGTAAAAGCTAATGTTGATATTACAATGAATGTTGAAAAAGGTAGAATAGTTGGATTAATTGGTCCTAATGGATCTGGTAAAACAACATTGTTTAACTCAATAGTTGGAACCTATCCAATTGACAATGGTTCTATCAAGTTTAATAACAAAGAAGTTTCAGAACTGCCAGTTCCAGTAATAGCTAAACTCGGATTGTTAAGAACTTTTCAACAAACTAGAATTTATGGAAAGTTAAATTGTGTTGAAAATATGCTTATTAGTCACAAAGGGAGTGATGAGAGTTTAATGAAAATATTTTCAACAATTCCTAAAGAGCTTACAGAAAAGGCTGAAAATTTATTAAATTTTGTTGGTTTATTTCAAAAAAGAAATCTACGAGCAGGTGATTTATCTTTTGGTCAACAAAAGTTATTAGAGTTGGCTATGGCATTAATGAATGAGCCAGAAATGTTGTTATTAGACGAACCAACAGCTGGGATTAACCCAACATTAATTAATGGAATTATAGACAGACTGATTAAAGTAAATCAAGATTTTGGAATTACTCTTTTGGTCATTGAACACAATATGAGAGTAATAATGCAATTAGCAGAAAATATTTTTTGTTTAGCTCATGGTAAAATGCTTGCTAATGGATCACCAGATGAAATTAAAAATGATAAACGCGTAATCGATGCATACTTGGGAGCACAATAATGTCAAACCAGTATGAAGTTTTAGGTAAAGCACCAGGAACAGAAGATTTAAAAAATTTATCACCAAGTGATGTACATTTAACAATTAAAAACCTTAATGCTGGTTATGGAAAGATGGAGATACTCCACAATTTTGAACTTTTTGTGAGTAAAGCTCAATCTTTGTGTTTAATTGGTCCCAATGGTGCAGGTAAATCTACAATACTTCATTCCATTTATGGATTTACAAATATTTTTTCTGGTAAAATTGAAATTGATGGAAAAGAAATTACAAATCTTTCACCTGCAGAAAAACTCAAATCAGTTGGAATTGCCTACATCCTTCAAGACAATTCAGTGTTTCCAGACATGACAGTGGAAGAAAATTTATTAATGGGTGGATTTATTAAAGATAAAACAGAGGAATCTTACGAAGAAGCTGAAAAAATACTTCAAAAATACGAACGATTAGGAAATAGAAGAAATCAACCAGCAAAAGTATTATCTGGTGGTGAGAGACGATTATTAGAAATTTCTAGAGCTCTTGTAATGAAACCATCTGTGTTATTAGTAGATGAACCATCGATTGGCTTAGAACCAAGATATATTGATATGGTTTTTGAAATATTGAGAGATCTTCAACAAAATGAAAAAAAGACTATAATATTAGTAGAACAAAATGCAAAAAAAGGTTTAGAGTTTGCTGATATTGGTTACGTTTTAGTTTCCGGACAAACTGCAATTGCAGGTAAAGGAGATGATCTTTTAAATAACCCAGATGTTGGTCGCCTATTCTTGGGTGGTTAATGATAAACTCCAAACATTTCTTTAAAGGTTTTTTATCTATCAAAGGTGTAGGTAGTCCTGCCATTGCTTTAGGTGCAAGTTTTGTAGCAATAGGGGCTTTACTAAAAAATTTGGGATTTTCAATTCAAGAAAGTATTTTTTCAACCTTTTTAACTTATGCTTTACCAGGATCATTGGTCATGGCTGAGTCTATGTTTATTGGTGCATCATTATTCAATATTTTCGTAGCTGTATGGCTTGTAAATGCCAGACTATATCCAATGACAGTTTCTTTAATGCCGCTATTAATACACAAATCTCAACCTAGATGGAAATATTATTTATCATGTCATTTCATTGCTGTTTCATCTTGGTTAATTATGAAAGATAATTATAAAGAAATTGAAAAAGAAAATAGAATAGATTTTTGGATAGGAATTGGTACAGCAACTTGGTCTGTTGCAATTTTTTCAACAGTAATTGGTTATTTAGCATCTGAATATTTAAATAAAGATATTTTAATAGGGTTAGCAATTGTTAATCCAATTTATTTCACCTGCATGATGTTAGGTGCAATGAAAACAATGCAAATAAGCTTGTCGGTAATTTTAGGAACAATATTAGGACCTTTATTTTATTTTGTTTCTCCAGAATGGTGTATTTTATTTGGGGGACTTGTTGCAGGAACAGTTGCTTATTTTATAGGAGAAAAAGATTATGGCAACTAATGTAGTATTAGCAATATTAGTTACTTCTATTGCGACTTACTTATCAAGATTTTTAGGAGTTGTAAGTTCAGAAAAAATTAAAGATACCTCAAAAATGTTTAGATGGTTTAATTGCTTAGCTTATTCTACTTTAGCAGCTCTGATAGCAAGAATAATAATTTTTCCCTCCGGAGACTTAGCTGAGGTAGATCTTTTAATTAGAATTGTTGTAATTTCAATTTCATTAATTATGTTTTACTTCACAAAAAAAAATCTTGTTTATCCTACAATATTTTCAGCAATTATATTATCTTTTTTAAATTATATTGTTTGAATTGAAATTGAATAAAAAACTTTATAATATAGTAATATGCAAATAATAAAAGGTTTTGAAATTTCCCATCATGAAAAATCAAAACGAATTTATAATATTAATATTAGTGACCAGATATTAGAGAAGTTATTATTCTCATTCAATAAGTTTGATTTAACCGCTTTAGAACTTAAACCATTTTCAAGATTTACAATTGCTAAAAGTTTCAATGATTTAACTGATTGCAAGCTTGGGGATTTAATGAATTCTATCCTTAAAGATAGAAATACTGGATGTTTTATTATTAGTCCGCAAAATAAAAACTCTAGGCTTGATAAAAATTTCTTTGTTAAATTATCAACTGCAATTTCTTATCTAATTGGAAATCCCAACCATGATTCTATGGCAGGAAAATATTATGCACAATTTCTTGTTAAACATGAAGACAAGAGTGATTCTTATTTAAGAAAAGCTTATAAAAACATGGATCTTCATACTGATGGCACTTATGTTAAAGAAGTAACTGACTGGCTATTAATGACAAAGTTAGAGGAAAAAAATGTTCAAGGTGGACAAACAGCCATGTTACATTTAGATGATTGGGAATATTGTGAAGAATTATTTAACGACCCTGTAGGGAAACAAAATTTTATTTGGGGATCGCCCAAAAGTAAAAATGTAGATTATAAAGTCGAACATCCAGTTTTTTCAAGCGACAAAAACGGTAAACCACAAATTTCTTATATTGATCAATTTCCTGAGCCTCAAAATATGGATCAGGGTAATTTTCTACAAAAGCTTTCTGATGCTTTAGAAGAGAGTAAAAATAAGATAATTACAAATCTTCCAGTCGGTTCATCTGTTGTAGCTAATAATTACTTTTGGTTACATGGCAGAAAGCCTTTTAAAGAAAATAAAAATTTGAAACGAGAATTATTAAGAATAAGAGGTTCTTTTTTTTCTTAAAATGCTTGAAATATTTATGCAAGAATCGGTCAGACAATAGATCTACATTTTCACTTTATTTTTTAAGTCAAATTCAACTAAAGATATACAAACATATAATCATCAAATAAGTTAGTATTTTCAACCTTTTTTAAGTTGTAATAATATCACAATGATGAAAAAATTTATTTTTTCAGCAATAACCTTATCCAAAAATTATTAATTATGTTAGAAAAGCGAGTTATATATATAAAACGATTAATATTAATAAAGGATAAATAATGAAGAAAATTGCAGCAATTTTAATAGCTTTAGTTTTTTCATCATCAGCATTTGCTTTAGACATCTCTCAATTGAAAATTGGAGTTTCAGCTAATCACGGTATATATGGTGGTGATGGTAAAGAATTAAACTATGATTCTGGAGGAACATTAGAAAGAACAACTAAAAAATCTGCGGCATTCGTAGATTCTTATGGTTCTGTTTTTTTAGAATTAGCAGTAAGTGATGTTGTTTCAGTTGGAGTTGATTACGTTCCAATGGCTATCTCTACACCAGCTAACATAAACAGCGGTGAAGGTGGTGCTGGAGAAAACGTAGATATTTCTGTTGAAGCAGACTTTAATGATCTTATGACTATTTACTTATTAGCTAAATCAGACATGGGTATTTACGGTAAATTAGGTTTCTCAAGTATGGAGATAGATGTTTCATCTAAAAATGCAGGAACTTATGCTGATCCAGGAACTACGGATGGTATGACTATAGGTTTAGGTTATGAACATGATGCTGGTAATAGCTTGTCTATTAGAGCAGAATTAGCTTATCATGAATTCGATGATGTAGCTGCAGATAACGGTATTACTGATAAAAACGAATTAACAGTTACTGGTATGCAGGGTGCAACTGGAAGAATTTCAGTAGTTAAGTCATTCTAATAAATATTTAATATTTAAAATTTAAAAGCCCTCTTATTTAAGGGGGCTTTTTTTTTGCTCATAGATATATGATTTACTGATATAATAGATATTATGAAACTAGGATTTATTGGAACTGGAAACATTGTTTCGGACGTAATAACTGGAATTAGTAAATCAAAAATTTCATACAAAAAAATTATTATCTCTCCAAGAAATAAAAAGAAAGCTCAATATTTAAAAAAAAAAATCAAAAAAGTAATTATAGCTAAAGACAATCAAGATGTAATCGATAACTCAGACTGGGTATTTTTGGGTATTTTACCTCAAGTGGGTGAAAAAATATTACCAAAACTTAAATTTAAAAACAAACAAATTATAATAAGTTTTATTTCAACAATTAATTACTTAAGATTAAAAAGATTAATTAAAAAAAGGTTGAAAATTGTTAGAGCAATACCAATGCCCCCAATACGATTGGGGAAAGGACCAATTGCAATTTTTCCCCCTAACAAAAAAGTTAAAAATTTCTTTGATAAAATTGGAGTAACAATTGAAATTAATAATGAGAAATTATCTAAAAATTTTTGGGCAATTTCTGGGACAATGGCTCCATTTTTTGAATTATTGAATACTTTGTCCAAATGGCTTGCTAAAAAAAAATTGAATAAAATAGAATCGCAAAAGTATGTTGTTTACTTGTATTCAGCGCTGGCTGATCTAGCAGTAAAAAATGTATCATCACCTTTAGACGTTTTAGTAAAAGAATCCCAAACCCCTGGAGGACTTAACTGGGAAGGTATAAATGAACTTAGAAAATCTGGTTATTATAAAAAATTAGAAAAAGTAGTTAACAAAATACATAAAAGATTATAGATCTAAATTGCCAATGGCTGAAAATATTTTAGAAATAAAAGATCTATCAAAGTATTTTGGTGGACTTGCTGCTGTTTCTAATTGTTCACTTAACGTTAGGAAGGGATCTATTACCGGAATTATTGGCCCTAACGGTTCAGGAAAAACTACATTATTTAACTTAATTGCCGGTAATCTTAACTCAAATAAAGGAAGTGTAAATTTTAACGGTGAAAATATTACTAACACACCTGCTTATGAATTATTTTCGAAGGGTTTATTAAGAACTTTTCAAATAGCACATGAATTTACTAATTTAACAGTTTTAGAAAATTTAATGATGGTTCCTGGAAATCAATCAGGAGAAAAATTATCTAATGTATTTTTGAAACCTTCTTTAATTAATAAGGAGGAAGATTTGATAAAACAAAAAGCTAAAGAAGTCGTAGAATTTTTGAATTTAGGTCATTTATCGAATGAACTTGCTGGAAATCTATCTGGAGGACAAAAAAAACTTTTAGAACTTGGTAGAACTATGATGGTAGATGCTAAATTAGTATTATTAGATGAAGTTGGTGCTGGAGTTAATAGAACATTATTGAAAGACTTAGGAACAGCAATTGAGAAATTAAACAAAGAAAAAGGTTATACTTTTTGTATGATTGAGCATGATATGGATTTTATAGAAAGATTGTGTGACCCTGTAATTGTTATGGCAGAGGGCTCTGTTTTATTTGAAGGTTCGGTAAAAAATGCAAAAAAGGATGAGAAAGTTATAGAAAGTTATTTAGGTAGAGGTTCAAAATTGAAGGATGAATACTGATGGCTTTTTTTGAAGGAAACAACATGACAGGAGGTTATGGGAAAGGTCCAGATATTATTCATTCATGTTCTGTAAATGTAAATAGGGGTGAGATTGTTTCTATACTTGGTCCTAATGGTGCTGGTAAATCAACTGCTATGAAAGCAATGCTAGGATTAATAAGTTTAAAATCTGGCTCAGTAATCATAAATAGTAAAGATATTTCAAACTTATCTCCTCAAGATAGAGTTAAAGAGGGAATTTCATTTGTACCTCAAACAAAGAATGTTTTTTCAGGTATGACAGTAGAAGAAAATTTAGAGATGGGTGCATTTTTGTTAGATAAAGACTTAACAAGTTTAATTGATGATATTTATGAACTATTCCCGATTTTAAAAGAAAAAAGAAATCAATTAGTTGGAGAATTATCTGGAGGACAAAGACAACAAGTAGCATTAGGTAGAGCTTTAATGACAAAGCCTTCAGTACTGATGTTAGATGAACCTACTGCTGGAGTATCGCCTATTGTTATGGATGAATTATTTGATCATATAATTAAAGTAAAAAAAACTAATGTAGCAATCCTTATGGTTGAACAAAATGCAAAGCAAGCATTAAATATTTCTGATAGAGGTTATGTACTAGTTACTGGTGAAAATCGTTATGCTGGGACAGGAAAAGAATTATTGAACGATATAAGAGTAAGGAGCTCTTTTTTAGGTGGTTAAATGGATTTTATAAATGCAATTATTCTTTTGTTAAATTATATATTTGTGCCAGCCTTAACTTATGGTTCACAATTAGCACTAGGTGCAATCTTTGTTACACTAATTTATGGTATCTTAAGGTTTGCTAATTTTGCTACAGGAGACATGATGTCATTTGGAACTATGGTGGCAATTTTATTTACTTGGTATTTTCAATCCTTAGGGCTTACATTAGGTGTTTTACCAACTGCTTTAATAGCTATTCCTTTTGCTATAATTTTCATGATTTTTTATATGCTGCTGATAGATAAACTTGTATTTAAATATTATAGAAATCAAAAAAGCCCACCAGTCCAATTAGCTATGGTAAGTATAGGTGTAATGTTTATTACTCAAGCAGTAGTAAGAATAATTATTGGCCCCTCAGATAGAAGATTTTTTGATGGGGAAAAATTTATAATTAAAGCAGGTGAATTTAAAGATATTACTGGATTAAATGAAGGACTTGCAATTAAATCTACACAGGTAATTACTATTTTTGTAACTTTAATTTTAGTTTCAATCCTTTTTTGGTTTCTGAATAAAACAAAGACTGGGAAAAGCATGAAAGCTTACTCAGATAACGAGGATCTTGCTTTACTCTCAGGCATAGATCCAAAAAAAATAGTTATTACTACGTGGATTATTGCTGGGATACTAGCGACTATAGGTGGAACTCTTTATGGTTTAGATAAAAGCTTTAAACCATTCACATATTTTAACAATATGCTACCGATATTTGCTGCAGCAATAGTTGGTGGGATCGGTAATCCATTTGGAGCATTTTTAGGGGGATATGTAATAGCTTTCTCAGAAATACTGTTGACATATGCCTATAAGAAATTTTTTATGTATGTTTTGCCAGAAAGCATGGAACCAGATGGTCTAGTTCAACTACTTTCAACTGATTACAAATTTGCGGTTTCTTTCTCTATATTGGTAATTGTATTGTTATATAGACCATCAGGAATATTCAAAGGTAAGGTTTTGTGAGAAAAAATTTAAATGTAATTACTGCTTATAGCATTATGATGGGATTAATTATCCTAGTAGGAATTTTCCAGTCATGGAATATTGCATTATCAATATTCAATCTATGCTTAATATCAGCAGTTATGACTATGGGTGCAAATATTCAATGGGGTTATGCTGGCCTGATTAACTTTGGAATAATGGGTTATACAGCTTTAGGTGGATTAGCGGCAGTTTTAATTTCAGTAAATCCGGTCCAAGAAGCATGGAGTGTAGGTGGCTTAAATATTTTATTCAGTTTACTGCTAATTGTAGTAATGGTTTTAGCTATTAGATATGCTTTAAAGAAATATGAAAAATCAAAATTAAGAACTTATATTATTGCAACAATAATAATCTCAGGAATTATTATTATTCGATTTGTTTCTGAGCCTGGTATTGAGGCAATTGAAGAAGTAAATCCTGCCAAAACTGGTTTTCTAGGTGGATTTGGTATGCCAATTATTTTTTCTTGGATTGTTGGGGCATTATTTGCAGGTGGATTAGCGTTTGTTATTGGAAAAGTTGCTTTAGGTTTAAGAGCTGATTATCTAGCGATAGCTACATTATTAATTTCTGAGATTGTGATAGCAATTATTAAACATGAAGATTGGTTAACTAGGGGTGTAAAGAATGTTATTGGACTAAAAAGACCTGCACCCTATGAGGTTAATTTGCAACAAACTGAGTGGTTTATTAATTTAGTTGAAAAATTTAATTCAGGTAAATTGAATTTAATTACAGATTTTGCTGAAAGACAAGCCTCTTTAAATAAGTTTGTAATCGAAGGATCATCAATTTTTGTAAAACTATGTTACTCAGGATTATTTTTAATAGTCGTGATTATTCTTTTAATTTTAACACAGAAAGCTCTTTATTCTCCTTGGGGCAGAATGATGAGAGCTATAAGAGACAACGAAGAAGCAGCCAATGCAATGGGCAAAAATGTAGTTAAACAACATTTATTAATATTTGTTTTAGGTTCAGCAATAGTTGGAATAGCAGGAGCAATGTTAGTAACCCAAGATGGATTGTTTACTCCAGGTAGTTATAGACCAATGCGATATACTTTTCTAATTTGGGTTATGGTTATTGTTGGTGGAAGTGGAAATAACTTTGGTGCAATTCTTGGAGGCTTTGTAGTTTGGTTTTTATGGATTGAAGCAGCACCAATAGGATTGTATTTAGTTAATGTAACAACAGTTGGTTTAGATGATTCACATTTTCTAAAGGTTCATTTGATTGAAAGTGTACCTTATTTTAGGTTCTTAATGATGGGAATAGGTCTTTTATTAATTATGAGGTATAGACCAAAGGGTATACTTCCAGAAAAAATAGAAATAAAATAAACGTATGAAATATATTATCACAGGTGCTGCAATAGCTTGGGCTTTGTATATAGCAGATAAATACTTATTTTTTTAAAAAAACCCCTAATATTATAAAATATCAGGGGTTAAATTTCTTAAGATAAAAAATTATCTTTGTTTTTTAGTTTTAAACTTTCCACCTTTAACTTCTTGTTCTAAGAAAGAACCCTCAGCTTCACCAACGCTAGTAAAAGTAACTCCAGTTGCACCTTCGTAGTCAACTTTTTTACCTTTAGCTAATAAGTCTAAACCTTTTTTAAGTTCACCTGGATAAATTTTTGTTCCAGGAGCATTAGCAACATTCATCACATTTTTTGCAATAGATGCTCTATCAGTAGATCCACCTGCTTGCATTGCTAATATAATTAAAGCTGCTGCATCATATGATTCACCAGTGTATGGACCAGAATTATCAATACCAGCAGCACCTGCTACTTTACCAAACACTCCAGCACCTTTACCAGTTGAACCAGGCATTGATCCAAAGGATTTTTTTAAATCTTTTCCAAAAGTATCAACTAATGATTGACCGATCATACCATCTGATAAAATAAATTTATCAAATGCTCCAGAATCTAAAGAAGCTTGAATAATTCCCTTACCACCTTGGTCAAGATAACCAATTACAGCTACTGCATCTCCTCCTGCAGAAGCTAAAGTGGCAACTTCAGAAGAATAGTCTGCTTTTCCATCTTCATGAGCAGTCACTGTTGTAACTTTGATACCATGAGCTTTAACTGCAGCTTCGTAAACATCTGCTAAACCTTTACCGTAATCGTTATTTGTATAAGTTATTGCAACACTTTTTACTTTTCTATCTTTAGTAATATCAGCTAGGATTTGACCACCTCTAGCATCTGAAGGGGCAGTTCTAAAAAAATACCCATTATCATCTAGAGTTGTTAATCCTGGTGAAGTTGCTGAAGGTGATATCATCACTACTCCATTTGGAATAGCAACATTTGAAGCTATTGCTCCTGTTACACCTGAACAATCAGCACCCATAATTGCTGCAACACCTTGCGATATAACACCTTCTGCTGCGGCAGTTGCTGCAGCTGAATCAACACAGGTTGAGTCTGCCCTTACTACAGTAATAGTTTCTCCACCTAATAGTGAGCCTGAGTCTGATGCTTCTTTAAAAGCTAGTTCTGCAGATGCTGCCATAGCAGGTGTTAGAGATTCAATTGGACCTGTAAATCCCAAAATAATTCCCATTTTAACTTCTGCAAAAACATTTGTCGAAAAAGTTGAAACAAATATAAATGCAGCAATAAATAGTTTTTTCATTATTATCCTCTTTTATTGTTACCAATTTATAAAAAATTAATTTAAATCCTATTTTTGAAAACTTTCAAGAACCAATTTATCTTATTTTATGAAGTAAAATTACAGAACTTATCACTATTACCCCTCCTAAAACAAACATGAGAGATGGTATTTCTCCAAAAATTAGAAAACTCAAAGTAATACCAAAAATTGGAAATAAAGAATAAAAAGGAAATATTTTTCCAACAGTGTAAAATTTATATAAATAAAACATTAATAGGTGAGCAAATAGAGAAACAATAACTGCTTGATAGGAGATGAGAAGCCAAGACTCTGTGTTTATCTTATAGATTTCAGTTAAAGTATTTCCTTCAATTAAAAATGAAGCAACAATCAAAATTGTGAATCCAAAAATCCCAGTACTAGCATTTATTAAACTCGTGTCTAATACTTTTAATTGTCTTGAATAAACTTGAGCTAATCCAAAAAATAAAGCCATTAAACTAGCAAAAAATAAACCAAGATAATTTTCAGTTAATTTTGGATCAAAGAAAATAATTAAAATACCTATAAAAGACAAAAATATCAAAAACCATTTATTTTTACTAATATTTTCCTTAAGAATAATAGCGCTAGAGAGTATTCCGAAAGGAATTGCTAATTGTGATCCTAAAATTATTGGAGAGATAATTGAAGAATAATATAAAGATAAATTCATAAACACATAAACCATAACCCCCATTGATATAGAAAATATTAATAATGGCTTAAAATATTCTTTGTCAGGAATTTTAAACTTCCAAAATGGGATCAAAATTATAAAAACTATTCCCATTCTTAACGCTGCCATTAATATTGGGGGAACTGAATTGTTTAAAGCTAATTTTGCAATCGGAAAAGCACTTCCATGAGCCAACATAATGAATATTAAAATTAATAAATGTTTAATTGGCAATTTGATAAAATTAAAAGTATTTTTTAAATTCTTCGTTGATAACTAATATTTCTAAATCGACAAGACCACCTATAATCAGTTGTATTGCAATCAGTAAAATAAATCCTAAACCCACATAAGCTATCCACAAGTGCTTTTGAATATAGTTTGCTAAATAAGTGGCCAAGGCGCCAGTTAAAACAACAGATAAAACCAAACCGAAAATCATAAAGCCAAAATTGCCTTTAGAAGCACCCACAACTCCTATTACATTGTCAAAACTAATAGTAATATCTGCGAATAAAACCTTATAAACACTTTGTATGTACGATGGTTCTTTTGATTTTTTTGAAGGAGATTTAATTTTTTTTATTTCAAATAAGTCTTTTCTTAAGTCGTTAACTATCCAGATAAGAAGTAAGCCACCTAATATTTTAATGAAATAAAATTTAAATAAGTAAGTAGCGAATAATGCAAATATAACTTTAAATACTAAAGCTCCTGCTACACCCCATAATATTATTTGTTTTCTATTTTTTGGAACAAAGTTTGCAGCGATTAGACCTATTATTATGGCATTATCCGCTGCAAGGATAATATCTATAAAGACTATTTGAAGTAGTATGAGTGATTCTTCTAACAATATATGATTATATTATTACAAAAAATTAATAATTCAATTAAAAGTAGTACAATTTTTTTATTGATAAAATTTTTGATACATAATGAAATAGAGTTAATAAAAATGGAGGAATAATGAAATTTGTTAAATATTTTATAAGTGTTTTAGTTTCGTTACTTTTTTCAATCAATGTAGCGCTTGCAGAAAAATGGGATATGGCTTTAGCCTATGGTGCGGGTAATTTTCATTCAGCGAATGCTACAGAGTTTGCAAAAAATGTTACAGAAAAAAGTGGAGGAAAGTTAACAATAGTGACTCACCCTGGTGGATCTCTATTTAAAGGAGGAGAAATTTTTAGAGCAGTAAGAACTGGTCAAGCTCAGATAGGTGAAAGATTTATGTCTGCCCTAGGAAAAGAAGATCCTTTACTAGAAATAGATTCTCAACCGTTTTTAGCAACTTCTTACACTGATGCATTAAATTTGTATAAAGCATCAAAAGATGAAATTGTTAAAGGGTTAGATGAAAAAGGACTTGTATTTTTGTATGCTGTTCCATGGCCTGCTCAAGGTTTATATAGTAAAAAAGCTATTAATTCTGTAGGAGATCTTAAAGGATTAAAGTTTAGAGCTTATAATTCAGCAACTATACGAATTGCTGAACTAACTGGTATGACTCCAACAAAAATTGAAGCTGCTGAAATTAGCCAGGCATTTTCAACAGGAGCAGTTGAAAGTATGATTACTTCACCAACCACAGGAAAAAACTCAAAGATTTGGGAAAATGGTGTGAAATATTTTTATGATATCGCAGCCTGGTTTCCAAAGAACATGATTATAGTAAACAAAGATTCTTGGAATAAATTAGATAAAGCTACTCAAGATATGGTAATTCAACAAGCAGCATTAGCAGAGAGAAAAGGCTGGCAACTATCTAAACAAGGTAATGTTGCTGATAAAAAAGCTTTAGCTGAAGCTGGAATGGTTGTAGGAAAAGTTAATTCTTCATTACAATCTCACTTTGAAAAAGTTGGTAAGACAATGGCCACTGAATGGTCTCAAAAAGCTGGATCAAGAGGTGCCGCAGTTCTGTCAGCGTATAAATAATTAAATTAGTTTTTAATCTAGGCCACTAAAAAATCTTAGTGGCCTTTTTAATTATGTTGAAAACTATTAACAATAATTTATTTAGGCTTTATAAATACTCAGGTTATATTGCTGCAATATTTTTAATATTCATTGCAATATTTATACTCCTTGGTATTTCATCAAGAATTTTTGGTTTTTATATAAGAGGTCTAGCAGAATACTCAGGTTATTGTATGGCTTCAGCATCTTTTTTTGCTTTAGCTTACACCTTTGTAGAAGGAGGACATATAAGAATTACTCTTTTTTTAGAAAAATTTACAGGATTTAAGAAAAAATTCTTAGAGACCTGGTGTCTATTGATGACCAGTTTCTTTTCAGGTTATTTAGCTTTTTATTTTACAAAAATGCTTATCATTTCCTATAAATTTCAAGAACGTAGCGAAGGTGCAGATGAAATTTTAATCTGGATACCACAAACGAGTGTAGCAATTGGATCTTTTATTTTTTTTATAAGTTGTTTTCATCAATTAATATTAACTCTAGTCAAAAAATCTAATGATTGAAATTTTTTTAACAATATTTTTTATAAGTGTACTATTATTTTTTTTAGGAACTGGAATTTGGGTTGCAATGAGCATGATTGGTGTTTCAGCAATAGGGATGATGTTATTTACATCAAGACCTGTAGGAGACGCAATGGCCACAACTATTTGGGGAACTTCTTCCTCTTGGACTTTAACAGCATTACCTTTATTTGTTTGGATGGGGGAAATATTATTTAGGACTAAATTATCAGAAAATTTATTTAAAGGTTTAGCCCCTTGGATGCAAAAACTTCCCGGAGGTTTAATCCATGTAAATGTAGTTGGGTGTGCTCTTTTTGCAGCAATATCTGGATCATCAGCGGCAACTGTAGCTACAGTAGGAAAAATGTCTATTCCTGAGCTTAGAAAACGAAAATATCCTGAAAAAATTCTGCTAGGAAGTCTTGCTGGTTCAGGAACTTTAGGATTATTAATTCCCCCTTCAATCATCTTAATTATTTATGGAGTAGCTGTTCAAGAGTCTATAGCAAAATTATTTATAGCTGGAATCATTCCTGGAATAATGATTGCACTAATATTTATGTCATATGTAATTATTTGGTCATTAATTAATAAAAAAGACATGCCTAAAATTGAAGAAGAATTTACATTTATTGAAAAACTTAAAAGATCTAAACAACTTTTGCCTGTTATAATCTTGATATTAGGAGTAATAGGATCAATATATACTGGAATAGCTACCGCCACCGAGGCAGCATCCCTTGGTGTTGTTGGGTCTTTAATTCTCTCATATTTTCAAAAAAGTTTAACTACAGAAACTTTCAAGTCATCTTTGCTTGGAGCAACCAAAACATCATGCATGATTGCATTTATTTTAGCAGGCTCAACCTTTTTATCACTAGCGATGGGCTTTACAGGCTTGCCTAGAAATTTAGCAATTTGGATTCAAGGTATGGATCTATCTCCTTATGTTTTAATATTTGTATTAATGATTTTTTATATAATTTTGGGAATGTTTTTAGATGGTATATCTGCCGTTGTTCTCACGATGGCAATAATAGAACCTATGATCAGACAAGCAGGTTTTGATATGATTTGGTTTGGAATATTTTTAGTTATTGTTGTTGAGATGGCGCAAATTACTCCACCTGTTGGATTTAATTTATTTGTACTACAAGGGATGGCTAACAAAGACATGGGATATATCGCAAGAAGTGCTTTCCCTTTATTTTTATTAATGGTATTAGCTGTAATTATAGTTGTTATATTTCCTGAAATCGCTTTGTGGATGCCAGAACAAATGGTAAAAAATTTAAATTAATACTTAGAAGGTTCCCCAGCAATTACAGCTTTTAATTGTTCATACTCTTCACAATTGCATCCTTTTAAAACTTCTAACCTTTCAATAGCTAGGTTATGCCTTTTTGTTGCTACATATAATTCACCAAGATATTCATTAATACCTTTATGATTTGGATCAATAGCTAAACCCTGAAGATAATATCTTTCCCCATTTTCAAAATCACCAAGTTTTCTGGTAGTAAAACCTAAATAATTTAAGGTATCCGCATTGTTAGGTTTTTTATTATTTGATTTGATCAGTAGGTTTTGTGCTTTTGCGTATCTTTTATTTGCTTTTTCTAGTTTCCCTTTTTTTTCATGTTTTTTTGCAACTTTAATGTGAGCAACAGCTTTTTCATAATTTGTTTTAGTTTTAGTTGACTCACTATCTCCGCCAGAAGAGGAGGAACCTGCTGAAAATACATTTCCAGTAATTAAAAGCAATATAGACAAAGATAAGATTATTTTTTTCATATTAAATAAATTTTTTCATTTTGTTTAAAGTTCTAAGTTCTAAACCATTTTCAATCAAATTTTCTCTTATTGATTTAGCTGTAGCTAATGAACTTAGATTGTCACCATGTATACACACAGAGTCGATTTCACAAGGTATTTGCTTCCCACTGTGACAATTAAGCGACTGAGTTTGAACCATTTTTAATACATGTTTTTTTTGCTTGCTCAGGGTCCGTAATTAATGCATGAGATTTTTTTCTTGATACAAGATTACCATCATCCTCATAATTTCTGTCAGCAAATATTTCACAAGCAAATTTCATATCAAATTTTTTTGCTGCTTCTTGCATTTTTGATCCTGTAGGCACTAGATATATTATATCTTTATTAATATCCTTAATAGTTTTGGCTAGTATTGTGGCTAACTCAACATCTTCACAAGCCATATTATTTAATGCTCCATGAGGTTTTACATGAGATACTATTTCACCGTAGGTAAAGGCTATTTTTTGTAGAATTTCGTATTGATCAATTATTAGTTTTCTTATTTCACTTTCAGAAAGATTCATTCTTTCTCTGCCAAAATTTTCTGGGTCTTTAAAAGAAGGATGTGCGCCAATGCTTACTCCATTATTTTTTGAAATTTTTACCACTTGATTCATAGTTTCTTCATCCCCAGCATGATAACCACAAGCTACATTGGCTGAATTGACGATTTCTAATAAATCTGGATCATATTTATTTGAGTGATGTTTTGATTTTTCACCTAAATCACAATTTATATTAATTTCCATACTCATTATTTGTAAGTATAACATGGCATGATAAAAAATATATCAAATCTTGGTGACGCAGCTTTATACTGTGATTTTGGAGCTGAGGTAAATAAAGAAGTAAATAATAAAGTAATACGATATTTTAAAAGCATTCAAAAAGAAAATATTGATGGCATTAATAATTTAACTCCATCTTATAATAAATTGATAATTTCATTTGATTTACGAAAAAAAAATTTTCAAACTATCAAAAAATTAATCGAAAACTTAAATGTTATTAATGATGATAAGTTAAAGAATAACAAAATTAAAATTCCAGTCTGTTGTGATGAAAAATTTTCATTAGACATAGAAAGACTAGAGGAAAAATTAAAAATAAGTCGTGATAAAATTTATGAAAAATTTTTTAATAAGGAATTTTTTTGTTACATGACTGGTTTCATTGCAGGGATGCCTTTTTTGGGTGATCTAGAAACTGAATTGCGAGCGAAACGTTTAGAGACACCAAGGGTAAAAGTACCAAAAGGTTCAGTTGGACTTACAGAACAATTCGCAAATGTTTATACTTTTGAAAGTCCAGGTGGATGGAATATTATCGGGAATACACCAAGTGTTATTTTTGATAGCTCTAAGGAGAATAATCCAAATTTAATTAATCCAGGTGATACAGTCACTTTTGAGCAAATTACAAAAGATCAATACAATAATTACAATGAATAAAAATTATTTTGAGATTAAAAGAGCTGGAATAAACACAACATTTCAAGATCAAGGTAGAAGTAATCTTTACCATATTGGCATTCCATTTAGTGGGGCAATGGATAATAGAAATTTTCAAATTTCTAATAAACTTGTTGGGAATGAAACAAATTCTCCAGTAATTGAATTTGCTTATCAAGGTCCAATGTTAAAGTATTTTGGTGACAGTATTAAATGCGCAATTGCAGGAGATGTAAAATTTATAATTAGAAAAAATGATAATGATATTGAGGGGAGCTGTTATCAATCTTTCACATTAGAAAATGGTGATGAAATAGATATTATAACAACTAATAAATCTGTTTATGGATATTTAGCAATTAGCGGTGAATTTAATTTAAAATATCAATGGTCTAGCTGTTCTATTAATACAAAAGCAAACATAGGTTCCAATAATGGAAAAAGAATAGAAGATACACAAAAAATATATATTTCTAAAATAAATAAAAACTTAAATGATAAAAAGCTAAATTACATAAATACAAAAATAGAAAAAATTAGAGTTATTAAAGGAACAAATTTTAATTATTTTTCTGATGAGGGAAAAAATATTTTTTTTGATAAGGAATTTGTTGTATCAAAATTATCAGATCGTATGGGAATGAGATTAGATGGACCAAAAATTGAAAATATTGTTGATACCAATATAAAATCTGAAGGTTTAATTAAAGGAGTAATTCAGGTACCTGCAGATGGAAATCCAATTATTATGCTTTCTGATCATGGGACTATTGGAGGTTATCCAAAAATAGGAGTTGTTATCAGCGCTGATTACGACAAATTGGTGCAGCTTACGCCTGGTTCAAAAATTAAATTCCAAGAAGTCGAATTATCTAGCGCAGAAACTTTATTTAAACTATATGACTTAGAGACTCAAAACCTAATTTCACAAATATAATGACTTTCATAAGAAACTTACCTGGCCCATTATTAATCTTCTTAGGAGCATTAAGTTTAAGTTTTGGTGGATTACTTGTTAAATCGTTTGAGGGTGCAACTTTATGGCAAATTTTATTTTGGAGATCTTTATTTTTTTCTCTGACAGTTTTAGCTTTCTTAATTGTTAGCTATAAAGGAAAAACTTTGAAATCATTCTACGTTTCAGGTTTACCCGGATTTTTTGGTGGAATAATATTATCTATTGGTTTCTGTGGTTATGTTTTTGCAATGTATAATACGACAGTTGCAAATACTAATTTTATAATTTCACTTCAAATACTATTTCTTTCAATATTTGGGTATTTTTTTTTAAAAGAAAAAATAAGCTCTACAACTTTAACTTCAATAATTTTAGCAATGACAGGTGTTTTGTTGATGGTTGGAAATTCACTCACACCAGGAGAGTTATCTGGAAACCTAGCAGCATTTTCAATGCCAATAGTTTTTGCAATTTTAATTATAATAATAAGAAAATATCCGACTGTAGACATGGTCCCAGCTCAATTTGTAGCTGGAGTTTGTTCATGTTTAGTTGGGTTTTTGCTCTCAACTAAAATAATGATATCCCCTCATGATATTTTTTTAGGTTTTCTAGCTGGTTTTTTTCAAGTTGGTTTTGGATTTATATTTATTACAATTGGAGCAAGAACAACTCCTTCTGCTACAGTTGGAATAATTATGCTTTCAGAATCTGTACTTGGTCCGATATGGGCATTTCTTTTTGTAAGTGAAAGACCTTCAATCTTTGGATTAATAGGAGGTGCAATTATACTTTTTGCTGTATTACTTCAGTTTTATTCACTTTTAAATAAGCGAAAAAAAATTGTTTCTGGTTGACTTTTTTACATACATGTAAGATTATTCTTTTTACGGGAGAGACTACAGAATATCGTAGCGCCGAAGGAGCAACCACCCAGGAATCTCTCAGGCAAAATGGACCGTAACATATTAACTCTGGAAAGAGATTTAATTCTCGCCGAAGGAGCAAAACTCTCAGGCAAATATACAGATGGGTACAAAGAGTTAATATGAATATAAAAAAAACATCGCTGTACCAATTACATCAAGAAAGCAATGCAAAATTTGTTGAATTTGCAGGTTATCAGATGCCAATTCAATATTCTGAAGGTATAGTAGAGGAACATAAATTCACAAGGAATCATTCTGGTATTTTTGACGTTTCTCATATGGGTCAATTATTTATTTATGGTGGTGAAGACCTAATCAAAGATTTAGAAAAAATCTTCCCTTTAGATTTGAAAAATTTAAAACTAAATCATTCAAAATATAGCTTCTTAATGGATAAAGATGCTGGGATACACGATGATTTAATTATAACAAAAACAAATGAAGGCTTTTTAATAATCCTTAATGCAGCATGCAAAGACAATGATTTTAAAATTTTAAAGGAATTACTAGAAGAAAAGCACAAAATGGTTTTAGATGAAAACAGATCTTTAATTGCAATTCAGGGACCTAAATCATCTCAAAACCTAAACGATGTTGTTGTTGGAGTAAAAGATCTAAATTTTATGTCAGGAAACTGGTTTTCATTCCAAGATCACAAAGTTTATATTACTCGATCTGGGTATACAGGGGAAGACGGTTTTGAGATATCGATTGCAAATGATTTTGTAGATAAATTAACCAGAGAATTGATCAATAAAGGATCCAAATTAATAGGTTTAGGAGCGAGGGATACTTTGAGATTGGAAGCTGGTTTATGTTTATATGGCCATGATCTTGATAAAGACAAAACTCCAGTGGAAGCAAATTTAAAATGGGCAATTTCAAAAGAAAGAATATCCAAGGGAGATTTTATTGGCTCTGATATAATCATTAAACAATTAAATAATGGTGTTAGTAAAATTAGAGTTGGAATTAAACCTGAGGGAAGAATAATTGCTAGAGAAAAAACAAAGATATTTAATCAATCAGATGTTCATATCGGAGAAATTACAAGTGGTACGTTTGGACCAAGTGTAAATGGACCTGTAGCAATGGGCTATATAGAAAATGAATTTTCAAAAAAAGATACAAAAGTTTTCTTAGAAGTAAGAGGAAAAAAACATCCAGCAAATATTTGTGGATTACCGTTTTATAAAAAAAGTTACGTGAAAGGGGCAACAAAATGAGTGAAGTAAAATATTCAAAAGAACATGAGTGGATTAAATTAGAGGGAGATGTAGCAACAATTGGAATTACAAAACATGCAACAGAGATGTTAGGTGATATAGTTTTTGCAGAACTTCCAGAAAAAGGTTCTAATGTAGAAAAAGATGGAACTGCTGGTGTTGTTGAGTCAACGAAAGCTGCCAGTGATGTATATACTCCAGTAAGTGGGGAAGTAGTAGAAACCAATCAAGAGATTATAGATGATCCATCAAAGATTAATCAGGATCCAGAGGACTCAGCATGGTTTTTTAAACTTAAAATAAAAGATCAATCAGAAATGGATACTTTAATGAATAAAGACGATTATGATAAATTTGCAAAGGAGACTTCAGCATAATGTTACCAAATTCAGAAAAAGATTTTTTAAAAAGACACATTGGACCTTCTAAAGAAGACCAATCAAAAATGTTAAAAGAATTAAATTATAAGTCATTAGATGACTTAATTGACAATACCGTTCCAGAAAAAATAAAATTTAAAGGCGAACTAAATATTGGTGAGTCAAACTCGGAGTATGAGGCTTTAAGAAAATTAAGAGTAATGTCTAAAAAAAATCAAGTTTACTCAAATTTTATTGGTATGGGTTATTATGGAACATATACACCCTATGTAATCTTAAGAAATATATTAGAAAATCCAGGTTGGTATACTTCATATACACCTTATCAGCCTGAGGTAGCTCAAGGTAGACTTGAGATGTTACTGAACTTTCAACAAATGATCGTTGACTTCACAGGGATGGATATTGCTAATGCCTCTTTATTAGATGAAGGTACAGCAGCAGCAGAGGCTATGGGTCTAAGTCATAGATTAAATAAAAAGGATAGTAATTTAGTTTTTGTTTCTGAAGATTGTCATCCTCAAACTATAAATGTAATTCAAACAAGAGCTGAACCAATGGGATTAAAAGTTTTAGTTGGTAAAGAAGATGAAGTTTTAGACCAGTTAAAGGAAGATTTAGTTTGTGGAATTTTACAATATCCTGGAACTTTAGGAGATATTAAGGACCCAAGTGAAGCAATTAGTAAAATTCATAAAAAAAATGGGAAGTCAATATTAGCTTGTGATCTATTGGCATTAGCAAAACTAAAAACACCAAGAGAGCTTGGTGCCGATATAGCTGTTGGAAGCTCTCAACGATTTGGAATTCCAATGGGATATGGAGGTCCACACGCAGCTTTTTTTGCAACAAAAGACGAATATAAAAGATCAATGCCTGGAAGAATTGTTGGTGTATCAGTTGATAGACATGGTAACAAGGCATATAGATTATCCTTACAAACTAGAGAGCAACATATCAGAAGAGATAAGGCGACAAGTAATATTTGTACTGCTCAAGCTTTATTAGCAATTGTTTCTGCAGCATATGCTATCTATCATGGACCAGATGGAATTAAAAATATTTCTGAAAGAGTGTCTCAATTAGCAAAAAGTTTTGCTGATAAAATAAAACAGTCTGGATATGAACTTTATTCGAATGATTTTTTTGATACTGTTACGATTATTACCAAAGACAAGACTGATCAAATTTATAAAAATGCCCTGAATCAAAGAGTAAATATACGAAAAGTAAATTCTGAAATGCTTGCTGTTTCATTTGATGAGAGAAAAAATGTGTATAGAGTAAATCAACTATTAAAAATTTTTAATGCAGCAGAATCAATCAAAAAAGAAGATCCATCAGTTAGTTTACCCAATCTTCCAAAAAAGTTATCAAGAACTTCAAAATATTTAGAACATCCGGTTTTCAACTCATATCATTCCGAGACTGAAATGCTTAGATATTTAAAAAGATTAGAAGATAAAGATATAGCATTGAATAGAACAATGATCGCACTTGGCTCATGTACAATGAAGTTAAATGCTGCTGCTGAAATGATCCCAATTTCTTGGAAAGAATTTGCAGAACCGCATCCGTTTGTTCCAATTGAACAAATGGAAGGGTTTAGAGATCTATTTACTGATCTAAAAAATTGGTTACGTTCTATAACTGGTTTTTCAGGTGTTTCCCTACAACCTAACGCAGGTGCTCAAGGAGAATATGCAGGTTTAATGGTTATTCGAAAGTATCATTTAGATAGAGGCGAAGGTAATCGTAATATATGTTTAATTCCAAGTTCAGCACATGGTACTAATCCAGCAAGCGCACAGATGGCTGGAATGAAAGTAGTAGTTGTTAATTGTGATAAAGAGGGAAATGTTGATTTTGACGATTTGAAGAATAAAGCAGAGCAACATTCTGAAAACCTTGGAGCATTAATGGTAACTTACCCATCTACTCATGGAGTATTTGAGGAAAAAATAACTGATATTTGTGAATTAGTTCATAAGCATGGTGGTCAGGTATACATGGATGGAGCTAATTTAAATGCATTAGTTGGAATCGCTAAACCTGGAAATTTTGGTCCAGATGTTTGTCATATAAACTTACACAAAACATTCTGTATTCCACATGGTGGAGGAGGTCCTGGAATGGGACCTATTGCATGTAAAAGACATTTACAAGTTTATCTTCCTAATCATCCAGTTATTGAAGATTGTGGACCAACAACTGGAATTGGAGCAGTTTCAGCAGCCCCTTGGGGTAGTTCAAGTATTCTATCGATCTCTTGGATGTACATTAAAATGATGGGATCAGAGGGATTAAAGCTTGCTTCTCAAGTTGCAATACTTAATGCAAACTATATTGCACATAGACTGAAAAATTATTTCCCAATTTTATATAAAGGATCACAAGGAAATGTTGCTCATGAATGTATTATTGATATTAGAACAATTAAATCAGAAACAGGTGTAACCGAAGAAGATATAGCAAAAAGATTAATTGATTTTGGATTTCATGCACCAACAATGTCATGGCCTGTAGCTGGCACTATGATGATCGAGCCAACAGAGAGTGAAAGCTTATCAGAAATAGATAGATTTTGTGACACTTTAATTACAATTAAGCGAGAGATAGATAAGATTAAATTAGGTGAATTTGATAAAATTGATAATCCAATTAAAAATGCGCCTCATACGGACTCTGAGCTTGCTTCAGATAACTGGGAACACAAATACTCCAGACAAGAAGCAGCTTATCCAGCTAAATTTTTAAGAGCTAATAAATTTTGGCCTCCAGTAGCAAGAGTAGATAATGTTTATGGAGATAAAAATATCTTTTGTACCTGTCCTAGCATGGATGAATTTAAAGAAGATGCAGCGTAACCATTAATGAAAATTGCAGTGGTTGGATCAGGTATTTCAGGATTAAGTGCAGCCTATTATTTATCTAAAAAACATCATGTAGATATTTTTGAAAAAGATGATCATTTTGGTGGACACTCATATACAATTGATCTTACTTTTGAATCAAAAAAAATATCAGTTGATGTAGGTTTTATCGTTTTTAATTATAAAACATATCCAAATTTAATTAATTTTTTTAAGGAAAATGATATTCAAATTGAAAAAAGTAATATGTCTTTTTCTGTTTCAGTAGATAATACAAATTTTGAGTATTGTGGCAAAGGTTTGGGTGGTATTTTTTCAAATAAATTGAATCTATTTAATTTTGAATTTTTAAAGATGTTTTTTGATATAATTAGATTTTACAAAAAAAGTGATCAAATATCTATTTCAGATAAAAAAAAAACTTTAGGTGAATATTTAAAAATTAATAAATTATCTCAAACATTTATTAATTATCACATTATACCAATGGTATCTGCAATTTGGTCGATGCCTCCATATGAGGCAAGTAACATGCCAATTGATTTTTTTTTGAAGTTTTTTAAAAATCATGGACTGTTTAAGTTAAAAAATAGGCCTCAATGGTACACAGTTACAAACAGAAGCAGATCTTATGTTAATAAGATTATTTCTAAAGTGAGTGGAGAACATTTTAAGAATTATAAAATTACAAAAATTAAAAGAAAGTCTAATGGTCTAAATTTGTATTATGGTGGAGAAAATGAATTCTTTGATTATGATAAAGTAATATTAGCAACTCATGCTGATGAAGCTTTAAAATTGATTGAAAACCCTACAGAAGATGAGAAAAATATCTTATCAAATTTTAGTTATAAAGAAAATACAGCCTACATTCATACAGATCAGCGAGCGATGCCAAAAAAT
Organism: Pelagibacterales bacterium SAG-MED13; assembly: GCA_014654165.1. Taxonomy (GTDB): domain Bacteria; phylum Pseudomonadota; class Alphaproteobacteria; order Pelagibacterales; family Pelagibacteraceae; genus Pelagibacter. The sequence continues at coordinate 7,046 of JACWDK010000011.1, read as the reverse complement.
AAAAAGGCATGGTGTTCATGGAACTCTTCAATTGATGATAAAGATCCTAAAAAAAATTCAATTACATACTGGCTGAACTTACTCCAAAACTTAAAGTGTGATAAAAATATTTTTTTAACTTTAAATCCTTATTTTGACATTGATAAAACAAAAGTATTAAAAAAAGTTACATTCACACATCCTTATTATGATCAAAAAGCGTTAGATACTCAATCTGAGCTTGTTAAGTTACAAAATCAAAAAGATTTGCTTTTTTGTGGAAGTTATTTTGGTTACGGATTTCATGAAGATGGAATAAAATCATCCATTGAAATGCTGAAAAACCTTAATGATTAATTCTTACATATATAACGGAACTGTAATTCATAAACGATTTAAACCTAAAGAGCATTATTTCAAATATAAAGTATTTTCTTTATTAATTAATTTATCAGAACTTGAAGAAATTGATAAAAAAATAAATTTTTTTTCTTTAAATAAGTTCAATCTAATTAGTTTTTATGAAGAAGATCATGGAGCACGTGATGGATCATCTTTAGTTGATTGGGTGAATCAAAATTTAAAAGCCAACAATATTATTACGGAAAATATAGAAATAAAACTTTTGTGTTATCCAAGAATACTTGGTTATGTCTTTAATCCTCTTAGTGTTTTTTTTATTTACGATAAAGATGAAAGACTTATTTCTATTTTATATGAGGTTAAAAATACATTTGGAGAGCAACATACATATGTATTTAGGGTAGAAAATGAAAATAATTTAATTCAAAATAATTGTTCAAAAAAATTTCATGTATCACCATTCATTGAGATGGATTGTAATTATTTTTTTAGGGTGTTAAATCCAGCAGAAAAATTGTCGGTTATTATTGAGCAATACGATAAGGAAGGTAAAATTCTTTTTGCATCTCAGGATGGCATAAGGTCTGATTTGACAAGTATGAATTTGATGAATTCATATTTAAAACACCCTTTAATGACTTTTAAGATAATTTCAGCGATACATTTTGAAGCGTTTAAATTATGGGCAAAAGGAATAAAATTTGTTAAAAAAAAATTTAAAATTAAGAACAATATCACTTTTGAAAGTTAATGAATTTATTTAAAATTTCAGACAAAATTGTATTTAATACTTTAAGAAATATTGAATTCGGATATTTAGAGATTACTAACCATAGTGGTGAATTATTAAAATTTGGTAATCCAAAAGATCCACTAAAGGCATATCTTGATATAAAAAAATCAAACTTTACTTTTAATCTTATTAAAGGTGGAAGTGTAGGACTTGCAGAGTCTTATATGAGAAACGAATTTCAAACTAAAAATTTATCAGACCTTATAGAATTAACAGCAAGAAATATAAAACAGATTCACAAATTTTCAGGTTTACTTGATTTACCATTTATTAACTTTTTTAAAAATATTTTGATTAAAAATACTAAAAATAGAAGTAAAGAAAATATAGCTAAACACTATGACCTAGGTAATGAGTTTTTCTCTCTTTGGCTTGATAAAACACTCACATATTCTAGTGCGATCTTTGACGGAAAAAATAAAGATTTATCAGATGCACAAAATAATAAATATCAAAAATTAATAGATCTGATTAGACCTAATAGTGGAGATAAAGTTTTAGAAATTGGATGTGGATGGGGTGGATTTGCTGAATATCTTGGAAAAAAATACGATGTCAAACTTGATTGCATTACAATTTCCAAAAAACAATTTGAATATGCTAAAGAGAGAATTCACAAATGTGGTTTAAATGAAAAAGTTAACATTGAAATCAAAGATTATAGAGATCTAAAAGATAAATATAATTCTATAGCATCGATTGAAATGATAGAGGCAGTTGGTCAAAATTATTTAGAAAGCTATTTCAAGACTATTAAAAATAATTTATCAAATAATGGTAGTGCAGCTATCCAAGCTATTACAATCGATGATGCTTTATTTGATAGATATAAAAATAAAGAAGATTTTATTCAAAAATATATTTTTCCTGGAGGGTTTTTACCAAATAAAAATAGCATTAATAAGTATGTTTCTGACAACGGTTTAACAATTAAATCTTACGAGTCTTATGCCGATCATTACTCCGATACTCTTGCTATATGGAGAGACGAATTTAATAAAAAATGGGATCAAATAAAAAATCAGGGGTTTGATTTAACTTTTAAGAGAATGTGGGAATTTTACCTATGTTACTGTGAGGCTGGATTCAAATCAAAAAATATCGATTTAATACAATTTTCAATTCAAAATAAATAAGGAAACAAAACTATGCATTACATTAAATTATTTAGATCAATTTTATTGATAATTTCAATAATCTTAATTACAAGTTGTTCAAAAAATAGTTCTATGAAACCTGAAGATTTTAAGAATAAAGAACCAAGACTAATAATTGAAGAATATTTGACAGGAAATGTTAAGGCATGGGGTGTGCTTCAAAATAGATCTGGAAAAGTTACTAGACAGTTTTCTGCTGACTTAGATGGAAAATGGGATGGAAAACAATTGATACTTGATGAAAAATTTAATTGGGATGACGGAGAAGTTCAAACTAGACAATGGCAAATTACTAAAATTGACGAAAATAACTATGAAGGTACTGCAGGGGATGTTGTAGGAAAAGCAAAAGGTTATTCTTATGGATCAGCTTTTAAGTTTGAATATGTATTATTAGTACCTGTTAAAGGTAAAGAGATGAAAATTACATTTGATGATTGGATTTTTAAACAAGATGAACGTGTAGCTATTAATAGAGCAACCATGACTAAGTTTGGATTTAAAGTTGCTGAATTGACAGTTGTATTTGTTAAGGATTAATTATTCTTTTGATATTTTGTCATTCTTCCTATCAAACTAAAATAGATTTTACTTGGTAAAAAACTAAGTATTTTAAGTATTAAAGTAAGTGATTTTGGAAAATGAATTTCAAAATCTTTATTATTTATTAAACCATCATAAATTTTTTCAGCCGCATATTCAGTGGTCTTTAAAAAAGGCATTTTGAAATCATTTTTATCAGTCATTGGTGTTTTAATAAATCCCGGACTTACTAAGCAAATTCTCACATTTGATTTTTTAAAATCAAAATATAAACTTTCTGCTAAGTTATTTAATGCGGATTTTGATGGTCCATAGCCTGTTGAATTTGGAAGTCCTCTATAGCCCGCAATAGATGAAACTATAGTTATTGTTCCACTTTTTTTATTTTTAAAATATTTTTCTACACTTTTTATACTATTTAATGTCCCAAAAAAATTTATTCTAAATACATCCTCTATTTGCTCAATGTCTATATCCTTTTCTTTTTTTGGATTCCATGTTCCTGTAGAGAAAAAGCAAATATCAATATTTTCAAATTTATTTTGTATATCGTTAAAAACTTCTTTACATTTTTCTTTATTAGTAACATCCAGTGGAAATGAACTTATGTTCTCATGTTTATCTGCAATTTCTTGAAGAAGGTTTTCTCTTCTTGCTGATATTGCTACATTCCACCCTTTATTTGCAAATTTAATTGCTAAAGCTTTTCCTATACCTGTACTACCACCAGTGATCCAAATTGTTTTTTTATTCATCTTATACTGATGTATAATACTTATATGCTTAAAAATAAATTTTTTTCATTCATTCTATTTTTAATTATTACGTATTCTGCATCATTTATTGGTGGATCAGTGACAATTAGCTTGAAAGAACCTTGGTATTCCGAATTAGTTAAGTCGAATTATAATCCTCCAGATTGGATTTTTGCACCTGTATGGACAACTTTATATCTGATGATGACTTTAGCTATTTGGTTTTTTTGGCATAGTAAAAACAGAGATATTAAAACCATATATATTTATTTTATACATATAGTATTCAATACAACTTGGAGTATTGTTTTTTTTGGACTACATCAAATCTTATTAGCATTAGTAGTATTAATAATTCTAATTTCTTTGATTATTATTCTTATTCTAAGGTTTAAACTTGTCAATTCTATAAGCTATTATCTTATGATTCCTTATTTACTTTGAAGCCGTTGAAATTATCTATGATAAAAGGATTATATCTTATGAGGAGCTTCTTAAAAATTTCTGGATAAACATAGATCCATTTGATGCTTATGGTCAATTTTGTGACAAAGGTTATAGTTATAGATCTGTTGCATTTTATCAAAATGATGATGAAGAGAAATTAATAAAAAAGTACATTAAAGAATTAGAAAAAAAATTTAACAAAAAAGTAGTAACATACCTTAAGGAGTTTGAAATATTTTATAAAGCAGAAAATCGTCATCAAAATTTTTATAAAATGTATTTTCAAAATTATTTGAGCTATAAAAAGGCTTGCAAGAGAGAGGAAACTTTGAAAGAAATTTGGAACAAATAATATTTTATGAATAGTAATATCAATTGGAATTTTGATAATTCTTATTCAAAATTACCAGATTCCTTTAAAGAAAATATCAAACCAGTAAAAGTAAAGAATCCTGAAATAATTATATTAAATAACAGTTTGGCCTCAGATCTTAATTTGAATTTTTCTAATATAAATAAGGATGCGTTATCTGCTTTATTTGCAGGAAATGAATTACCATTAGATAGTAATTCGATCGCTCAAGCTTATGCTGGTCACCAATTTGGTCATTTCACAATGCTCGGAGATGGAAGAGCAGTTTTAATTGGAGAGCACTTATCAAGAAATAATAAAAGACATGATATTCAATTGAAAGGGTCTGGAAAGACTGCATTTTCAAGAAATGGTGATGGACGAGCTGCATTGGGACCTATGTTACGAGAATATATCATAAGTGAGTCAATGTATTATTTGAATATTCCAACAACAAGAAGTTTAGCAGTTGTTAAAACTGGTGAGGAGATAATTAGAGAAACATCTTTGAATGGAGCGATACTTACAAGAGTAGCCTCGAGTCATATAAGAGTAGGAACTTTTCAATATATTGCAGCAAGAAATAAAAAAGACGAGTTAGAAATATTATTAGATTACGTAATTACAAGACATTATCCAGAAATTTTAAACTCTAAAAATAAAGCTCTAGAACTTTTAAAAATTGTTTTAGAGAAACAAGTCGATCTAGTGATTAATTGGATGAGAGTTGGCTTTATTCATGGGGTTATGAATACAGACAATATGAGTATCTCCGGTGAAACTATAGATTATGGACCATGTGCTTTCATGGATTATTATGATCCTCAAACAGTTTTCAGTTCTATAGATAAGATGGGAAGATACGCCTATTGTAATCAACCTATGATAACAAAATGGAACTTAGCAAGGTTTGCTGAAAGTCTAATACCATTAATTAATGAAAATCAAGATAAGGCTATTAAAGCAGCCACAGAAATAATTAATTCCTTTGAAACACTATATGAGAATAAATGGCTTAATATGATGAGAAATAAATTAGGTTTATCTGGAAAAGATGACAAGGATAAATTTTTAATCTTAGACTTATTGACTTGGATGCATAATAAAAAAATAGACTACACAAATACTTTTGTCTATTTGATGGGAGATGAAATTCAAAAAAATAAAATTTATGAAGATAAAGATTTTAAATTTTGGAAATCAAAATGGAATGAAAGATTAGAGACTAATAACAATTCATCTGAAAAATGTTTAGAATTAATGAAAAGTGTAAATCCAATAGTAATTCCCAGAAACCATAAAATCGAAGAAGCGCTTAAGGCTGCAAATCAAAATAATTTTGATCCTTTTAATAAACTGTTAGAAATTTTAATAAATCCTTATAAGAAAAATAAAGAAATAATTGAATATCAAATTCCTTCTTCTCGAAATGAAAAATATCAAACTTTTTGTGGAACTTAATTAAAGAACGTAAGGCTCTGGTCTTGCTTTTTTACCTAAAACTCTTTCAACTGCCATATTAGATATATCAATTGATTGATATGCCCCTGTTGTTATCAATTCAGTCAAAGCTCTACCTATACCTGGGGCTTGCATTAAACCTCTTCCTGTAAAACCAGTCGCTAAATAAACATTATCAAACTTAGGGTGTTTTCCAACCACTGCGTTATTATCTAACCTATTACAATCATAGTAGCCAGCCCATCCACCAGTTAATTTCAATTCTTCAAAAGCGGGAATTCTTTGAGCAAGTGCAGGCCATACTAATTCCTCAAAATCTTCCCATGCTGGCTCTAAATCTTTTGCGTCAAAAACAGACTTTGGTGATCCAGCTAAATATTCTTTTCCCTCTGGTCTCCAATACACACCTGTCGTTAAATCTCCTGTTAAAGGCATTTCAGGAATATGTTTTGGACATTTAATTCTAAAAACAGTGTGCTTTTGAGGTTCAACTGGAATATCATCTAATAGCTCTTTAGTCCAACATCCTGCAGCAGAAATGATTGTCTTTGCTTTAATTTCTGAGAGTGTTTTGACCTCTCCTTTTATAAATTCTGCACCTTGTTCAATAGCTTTACTTTTTAATGCACCATGAAACATAAATGGATCTATCCAACCCTCACTTTGATTATCAGTGAATGTGGCAGTTTCTATACCATCACTATTAATATATGGAAAAAATTTAGATAATTCAGTTCCTTCAATATTTTTTGTTCCAGCCTCACAAGCTTTATGATTCTCAAGAGCTTTGTACTGTTCTTCAGCATGTTCAGGTCCAAACATTAACAAGTAACCATTAGTAACCATGCTCGCTGTTGGGTTTGGATTTTTTTTTGTTTTAAGTAAATTAGGAATTTGAAAAATAAATTCTCTTGCAAATTTTCCAAGTAGAATATTTTCAGTTTGAAAAAACTGTCTTCTAAATCCACCTAAAGACAATGGAAAAGAAGCAGTTTTATAAGTTGGGTCTCTCTCTATAACTTTAACTTTTCTACCTTCTTTTGATAAAAAAAAAGCAGTTGCAGTACCAATTATTCCTCCACCAATTATAACAACATCATCCATTTAATTTAATATAAGTAAATTTATATTGAGGAATAAGGCATAGCAGCACCAAAGTAAATAAGGAATCATAAGATAATAGCTTATAGAATTGA
>JACWDK010000010.1 GCA_014654165.1 Pelagibacterales bacterium SAG-MED13 | reverse complement strand
TTCTCCGTTAATCATCTTATTGTTTCTATAAACTAATCTTGAACTATTCAACTCTTTTAAATTTTTACATCCCATTAAAACCATATTTCTATAAATTTCATCGTGCATGTTCTTTAATAAATGTTCAACACCTTGTTGCCCACCTGCGGCTAAAGAGAACAAAAACATTTTACCAAAACTGCATGCAGTTGCTCCTGCGGCTAAGGCTTTTAGCACATGAGTACCTCTTCTCACACCCCCATCCAAAATAATCTCCAATTTATCTCCTACTGCATCAGAAATTGCTTTTACTTGATCAAAAGGGGAACGAGACCCATCTAATTGACGTCCGCCATGATTTGAAATCATAATTGCAGTACATCCAATATCTATAGCCTTTTTTGCATCTTCTACAGACATAACTCCTTTTAAAGCGAAAGGTCCGTTCCATTTTTTGGCACAATATTCTGCATCTTTCCATCCCATAGCTGGATCATACTGTTCATTAATATAATCAATAACCGACTTCGAAATATTTGTTCCTTTATCAGTTTTCTTTTTAACATTTGATAATTCAAATTTTTTTCCAGTCAAATAATTGAATACCCACTTAGGCCGCATTGCAAAACTCATTAAACTTTGAAAAGTAAGTTTGGGGGGGGTGGTAAATCCAGTTCGATGATCTTTTTCTCTATTACCTGCAACTAAAGTATCAACTGTTAAACACATAGCATCAAAACCAGATCTTCTAGATCTATCTATTAAGTCGTCTGAGATCGACCTATCTTTATGTACATAAAGTTGAAATAGTTTAGGTCCGCTCGAAATATTAGATATTTCCTCAATACTATTATTTCCCATAGAAGACATACTATAAAAAGTTCCATACTTTTCAGCTGCTCGTGCTGAAGCTTTGTCTCCATCTGGATGATAAAGTCTTTGCATTGCAGCCGGAGAAAGAAAAATGGGCATATCTATTTTTTTTCCAAAAAGAGTAGTTGATAAATCAGGCGTTCCAACGCTAGCAAGGATATTAGGAACTAAATCGCAATCATTAAAAGAATCCGTATTTCTTCTTAAAGTAGACTCGTCATCTGAACCACCATCAATATAATGAAAAATTGGGGATGGTAATTTTTTTTTTGCAAGATTTCTAAAGTCATCAAAATTATAACAATCTTTTAAACTCATGGTCTTCTAAATCTTAAATTATCTCTACTTAAGTCACTTATTTTAGTACAGCCCATTAATTTCATGTCTCTCTGTAATTCAGCTTTATACTGTCCCAGTGCTCTTTCAACACCCTCTTGACCTGCAGCAGCTAGGGCATATAAGTAAAGCCTACCACCTGAACATGCTTTTGCACCTAATGATAATGCTTTAAGCATATGTGTTCCTCTATGAATTCCTCCCTCACATATGACATCAAGTTTATCACCCACTGCGTCTACAATCTCAGCAAGTTGATCAAAAGGAGATCTAGATCCATCAAGTTGTCTTCCCCCATGATTAGAAACCATAATACCGGTACATCCAATATCAACCGCCTTTTTAGCATCTTCAACACTCATAATACCTTTGAGCGCAAAATGACCTCCCCATTGTGAACAAAGTTTTTCAGCATCTTTCCAGTTCATAGATTGATCTAGCATAGTTGAAAAATAATTACCTATTGAAGAGTTTGTGCTTGTGCCTTCTTTAACAAAGTCCTGAAGATGAGGTAATTCAAATTTACCTTTTGTTAGATAGTTTATTCCCCACATTGGTTTAGTGGCAAAACTAAATAAGCTTGATAATGTTAGTTTAGGTGGAGAAGTAAAGCCTGTTCTTAAATCTCTTTCACGATTCCCACCTGTTATAGTGTCAACTGTTAAAGCCATAACGTCAAATTTAGCCGCTTTAGCTCTCTCCAAACAAGAGTCATTTAATCCTCTATCTTTATGAAAATAAAACTGAAACATTTTTGGTGTATTTACCAAAGATGATATCTCTTCCACACTCACCGTTGCAAGCGCAGATACTCCAAACATAGTGTTAAATTTTTGTGCAGCTTTTCCTACTGCTCTTTCACCATCATAGTGAAAAAGTCTTTGAAGTGCTGTTGGCGCTAAATAAAAAGGTAAATCTAACTTTTTTCCAAAAATAGTAGTGGATAAATCAATATTTTCGACCCCTCTTAAAACATTTGGAACTAAGTCGACATCATCAAACGCACTTGTATTTCTAGCATATGTAATTTCATCGTCAGCAGCACCATCAATATAATGAAAAATTGGTGAAGGTAGCTTTTTTTCAGCTAACTTTCTAAAATCACTAAAGTTGTGACAATCTTTTAAATTCATTTTAAATATTAAAACTTTTTAAGAAAATTAAACATATAACTATTTGCCCCAGGATTTTTGTCTCCTAAGCTAGCATTAGACACATGATTATAAGAAACTCCAAAATTAGTTAATTCTGAAGGCCCATAAGATAATTGTACCTCTGATTTAAATTCTAAAATATGTCCCAAATCTTTTCCATCACCCTCATGATAAAGACCTGGGGCAAAACTTGGTGTAAAAACCATAGGTCCCATATCAACATTCCATTCTACACCTGTATAAATATATGCAGCAGAGTTTTCTGTTAGAAAGCCACCTGTAATTGGTGAAAGATTTCCCAAAAATGTATTCCTACTTAGATTTTCATCTTGATGTTGAAAACCTAAAAGAGTTGCTTTTTGTTTATCATCACTAAAATCAAAATTTCCTACGTAAAGATTTATTTGATGATTATTATCATTTTGAATAGATGTGTCTGCATACAAATTTGTTGCAGCAAATAAGATGATTAACGGAGAAATTACTTTTTTTAAAAACGTCATTTTTATATAAATTACTTTTTAATTTTTAGTTTATTAATTATTATTGCACCCCCAATTAAGAATATCAATAGAGGCAATAACCATAAAAAATAGGTGTTTTTATTAAATGATGGATCATATAAAATCCATTCACCATACTTATTACTTAAAAAATCATAGATTTGTTTTTCTGTAAAACCTTGTTTAATTTTATTTTGAACAACTAATTTTAGACTTATAGCAAATTCAGAATCTGAGTCATAAATTGACTGACCCTGACAAATCAAACATCTTATGTTTTTTGTAATTTTATTTTCAATTGAATATACGTCTGCTTTTGCTTTAGATATATTTAAGTTAAGAGTTAGAATTAAAATTATAAAAAAATTTAGGAATTTCATTTAATTATTTCCTCAATTTCAAAGTAAGACTTATCATTTAGTGGACCTAAATATTTCTTAATAACTTTATTTTGATATATCAAAAAGCTTTCTGGAACACCATAGGCACCCCAATCAATTGCTGCAGTTCCATTTTTATCTATTAAATTAATAAAATATGGATTACCCATTTCTTCAATGAAATTCTTAGCGTTATCAAACTTATCTTTATAGTTTAACCCAATAATCTTAATTTTTTTATTATTATTTAACATCATTAAAAACTCATGCTCAGCTCTGCATGGCACACACCAAGATGCCCATATATTAAGCAAATAAAATTGATCGTGTTTAAAAATATCTTTTGAATTTATTTCATCTTCCTTTTTAAATGACTTCAATACAAAAACAGGAACATCTATTTCTAAGTAAGATTGAGGAGTATAAATATTAGAATTTTTAAGACCTTTATAAAAAATTAAAAATATCAAACAAAAAAACAAAATTAAAATTGTTGGTAAAATTTTAATGTTCATGCTTCCTTTTGAAAATACTTATCAATCCACCAAAACTTATTATTAAAACTGAAAACCAAATCCAAATCATGAATGGTTTAATTTGATATCTGATATTAAAATATTCTTGGTTTTGAACTAAATTCATAGTTATAAATATATCTCTGATCAAATTTGTTTTAATATCTGCTTCACTGGTAACAATGTTAGGTTGATTGTATATTCTTAATTCTGGTTTTAAAACTTCAACAGTTCCATCATTATTTTCAATTTCAAACTTGCCGATTATTGCCTTAAAATTTCGTTCATTTTTTTGGTCTACACTTTTAAAATTAATTGTAAACTGCTTGGATTGAAAACTTTCTCCAATTTTCAAATTTGTAATAATTTCTGATGAGAAAATATTATTAAATAAAATACTCAGTATTAAAAGACTAAAACCAAAATGAGACAAATTTTGAGATAAATTTTTAATTTTCATAATTAAAAAATCTCTTAACGTTAAGAAAAATAAATAAAGTGCAGAAGTCACCAAAATTGTATTAACGAGAAAATTAATACTTAAATTTCTTATGATAAAAATAGATAGTAAAAGAGAAATAATTAAAAATAAAAACAAATTTGCTTTATTTTTTAAGTCAGATTTTATCCAGTTTAATTTAGGTCCTATAGCCATTGCCAAAAGAAATGGAATTAAAAAAGGTAAAATTAATTTATTATAAAAAGGTGGACCAACTGATATTTTCTCTGACGACAAAACTTCCAAAAATATAGGGTAAATAGTACCTATTAAAATAACAGAAAGAAAATACATCATAAACCAGTTGTTAATTAAAATTGCTGTTTCCTTACTAAACCAAAAAAAAGAGTTTTTACTTTTGTTTTCATTTTTATGAAAAAAAAGAAAAATAAAAATAGATAAAAAAATTAGTGAAAATAAAAAAATCAAAATAAAAAGTCCTCTCTCTGGATCATTTGCAAAAGTATGAACTGAATTTAATATTCCTGATCTAACTAAAAAGGTTCCACTCATACTTAGAGTAAATGTGGCAATAGATAAAATTATAGCCCAAGAAGTTAAGATCAATCTTTTTTCTAATACTAAAATACAATGTAGTAAAGTTGTGAGTGCTAACCAAGGCATTAAAGAAACATTTTCTACTGGATCCCAAAACCAAAAACCACCCCAGCCTAACTCATAATAAGCCCAGATAGATCCTAACAAGATACCTAAAGTTAAAAAAATCCAAGAGACTAAAACCCATTGTTTGACATGTTTTGCCCATTCTTTAGAGACGTAATTTAAAGTGGTTGCTGCTAAAGCAGATGAAAATATTATTGAAGAACCCACATAACCTAAGTATAAAATTGGTGGATGTATCGCTAAGGCTGGGTCCTGTAAAATAGGATTTAAGCCCAACCCTTCTTTAGGTGCTGGAAAAATATAACTAAAAGGATTTGAGGTTTTTATAATAAAGACGAAAAAACCAACGATTATTATTTGTTGAAAAAGTAAGGTTAGAAGTCTGTATTTTATTGGCTGACGTTTAGATTCTAATAAAAATAAAAAGATAAATAATGTTAATACTAATAACCAGAGCAATAAACTGCCTTCATGATTTCCCCATGTTCCTGAAATTTTATAAAATAAGGGTTTAGTAGTATGTGAATGATTAAAAACTGTAGAATTGGTAAAATCTGAAAATACAAAAGATAAAATTAATCCAAAAAAACTCACAACAACTAAAAAAAATTGCAAAAAAGTAAAATATACAATTTTTTTATTTAAAATATCAGATCTATTAAAATTATTTAATGAAAAAAAAATAATCAAAAAAGAACATAAAAGTCCAGTTATTAATGAATAATATCCAATTAAACTAGCCAAAATTATTTCCCCTCTAATGCCTCTTTTACTTCAGGTGGCATATAATTCTCATCATGTTTTGCTAAAATTTTTGTGGCTAATAAAAGTTTTCTATCATTTAGAAATCCTTCTGCAACAACTCCTTTACCTTCTGAAAAAAGATTTGGCACTGCTCCTGAATAAATTACAATTATTTCATTTTTAAAGTCAGTAATAACAAACTTAATATCTTTTGACTCAACCAAAATTGAATTTTTTTTTACCATTCCCCCAACTCTTATTTTCTTATTGTTAATTTCCCCTAAAGCTTTGATTTCTGTTGGAGATTGAAAATATACTACATTTTCCTCTAAAGATTTTATGATAAGATATACTGATAAAATTAAAGTGACTAATATTAATGATATAAATACTAATCTTAGTTTAACTTTACGTCCATACATGAGTTAAAAGTTAAATATTTGAAGAATTGGATAAAATTTCTTCGTTAATTCTTTGAGATCTTGCAAAAGCTGCTCTTTCAGAGTTTAAAGTACCAAATTTAGCAATAAATTTATTCTTTTCTTTATTGTATTGGGTTTTAATAAATACATACAAAGAAGCAAAACTGAAAAGAGTAAACGCGAAAGCTGACCATACAAAAAGTCCATATCCTTTCATAAATAAAAGTTCACTTATCATAGTCTATCTAATCCCTTGTTTTTAATCTTTATCAGTTCTGTATTATATTTCATTAAAAAAATTAGTAGAGAAAATAGAGCAAATGCCGCAGTCATTATTAATAAAGGGAACAACATTGAAACATGTATAGAAGATGATTTAGATAAAATGCTAATTGATGCTGGTTGATGCAAAGTATTCCACCAATCTACAGAGTATTTGATTATAGGAACATTAATTATTCCAAGAATTGTAATAAATAAGGTAATTTTAAATGCTTTATCACTATTTTCATAAATTCTCCAAGCAACTAAATACATAATATAAAATAAAACTAGAATTAACATGGATGTGATTCTCGCATCCCAAGCCCACCACGTTCCCCACGTAGGTTTTCCCCAAATAGAACCAGTGACAAGTGCAATAATACTAAATACCAAACCAGATGGGGCTAAGCTTTTTGAAATTAAGAAAATATTTCTTAACTTAAAAATATATCCAATAATAGATAAAAAAGTAATTGCAGAAAAAGTTCCAAGTGCAATCCAAGCTGAAGGCACATGTACATACATAATTCTAACAGAATGACTTTGTTTGTAGTCTTCAGGAGATAATATTAATGCTTCTGTTAATCCGATAGATAAAATAATAATAAATAATAACAACACATATTTAGGGGCTTTCGAAGTTATTAAAAAAATTTTATTTGGTTCAAAATATTTAAACATAAACAATTTTATCTTTATTTAATTCATGAATTTTTATTATGAAATAGGCATCTGATCAAGAATGAAGAGGGAGATAATAACGAAGGGTAAATAATTAACACTCTTGATCAGAACTACGAATACACTAATAAATTGCTGTGACGAAGATTTGAGCTAAATGTGTTTAAAAAGTGATTTTTTAATTTGATAGCTTGAAATAACTTGAACCTTTTTTACCAGAGAAAATCTCTTCAATTAAAGGGTGTTTTATTGGCTCATCCGAATCATCCATTAATAAATTTTGTTCAGATACATAGGCTTCATAAGTAATTTCATCATTTTCTGCTAACAAATGGTAAAATGGTTGATCTTTTCTAGGTCTGACATTTTTTGGGATAGATTGATACCATTCCTCAGAATTATTGAATTCAAAATCTACATCATAAATTACTCCCCTAAACTCGAAGTGTTTGTGTTTGACAATATCTCCTATTGAAAATTTAGCTTTTTGAGTTGGCATTACCATTAGTATGGGTATTTAAAAATAAAAATCAATAAGAAAAAATATAAAGTTTTTATGAAATATTATTTATGTTAATATCTATCAAGTGAATAAATCTTTTTTAAAGTTTCTTACTGATTTTGGACCATTAGTAATTTTTTTTTTCTACTACTACGATAGTGGAAAGGATTTAAAAATAGCAATTCCACCCTTTATTCTTGCAACAATAATAGCATTAATTTTAGTTTGGTTTTTAGAAAAAAAAATACCTAAAGTGCCTTTATTAAGTGGTATATTAATTACTTTCTTTGGGGGATTAACCATATACTTTGACAATCCTATATTTATCTACATTAAACCAACAATTATTAATATTTTATTTGGTTTAGCTTTAATATTTGGAAAATATTTTACAAAGGAACCTGTGCTTAAAAAACTAATGGGTAAATCTGTTTCGTTAACTAACGAAGGTTGGGAATTGCTAAATAAAAGATGGGTATATTTTTTCTTTGGGCTAGCAATTTTGAATGAATTAGTCTGGAGAACGCAGTCTGAAGAATTTTGGGTAAATTTTAAAGTTTGGGGCCTTTTACCAATTACTTTTATATTTACTGGTTTTCAAATTGGATTAATCAACAAATATAAGACAAATGAATAATAATTTACGATTAGTAATAAACAATGTTAATGACAAAAAACTAGAAGATAAACATTTTTTTGAAAAAGATGAATTAAAAATTATTTTGGATTTATATGCAAAAATGGTCTCTGAAGGATCTTGGAAAGATTATGGACTTAGCATATCAAGTAAACAAGTGGGTTTTAGTGTTTTTAAAAATGCAGCTGAAAATGCACTTTATAAAATATGTAAAAATTTTAGACCAAAAAATAAAAATCTAAAATATTTGATAACAGATACAAATGGGAAAATATTAAAAAATTCTTTTGATTTAAATATACTTTTAAAAAATACTAACTGGAAAAAACTTCAAAAATAATATTATCTTCTTTGACCGAAAAGTCTTAGAAGCATAATAAATAGGTTAATAAAATCTAGATAAAGCGTTAACGCTCCCATTACAGCTTTTTTACCAATAATTTCACCTGTATCACTTGCTGCATACATATTTTTAATTTTTTGTGTATCATACGCAGTAAGTCCGACAAAAATTAAAACTCCTAAAACTGAAATTACGAAATACATCATTGACGATTTCATGAAAATGTTAACTAATGAGGCAATAATAATTCCAATTAATCCCATCATTAAAAAAGATCCTAATTTTGTTAAATCTCTTTTAGTCGTGTAACCATATATACTCATTGCTCCAAAAGTAGCTGAGCAAATAAAGAAAACTCTAGTCACACTCATACCGGTATAAATCAATAAAATTGAAGAAAGAGATAAGCCCATTAATGCTGCAAAAACCCAAAAAGTTGTTTGAGCTTTTGATGCGCTCATTTTATTTATTCCAAAACTCATATAAAAAACAATTCCTAGGGGTGCCAACATCACAAGCCACTTAAGCCCAGACATATAAATTGCATTTCCCATTTGAGTTAAACCCACAATAGATCCAGCTTCATTTGTAACTACTGACATTTTAAATGTTAAAAGAGCAACTATACCAGTTAACAATATTCCTGTTGCCATATAGTTATAAACTTTAAGCATGTAGGCTCTTAGGCCTTCATCCATCACTACTGTTGATTGTTGAGCTGTTTTAGCTCTTCCTAAAATACCTTTTTTATCAAATTCCATATTAAGAGAAATATATAGTCTTTTACTAATTATTCAAGATGCCTTAAAAGATTAATAAAAAAAATTAACACTATAAAACCTCAATGAATTACAAAAAATTAGGAAATACTAATCTTGACGTAAGTACAATTTGTCTCGGTACAATGACTTGGGGAGAGCAAAATACTCAGGAAGAGGGTTTTGAACAAATGGATTACGCTTTAGACCAAGGTGTAAATTTTTGGGATACAGCTGAAATTTATTCTATTCCTCCAAAAGAAGAAACGTTTGGAAGCACTGAAGAAATTATAGGCAATTGGTTTAAACAAACTAAAAAGAGAGACAAGGTAATTCTTGCCTCAAAAGTTTGTGGACCAATGAGAGAATATGTACGAGGTGGGGGTAATCAGTTTGGAAAAAAAAATATTACCGAAGCGTTAGATGGAAGTTTAAGAAGACTAAAGACAGATTATATTGATTTATATCAACTTCACTGGCCTGAAAGAAATACAAATTTTTTTGGTAAATTAGGTTACGAACATAATGAAGATACTGAATGGACCAAATTTGAGGATATTTTAGAAAGTTTAAAAAAATTTATAGATCAGGGAAAAATAAGGTACGTTGGTCTATCCAATGAAACTCCATGGGGTTTATCTAAATTTTTAGAGATATCTAAAAATAAAAATCTACCAAGAATGCTTTCAGTTCAAAATCCATATAACCTACTCAATAGAACTTATGAAGTAGGTCTTGCTGAAATATCTGTGAGAGAACAGTCAGGACTTCTTGCTTATTCTCCACTTGCGTGTGGATACTTATCAGGCAAATATAGAAATAATCAATTACCAAAAGGATCCCGAATGGCGCTTCATAAAGATTTCTGGACTAGGTATAATAAGCCAAATGCAGAGAAAGCAATTGAGGCGTACTATGAAGTAGCAAAAAAATTTAGATTAGATTTATCTCAAATGTCTTTAAAGTTTTTAGAAATTCAACCTTTTGTTACTTCAGTTATCATTGGAGCAACTACAATGGAGCAGTTGAAAACTGATATAGAAAGTGTAAATATAAATTTAACTGAAGAAATTATAAATGAAATTAACCAAGTGCAAAAAATTTACCCTAACCCATGTCCTTAATTAAGCAAATTTTACTTTTATCAACATTTATCATTATTTTTTCTTTATCAAAAACATTTGCAGAGGATTTAAAAAAAGTTGGCAAATTTAAAGATTGGGAGGTGATGGTAATATCAGAAACTTCAGGTAAGGTCTGTTTTGCTCAATCAATCCCAGTTTTACAAGCACCAAAAAAAAATAAAAGAGATGCTAGATTATTTGTAACTTTTAGACCTGGAGAAAAAATTTCTAATGAAATAAGTGCAACTGCAGGATATGAATTTAATAAGAATAATTCCGTCTTAGCAACTTCAGGAAATAATAAATTTAAATTTGATATAAAGCAGCAAGGTTTTGCTTGGATGACTAGTAATAAAAAAGAAAATATTATGGTCAAAGTAATGAAAAAAGGATCAAGAATAATGGTTGCGGGATATAATGAAAAAGGATCTCAAACTATTGATCACTATTCGTTGTTAGGATTTACAAAAGCTTATAATACTGCAAAAAAAGCCTGCAGTTAATAAATGAAATCAAAAAAAAGAATTGTATTAGCTTATTCTGGTGGCTTAGATACATCCATAATCCTTAAATGGCTTCAAGAAAATTATAAGGCAGAGGTAATTTGTTATACTGCAGATATTGGTCAAGAAATTAATAAGAAAAAAATTATTTCAAATGCTAAAAAACTTGGAGTTAAAAATATAATTATAAAGGATTTAAAAAATATTTTTATAAAAGATTATGTTTTCCCGATGTTGAGAGGTCATGCTATATATGAGGGAGTTTACTTGTTGGGAACTTCAATAGCGAGACCCCTTATTGCAAAAGATCAAATAAAAGTTGCAAAAAAATACAAAGCATATGCTGTATCCCACGGATCAACTGGAAAGGGGAATGATCAAGTTAGATTTGAACTTGGCTATCATTACTTTGGTCCTAAAATAAAAATAATTGCTCCGTGGCGAATATGGAAATTAAAATCAAGAACAGACTTAATAAATTATGCAAAAAAAAATAAAATTTCTATTCCAAAAGATAAAAAAGGTGCTCCACCTTTTTCAGTTGATGATAATTTATTTCATACTTCAACTGAGGGTAAGGTTTTAGAAAATCCAAAAAACTCTGCACCAGAATTGATTTTTCAAAGAACTGTTTCACCAGAAAAAGCACCAAATAAACCAACATTAGTCTCAATTAATTTTAGAAATGGAGATCCAATAGGTGTTAATGGAAAAAAATTAAAGCCAGCAAAGTTGCTTGAAAAACTTAATCAATTAGCTGGAAAAAATGGAATAGGTAGAGTTGATCTTGTAGAAAACAGATTCTTAGGAATTAAGTCAAGAGGAGTTTATGAAACTCCCGGAGGAACTTTGTTAATTCATGCTCATCGAGCGATCGAGTCTGTTACTTTAGATAAAGAAACAATGCATAAAAAGGAAAATATAATGTCAAGATATGCTGAGCTTATTTATAATGGTTATTGGTATTCAAAAGAAAGATTTAAACTTCAGAAAATTGTCGATTTAAAAAAAAATAAAGTTAATGGGACTGTTAAGTTAAAACTTTATAAAGGAAATATTACTATAATTTCTAGACAAACTAAAAGTTCTGCTTACTCATTAAAAAAAGTTTCTTTTGAAGAAAATAAAACATTCAATAAATCCAATGTTGAAAAATTTATTAATTTTCATAAGAAAAAACTACGTTCTTAATAAGGTTTAGGTCAATTTATCATTTGTTTAATTTGTTAGAAACTATATCTTGTAATCATGGAATCATTTAAAAATTGGATGAAAGAAGCAGCAAACATTTTGTTTGATGATAGTAAAAATGATTTGAGAGCTCTTCCAAAAACTGTCAGATTACAAATTCTTTTAGTCCTAAGTTTTATTTGGACTACCGTATTTAGTTTATATGTATTTTCTTACACTACTTTTGCATTTGGTTGGGCCGGGCTTTTTGTAGCCCATGTTGGATTAATATTTGCAGTATATATGACATTTAAACATTTTCACAGAGCTGAGGAAAGTTCAGCTAGTGTTTTTAAAACAAAAAATTTTGATCCATTCAAAGTAATGGTTATTGTTTTTGTAATTGTGTTTATCTTTGTTTTTTCTAAAGGTATTGAGGTATTAACAAGCCCTAACCCTTATTCTTATTCAATTCCCTACGATGGTTCTTCAAAATCAGTGTTTGAAAAATGGCTACCATTTAGTAAAGATAAGTAATGGAAAAGATTGCGAAAAATTTACAACTAATTTTAATGGTTATTATATTAATTAGTACCGTTATAGCAGTAGGAATTGAAATCAATAAAATGTTTCTGGTTAAATCAGTTACTTTAGCTGATTTACTATTAATGTTTCTTTACTTAGAGGTATTGGCAATGGTTAGAGTTTTTTGGGACCAACAATCTATAAGTATAACTTTACCTCTTCTAATCGCAATAACTGCACTTGCTCGATTTATTATTCTGCAAGGAAAAGAAATGGATCCAACTGCGTTAGTTTATGAAGCTATAGCTATAGTTCTCATCGCTAGTGCAATAGTAATCCTAAGATTAAGACATAGTGATAAATTAGGTCTCAAAAAAAAAAAAAATAAATAATCATAATGAATATTTTGGCGTCAAGGGCTTCGGCTATTGAAAATTTAAATAAATTTGTAAATAAAAATTTATTTGAATATTCAAAGTTAAGAAATTTTGATTATGGTCCAGATAATAGATCAAATATCTCTTGCCTTTCACCTTATATTACTCATGGGATAATATCGGAGTTAGAGGTAATTAAAAAATCATTAAACAAATTTTCGTTTTCTAAAAATGAAAAATTCATTCAAGAAGTTTTATGGCGAACATATTGGAAAGGTTGGTTAGAATTAAGACCCAGTGTGTGGACTGATTATTTAAATGAACTTAAAAAAAAACGCGAGGAATTTAAAGAAAATGCTAATTTCAAAAATGCAATCGAAGGTAATACAAACATTGAATGTTTTAATGAATGGGTAAATGAATTAAAAAATCACAATTATTTGCACAATCATGCAAGAATGTGGTTTGCAAGTATTTGGGTTTTCACTTTAGAACTTCCTTGGCAATTAGGAGCTGAGTTTTTTATGAAACATTTGTATGATGGAGATGCTGCAGCCAACACTTTAGGATGGAGATGGGTTGCTGGAATTCAAACCCAGGGTAAAAATTATTTAGCTAGTGAATGGAACATTGCAAAATTTACAAATAATAGATTTAGTAATATCAAACTAAATGAAAATGCTCCTCCAAAAACAACTGATAAAACTTATTCTGCTTTAAACTTAGAATTTAATAATCCTCAAAGTCTTGAGGAAAAAAATCTTCTTATTTTTGAAAACAATTTATCTTTTGAAATTAGTGATTTTAATACTCAAAAATTTAAAAAGATTATCTTAATTATGAATGGGAATGAAAATCGAGCTATAAAACTTGAGGAAAAAGTAATTAGATTTAAATCTCAATTAATTGAAGATCAAAAAAAAAGGTTAGAAGAAAAATCAATCGATTGCGAGATTATAAATTTAAGCCAATTGCAAAATTTTATTCAAGACTCATATAGCCTATACCCAACCGTTGGAGAAAATTTAGATTATATAAATAATAATGATCTTAAAATAGAATTTTTATATAGAAAACTGGATCAATTCTCTTGGCAATATTGTAATAAAGGTTTTTTTAATTTTAAAAATTATATTCCAAAAATCGTTACAATTTTTACTTAAGATTTAATTTTCATTCATTTTCTAGTTTGAAACTTTTTCTATTATAAACTTTTTTCTTATTTTTTACGATTTTGTTTCTTAATATTGGTGATCTTAATAATTTTGCTAATGGATTTTTCTTTCTTAATTTTTTTTGTTTCCTAATCATAAAAGTTTCTTGAAATTATCGTATAAAGTTTTTGAGTAAATATTCATGTTTTTCATATTATTTTTAGCAGCTTCATTGAATTTTTCTAAGGCTCCTTCTCCAAGCTGATCTTCAAGGGCCTTCTTGTACTCTGGTACACATCCCCACTCATTTACTGTCGTTTCTTTAATTTCTATATGAAATTGAATACCGTAAGCATGGTTTTGATATTTAAAAATTTGGTATTTGGTAACTGGGGATGAAGCTAACAAAGTTATTTCAGGATTGTTTTCAATGCCTTGAACTTCGTAAGAATGCCACTGTAAACTTTTTATATTATTCGGAAATTTTGAAAACAAATTGTCTTCTTTCTTGTGATTAGTAAAAGTTATATCCATAATACCAATTTCAGCAGGATTCGATTTAACAACTTTACCACCCACTACTTCACCTAATAGTTGACAACCCAAACAAAAACCTAAATATGGTTTTTTTAAATCTTCAACAAATTCCTTGATTCTTCTTTTTTCTTCTATTAACCATGGATATTCTTTTTCCATATAAGTATCCATTGGACCGCCCATACAAAACATTCCATCAAACTTACTTAAATCATCTGGTATTTTTTCACCTTCATCGAGCTCAATGGTAGTTAAGTTAAATCCATCTGCCAACATTAAATCTTTGATGTAACCAGGGTCTTCAATTTTAATATGCTGTAATACAATTATATTCACTAAGTTTAACTTAGCTTAGAACACTTCTTTGAACAATATTTTACTCTATCCCAATTTAGCTTCCATTTTTTTCTCCAAGTAAAAGGTCTTTTACAAACTGGGCAGGTTTTAGATGGTAAATTTTCTTTTCTCATTAAATTGTATTTTGTTTAATAAATTTGTCAGCTTCAGATAAAATTAATTTCTTTCTATCTGTTTTCATTTTATCAAAAATTCTTACCATCATTGACAGTCTGGGATTAGTTAAAAAAAATTTTCTATTCCGATCTATAAATCTCCAATAAAGACCATCCATTGTATTGCACCACTCTCCTTTTTTAAAATCCATCATTTTCATAAAATAAGCAGACCCACAGATATAAGGTTTAGTTGCAAATATTCCACCATCACTGAATAATCCCATACCATAAACATTTGGTACCATCACCCAGTCTGAAGAATCTACGAACATTTCCATAAACCATTTATAAACTACATTTGGTTTAATCTCACAAAGGTTCATAATGTTCGATAAAATCATTAATCTTTCAATGTGATGAGACCAACCATTATTTAATGCATTCTTGATAGCATAGTCTAATGGAGGTAAACCTGTCGTTCCATCATACCAGGTCTTTTTCATTTTTCTATTTTGTTTAAAAAAGTTTCTTGTTTCCATTTCTTCTGAGTAAGATTGATAAATTCCACGCATAAACTCTCTCCAACCAATTACCTGACGGATATAACCTTCTAACGAATTCATTCTTATTTTGTTTTTTTTATGAAAATCTAAAACTTTTTGAA
This sequence comes from Pelagibacterales bacterium SAG-MED13, assembly GCA_014654165.1. Taxonomy (GTDB): domain Bacteria; phylum Pseudomonadota; class Alphaproteobacteria; order Pelagibacterales; family Pelagibacteraceae; genus Pelagibacter. Next base: position 25,208 of record JACWDK010000010.1, on the reverse strand, counting down.
TAATAAATTCAGGAGTTATTAAACCTAAATTGATATAGGGGCTTAAAGCACTATGAAATAAAATATTGTCTTTTTGATTTACTGCGTCTTCATAATCACCAAACAAATTTGATTTTTCTTTTATAAAAAAATTTAGTAATTTAACCACGTCATCAAATTCTGTTGCTAACCAAAAATTATCCGTACTACCTGGATGATCTTTAAATAATTTTTCTACGATAGGCTTTAATTTTTTTGTATGATTAGTTTCATTAATTTTAGGAAATTTTGGTATTGAAATATCTTTTGGTAATTTATTTCTATTGTCCTCATCAAAGCTCCACTTTCCGCCGATTGGATTTCCATCAGCCCCCATCAATATTCCTGATTTTTTTCGAACCTCTTTGTAAAACGTTGCCATAAAGGGTTTTTTTGATTTTCCTAAGTAATTTTTGAATTCACCTCTTGAGTTTAAAAACATAGGAGTTTGAATAATATTCCAATTAATTTTTTCTTTTTTTAAGAATTGAGAAATCTTTTTTTCAAAAAACTTATCTTCTATTTCAAAACTAGAAATCTCTTTAATTTTTTTTGAATTAATAGTTTTTTTTAATTTTTTAAGATAATCATCCTTAAATTCTTTATCTTCAATTTTTGTATACTCTAATTTAAATTTATTCTTTTTGAGTTTGTCTGCATAAGATCGCATAGAAGACAAGAATAATAGTATTTTCTGTTTATGATGTTTTTCATAAGTACATAAACCATTGTCTTCTGCCATAAAGAATATATGGTCTTTTTTGAAGCGGTCGAGGTATTTTGATGGAAATAATTGATTACCAAGTATAAAAAATAACTTCATAATTAAATATAACTAATAAAATTTTTTATGTCAGAAAAATATATTGTTTTTGGTGCGACAGGTTCAATCGGATCAAGTTTAGCAGAACAGTTAGTAGGTTCAGGAAATAGCGTTCATTTAGTTGCAAGAAATGAAGCTGAGCTTAAAAATATTTCTGACAAACTAGGATGTACATCTACTGTGGCTGATGTTTTGGAGGAAGGATTTATTGATAAAGTTAAAAATGATATACCAGAAACAAAAGGGATTGCTTACTGTGTAGGTTCAATTGATTTAAAACCTTTAAGAATGGTTACAGAGCAAGATTTAAACAAATGTATGAAACTAAATCTTTATTCTGCAGTTGAGTCTATAAAAGGATACCAAGAAAGTTTAAAAAAAAATAAAGGATCAGTAGTTTTATTTTCTACAGTCGCTGCTCAAAGAGGATTTACTAATCATTCTATAATCGCTTCTACAAAAGCTGCAGTTGAAGGGTTGACTGTTTCTTTAGCAGCTGAATTTGCACCAAACATCAGAGTTAACTGTATAGCTCCTAGTCTGACAAATTCTAAAATTGCTGAACCAATGTTAAAAAATAAAGCTTTAGCCGATGGAATAGCAAAAGCTCATCCTCTTAAAAGATTGGGTGAAGGAAAAGATTCTGCTTCACTAGCAAAGTTTCTTATTACTGAAGATAGTTCTTGGGTCACAGGACAAATAATTGCAGTAGATGGTGGAAGATCCAAACTTTCTTAAAGTGAAAAAAGTTTTATTTTTAACATTATTAACTTTTTTTTTTACCTCAAAATCTTTTTCTCAAGATTATAGTTTTAAAAAATTAACAAAACTTGATGGACCATGGGGTTCGTCATTCTTGAATGAAAATGAATTAATAATTACAGAGAAAAGTGGAAAAATAAAAATTGTAAATATTAAATCCAATAAAATTTCTGAAGTTGATCACAATTTAAATTTTTTAGATTATGGCCAAGGAGGATTATTAGATATTTTATTTAAAGATAATTTTGTTTATATTTCCTATTCCGAAAATAGAGGTAATTGGAAGTCAAGTACTTCAATTGCAAAAGCAAAATTTGATAAAATTAAACTAAACTTTGAAAACATTTTTCAGGCTGAACCTCCGATTGACTCAGGTTATCATTTTGGTTCAAGATTAGTAATTAAAGATAATTACCTTTTTGCATCAGCTGGAGAAAGAGGACAAGGTATGATTGCACAAGACCCTACAAATCACCCAGGGAGCATTATAAGAATTCATTTAGATGGAAGTATTCCTAATGACAATCCTAAGTTTAAAGGTAATCCAAACTGGCTTCCTGAAATTTATCAAATTGGAATTCGAAACCCCCAAGGCTTATCTTTATCACCTTTTGACGGAAAGATTTATATGAGCAACCATGGTGCAAAAGGAGGTGACTGGTTTGGAGAAGTAAAAAAAGGTGAAAACTATGGTTGGAAAATATTAGGCTGGGGAGGAAAAAATTATACTGGAACTAAAATTGGACCTAAATGGAAACCAGGCTTTACTAAAGCAATTCAATACTGGGTACCTTCTATCGCTACTAGTGCAATTACTATTTATAAAGGTGATGAGTTTAAGGAATGGAACAGCCACGCTTTAATTACGTCTCTTAAGGATAAATCATTAAGAAAATTAATATTTGATGATAAATCAAATGTTAAGGAGGAGATAATTTTTAAGGACAAAATTGGAAGAATAAGAGATATACAAGTTCATCCAATCAATGGAAAAATTTATCTTTTGGCTGGAGATAATCTTTGGGTAATGGAAAAAAATTAGTTATCTAAAAGTTTCTTTTTGGCTTTTTCAAATTCCTCTTGGGTTAGGACACCACTTTTCACAAGTTCATTTAATTTATTCAGTTCGCTACTTAAATGTTCGGGATTATTAAAAGAATTTTGTTCTTTCTCATTGTTTTCATCTTCCAAATTTAATTTATTTGAGCTTTTCGCACTAAAACCAGTCATAATAGCTCTACCTCCCAAATAAACTACAAATATCAAAATAGGTATTATTAAACCAAAAAAAATTATTTTTTCCATATTCTAATCCTCATCTTCTTCTCTCCAATCTTTTTCATACATTAACCATGCAGCGTATATTACTGAAAATGTTCCTACAATCATACCATAATCAAATCCGGTCTGTATATCATACAAGTACCAACCTAATTGAGTCGCACCAATTGGTGGAATTGTAAGAATAGCCATAAGAATAGCTATCCTATATGGATATTTTGGTTTTTTCATAACCCACTTTATCAAAAAAAAATAATTGTTCTAATTATTAAATTTGCGATCTTTTGAAACAGTCTATTGTATTTTTAAGTAAACAAGCAATTGTCATTGGGCCTACTCCTCCTGGAACAGGTGTTAAAGCTTTTGCATTTTTTGAAACTTCATCAAATGCTACATCGCCCACTATTCCTTTATCAGTCTTATTTATACCAACATCAATTACTATCGAATCTTTTTTAACCCAATCGCCCTTAACAAGTTCTGGAATACCAACTGCGGCAACAATAATATCTGCTTCTAAACATTCTGCTTTTAAATCTTTTGTCTTAGAGTGCGTAATTGTAACCGTACAATTTTCTTTTAAAAGAAGTTGTGTCATTGGTTTACCATTTAAGTTAGATCTTCCAACTATTACAGCTTTTTTTCCACTAAGGTTTGGTTCAATCTTTTTAATTAATAAATAACACCCTAAAGGTGTACAAGGTACTGAGCTTTCATAACCCGAAGAAAGATTTCCAACATTTATTGGATGGAAACCATCAACATCTTTGGAAGGATCTATCGCTTCAATTATTTTTTGTTTATCTATATGTTTTGGTAGTGGTAATTGCACCAAGATTCCTGAAACTGATTTATCCAAATTTAATTCCTCGATTTTCTCTAAAATTACTTTTTCTTTCACTGAATCTGGATATTTGATTACATCTGACTTTAATCCAACCTCATTAGCAGATTTTTCTTTGTTTCGAACATAGATTTGGCTTGGGGTTAAGTCACCAATTAAAATAACTGTTAAACACGGAACTTTGTTGTGTTTTGCTTTTAATGCAGAGACTTCTTTTTTAAGTTCTTCTCTCAGATCTGCTGCTACTTTTTTTCCATCTATTAAAATCATAAATTTAAAATATCATTGGTGCGATGTAGAGTTTCATACACATTTCTATAAACCAAATCAATAAAAGTAAAATTATAGGTGATATATCTAAAGAACCCAAATTAGGTAAAAAGCGCCTAATTTTATTTAATATTGGATCTGTTAAACGATAACTTAGTTCTAAAATAGAATAAACAAATCTATTTTGAGTATTCAAAATATTAAAAGCTATTAACCAACTAATAACGACATTTACTATTACCACATAGGAATAAAGTTTTAATATTTGTAGAACCAAATAAAAAATAGCTATCATTTTTTTTCAATATAAATTGAGGAACTAGGAAAAGCGAAAGAGGCTTTATTGCTTTCCACAATCTCCTTTATTGCAATTGCCAATTTTTCTTTTACTGAAAGCCAATCATTCCAACTGTTTGTCTTCGTAAAACAACGTACATACATATCTATCGAACTATCAGAAAATTTATCAACTCTTACGGCAATTCCTATATTTATATTAAAATCTTCACTTTTCTTGATATGATTTTCAATCTGGTCTCTAATAGTTTTTAATTGATCAACAGTTGTGTCATATTGAAGAGTTATGATCCAACTTATTAACCAATTAGAGGTTTCGCTAACATTAACAACAGCGTTTTCAGCAAACTGAAAATTGGGGATAATCGCTAAAGATTTATCAAATTTTCTTATAGTCGTTGATCGAAAACCAATCTTTTCAACTATACCTTCAATAATTCCATCAACTAAAATCCAGTCGCCAATTTTAAATCTTTTTTCAACAAGCACTAAAATTCCTGAAATTAAATTTTTAAATAAATCTTGTGCACCTAATGCTACAGCTACACCAAATAAACCCAATCCAGCAATTATTGGTCCTATTTTTATTCCCCATAATTCTAAAACTGCAGCAAGGCCTAATATGAATATTAATATCTTTAAAGATTTAATAATCCATCCAATTAATTCTCTTGTTAAAATTTTATCAAGGCCACTTAAAATATATGAAACAGGCTCAATAATTTGATGAATAACCCAAAAAATTAAAATGGTAATTAAAGTTCTGTTAATGGTATCTACTACCTCTCTTCCCTCAATAGAAAATGTCATATAATAGCTTGCTATAAAAAAACCTATTACAATAGGTAAAAATCTTGCAGGTCCAGTTAGAGAAGAAACAAATGTGTCGTCTAGTTTATTAGTAGTCCTTTTTGAAATAATTTCTAATTTCTTAATTATAAGTTTACTAATAAGTCCTCTAAAAATCAGAAAAATTAAAAATATCCCTATGCCAATTAATATTTGAAAAATATCAACACCTAGGATTCCTTTATTCCATACAGATAAGAATATTTCAGAAAAGTTATTTATTATTTCCATATCTAAATTTTATATAACAAAAACTCTTCTTCTCCAGGATTAAAAAGAAAAATCTTTTTCCACTTAATTTCATTCAGTATTGATGAGGTTTTTTCACTAATACACATTAAATTAGTATTCATCCAGAAATTCTCTAATTTGCAAACTTTGATGAAGTTTAAAAAACTTTGGGCGCTATTTTGCGAATAAATATAGACTATATCTGGTGTTTTTTGACTTAATTCCATTATAAAATTCTCATCAAATTTCTCATTATAATTTGTTTGGTAGTTTATAACTCTTTTTATATCATATCCTTCTTTGAATAATTGTTTATCTAGATCAATAGTAGTTGTCTCACCACTTATATAGATTAGCTTGCCCCCTTTTGAATTAAAATTTTGTATGATTAACTCTTTTAAATTTTCAACATTTCCTTCAGCCGCAATTACATTTTGAAAACCTAAGCTTCTAGCTTTTTTTTCTGTAGCGTTACCCACGCAAAAACATAAAAGATTTCTATCAATTAGTTTGATATCTAAAAATTTTATAGCATTAGCGCTAGTAAAAATAATTCCACTAAAATCTGAAAAATTTATTTTTTGATAATCAACTTTATCAACTTTCAACAGGGGAAGATGCGAAACTCTGTGACCTAAAGATTGAAATTTTAAAATCATCTCATAGCAATCTTCTAATGGTCTAGTCAATAAAATATGCATATTATTTTTTATAAGTATTATTAGATTTAAGTTTTAATATTTCCCCTACTTCTTCACCAAGTTTATTAGCATTTTCTATTTCAGAAACCTTTTTTTCATAAAATCTTTTCGTACCATCTAAAGAAAAAAGTTCTGCCTCTAAAATAATTTTATTTCTTTCGATTGAAGCGTGAGCGCCAATAGCTGTATTACAATCTCCCTCTAAAACTTTTAAGACATTTCTTTCCGCAATTGCCCTTTGATAAGTCTCTTTGTGATTTATTTTTTTTAATAATGAAAATATCTCATTATCATTTTCACGGCATTGTAAGGAAATTATTCCTTGTCCAACACTTGGAATTATATCACTAACAGAGAATATTTCTGAAATCTGTTCACTCATGTTTAAAGATTTTATTCCTGCATAAGATAAGATTATAGCATCATATAATTTATCATTAAGTTTTTTAATTCTAGTATCTACATTTCCCCTTATAAGTTCACATTGAACATCTTGTCTAATTTTTTTAACTTGAAATTCCCTTCGGTATGAAGAGGTTCCAATTATTGAATTTTGCTTTAGTTCTTTTAATTTTTTATTATTAGCAGTTATTAAAATTTCTCTTGGATCATTTCGCTCTAAAAAAATATCTGTTATTAATCCATTAGTTTCAATTGCTGGTAGGTCTTTTAGAGCGTGAACTGCTACATCAATTTTTTTATCTTGAAGTTCTTTTTCTATTTTAGAAGAAAACAACCCTTTGCCTCCTACTTCAGATAATCTCATATTTTGAACTTGATCTCCCTGAGTAATAATCTTTTTAATTAAAATATCATCACTACTTAAGTTTGTATTACGAATAATCTCGTCTTTAGCAATTTGAGCGTAGATTAGGGCTAACTTGCTTGCTCTCGAACCAATAATTATTTTTTTTTTCATAAATAAATTTATTTCTTACTTGTATTGAGATTGTACAATTAATAAAAACTATTTGAATGACTAAAAAACCCTTAATTCTTGGAATAGAAACAAGCTGTGATGAGACTGCAGCCTCAATAATTACTGAAAACAACCAAGGAAAACCTATAGTTTTATCTAACATTGTTTTGAGCCAAATAGACGTTCATAAAGAATTTGGTGGGGTAGTCCCTGAGTTAGCAGCTAGATCACACATGGAAAATATAGATTTGATAGTGGAAAAGGCAATCAATAAGAGTGGAAAAAAAATAAATGAGATCGATGCTGTAGCATCAACTGCTGGACCAGGTTTAATAGTGTGCTTATCAGTAGGTTTAAGTTTTGGTAAGGCTTTTTCAACTTCAATAAATAAACCTTTTATTGCAGTTAATCATTTAGAGGGTCACGCATTAAGTCCAAAACTAAGTTTTGATTTAGATTACCCGTACCTTCTTTTGTTAATTTCTGGTGGACATTCTCAATTTTTAAATGTTCAGGGTATGGGAAAGTATAAAAGATTAGGAACAACCATTGACGACGCTTTAGGTGAAGCGTTTGATAAAACTGCAAAGCTTTTGGGAATTGAGTTTCCTGGTGGTCCACAAATTGAAGTTCTTGCTCAAAAAGGAAATCCACACAGATATAACTTACCAAAACCTATTTTTAACAAAGGAGGTTGTAACTTATCTTTTGCTGGTCTTAAAACGGCAATTTTAAAGATAGCTAAGAGTATAAAATCAGAACAAGAAAAATTTGACCTTGCGGCGTCCTTTCAAAGAACAATTGAAGAAATATTATATAAAAAAACAAAAATTGCTTTTAGTGAATTTGAAAAACATAATAATCTGAAAGAGAAAAAATTTGTAGTGGCAGGTGGAGTAGCAGCAAACAATAAAATAAGATCAGTATTAATCAATCTATGTAAAGAAAAAAATTATCAAAGTATTTTTCCACCATTAGAATTTTGTGGAGATAATGCGGCAATGATTGCAATGGTTGGTTTAGAGAGATATAAATTAAAAAAATTTAATAATTTAAACCATCCTGCAATACCAAGATGGCCATTAGATGAAGCTGCTGCTTTTCTTAAAGGCTCTGGAGTTAAATTAAAATGAAATACTGGTTAATGAAATCGGAACCAGATGTGTGGTCATTTGATCAACAAAAAAGTTTAGGTCATAAAGGTGCTCCTTGGGATGGTGTTAGAAACTACCAGGCTGCAAAAAATTTAAAAGAAATGAAAAAGGGTGACCAATGTTTTTTTTATCATTCAAATATTGGAAAAGAAATTGTAGGAATAGTTGAGGTAATAAAAGAACATTATTTAGATAAAACCGACAGATCGAATCGATTTGTAGCTGTTACCGTAAAATTTTTAAGGGAACTAGACAGACCTATTACATTAGAAGAAATTAAAAAAAACAAGCAATTAAGCCATTTATCTCTAATAAAACAAAGTCGATTGTCTGTAATGCCAATAGACTCTAAAAGCTGGAAAATTTTGAATAAGATGAGTAAACTTTAAAAAAAAATAAAATTAAATGCCTAAAAAAAAATCAAAAAAATCAAAAAAATTAAAAAAATCAAAAAAATTAAAAAAATCAAAAAAAAGAAAAACTACAAATAAAAAAAAATCATATAAAAAAAGAAAAACTATTAGAAAAGTAAATACAAAAAAAAGAAAAAAAAATAAAATTATAGAAGAAACTTCGCCTGAAATTATAATAAAAACTAAACCCGAGTGGGTAAAAAGTAGTTTAGCAAATAAATCTCAATACCAAAATAAATACAAAGAATCTATTAAAAATAATAATGCGTTTTGGAAAAAAGAAGGTAAAAGAATTTCTTGGATCAAGCCCTATAAAAAAATTAAAGAAGTAAAATATAGTAAAGATGATGTAAAGATTAAATGGTTTGAAGATGGAACACTTAATGCATCTGCAAACTGTATAGATAGACATCTCAAAGATAAAAAAGATAAAATAGCAATAATTTGGGTTGGGGATGACCCGAAGGATACACAAAAAATATCCTATAAGCAGCTACATCAAAAAGTTTCAAAAGCAGCAAACGGATTAAAAAAAATAGGAATCCAAAAAGGTGACCGAGTAACGATATACCTAACAATGATACCGGAACTAGCTGTTCTTATGTTAGCTTGTGCCAGAATAGGAGCTGTTCACTCAATAATTTTTGGGGGTTTCTCTGCAGATTCAATATCTGGAAGGGTAAACGATTGCGAGTCAGAATATATAATTACTGCTGATGAGGGGGTAAGAGGAGGAAAAACAATACCTTTAAAAGCAACAACCGATGAAGCACTTACAAATTGTCCAAACGTTAAAAAATGTATTGTTGTAAAGAGAACTGGCAACTACGTATTTTGGAATAACGATAGAGATGTCTGGTATCATGATTTAATCAAAGATGTACCTAATCATTGCGAACCGGAGGAAATGGGTGCTGAAGATCCATTATTTATTCTTTATACTTCAGGTTCAACTGGAAAACCTAAAGGAGTTCTTCATACCACTGGTGGTTATATGGTTTATGCCTCTATGACTCATCAATATATTTTTAACTATAAACCTAAAGATATATACTGGTGTACGGCAGATATCGGGTGGGTAACTGGTCATAGTTATATAATTTATGGACCATTAGCTAATGGAGCCACAACTATAATGTTCGAAGGAGTACCTAACTATCCTGATAGTTCTAGATGGTGGCAAATTATTGATAAATTTAAAGTAAATACCTTTTATACTGCTCCTACTGCAATTAGAGCTTTGATGAGAGAAGGAGAAGATCCAGTAAATAAAACTTCTAGAAAATCTCTGAAATTGTTAGGAACTGTAGGAGAACCAATAAATCCAGAGGCGTGGATGTGGTATTTTAAAACAGTAGGAAACTCAAAATGTCCTATTGTTGACACTTGGTGGCAAACAGAAACTGGTGGGATACTTATATCTCCTCAGACAGGTGCAATCCCTCTAAAACCTGGATCAGCTACAAAACCTTTTTATGGAATTAAACCTGTAATCGTTAATAAAGATGGTAAAGAAATTAAGGGACCAGGTGAAGGAAGACTGTGTATTGCCCAATCTTGGCCTGGCCAAATGAGAACTGTATATGGAGATCACAAAAGGTTTATTGAAACTTATTTTTCGCAGTTTGATGGAAAATATTTTACTGGGGATGGCTGTAGAAGAGACAAAGATGGTTATTATTGGATTACAGGTAGAGTAGATGATGTAATTATTGTTTCAGGACATAATTTAGGAACAGCTGAGATTGAAAGTGCTTTTGTTGCGCATCCTAAAGTAGCTGAAGCGGCAGTTGTAGGTTATCCTCACGATATAAAAGGGAATGGACTTTATTGTTATGTAACTTTAAATGCAGGAGAAACAGAAACTGGAGATCTTGAAAGAGAATTAAAACTTTGGGTAAGAAAGCAGATTGGACCGTTAGCTACTCCTGACTTAATTCATTTTACCTCTGGTCTCCCAAAAACAAGATCTGGAAAAATTATGAGAAGAATTTTGAGAAAAATAGCTGCAAATGAACATGGTCAATTAGGAGATACAACTACTCTTGCTGATCCAGGCGTAGTCGATAGTCTTGTGGAAAATAGAAAAAATATTTAAAACTTTATTCTCTCTTTAAATTCTTTTTTAACTGTATCCCATTTTAGAATAACTGAATTCAATACAATTGATCTATCTAAAGCTTTTAATTCATCTGAAATCGGTGCCCACTTAAATAATGATAAAGCACTTGGATTAAATGGGCGATCTAAATAGTAGTTGTCCCAATTAATATTTCCTAATCTTTCTTCAAAATTTTTTTTAGCTTCTTGAATAATGTCTAGTGGCATTTTATTTGAAATCTCGTCATCTAAGATCTTTAGAAACAATTCTTTTGCTTTATCTGTATCTTGATAATTCAAATTATCTCTTAAATATGAAAATATAAAAAATGTTAGGTCTTGCAAAGAAGTAGAGTAAATATTCCACTTAGCTAAGTTTACAGAGTCCATAAATTTATCGTTTTCGAAATGGAGTACATATCTGGTTCCCATCCTTGTCTTTAAGTAACTATAAAGAGTTACTTGAGAAACCCATGCTGCTTTTGATTGTATAAATTCTTCTAGCTGATCTAGGTTACTTATTTTTTTTTTGGGAATAAAAGCCTTAAAAAGAGCGAAAAGGTAAGTTCTAAAATCATCCAAAGTAAGGTCTTTCCAAGTTAATTTGTATTTTGCCATAAAAATCAGTATTTTCTTAACTTATACCTCAAAAATGCACCTAATATGAACAATTTTAACACTTTAAATCTCTTTCATAATGGTTATGGTTTTGGCCAGTTATAACTAAAATAGAGAGAGGTATAAATGTCAAAACAACAACAACACTGGGAAAAAACCAGAGGTTTGCTAATTATGACTTTAGCAATTTGGTTTATTTTCTCAATTGGCATCTTCTTATTCGGAGCTGAAATGAATGAGGTCACTGGACCTTTCGGTTATCCATGGACATATTGGTTTACATGTCAAGGATCTCTTGGAATCTTCGTAATCCTGATTTTCTGGTTTGCGAATAGACAAGAAAAAATCGACGAAGAATTCGGCTTTTCAGAAAGAGAGGACGACTAATGATTAAAGGTAATTTTATAGATAACTTGCCAAAAGTTTATGGAATCTACACGGGTGGATTTTTAGGTTTCATAATCATTATGGCAATTGGTGAGCAGATGGGTATGAGTGCAAAAGCAATAGGTATTGCTTTTGTTGCCTTTACAGTAGCCATCTACGCAATAATTGGTTATCTATCACGTACAGCACAAGCTGATGCATATTACGTAGCAGGAAGACAAGTACCTACCGTATTCAACGGGATGGCGACTGCAGCAGACTGGATGTCTGGTGCTTCGTTCGTTGCGATGGCTGGTGGTATTTACTTTAAAGGCTATGGTTATATGGCACTACTTGTAGGTTGGACTGGTGGATATGTATTAGTTGCATCTTTATTAGCACCATACTTAAGAAAATTTGGCTGTTACACAGTTCCAGATTTTATTGGTACAAGATACGGTGGTAATTTAACAAGGTTTCTTGCGGTAGTAGTTTTAACTGTTGCTTCATTTACCTATGTGACTGCACAAATCAACGCCACAGGTACTATTGCATCTGTTGCTCTTGATATTCCATTTCAATACGCTGTTTATGTTGGATTAGTAAGTATCTTATTATGTTCAATGTTAGGTGGTATGAGAGGAGTAACTTGGACTCAGGTTGCACAATACATAGTATTAATTGTAGCTTACTTGCTTCCAGTATTCTGGATCAGTAACAAAATGGGTGCGGGTTTCTTCCCACACTTTATGTTAGCTGATGAAGTAGCTAGAATTGGTGAGCTGGAGCAACAGTTTGGGTTTGTTAAAAACTCTGCTGCTGATCTTGCAAATGTACCTAAAGGGTTGGCTGGAATAACTAAGGCTCACTCTGCAGTAAACGCTACACCTTGGGCATTTATTTCATTAGCACTAGCGATGATGATGGGAACAGCTTCATTGCCTCACGTAATGATGAGATATTTCACTACTCCAAGTGTAAAAGCAGCTAGAAAATCAGTAGGTTGGTCATTATTCTTTATCTTCCTACTTTACTCTTCTGCTCCAATGTTAGCGACACTATCTAAATTGTCATTGATTGATCCGTCATTACCAACAGGTATTATCGGTAAATCAATTGCAGAAGTTCAAGCGATAGATTGGTATCAAAACTGGAACTCAGCAAACTTGATGTTTGTAAGCGACTTTAACGGAAATGGAACTCTAGAGTTAAACGAGTTTTTCATGGGTGGTAAAGCCGTTGTGTTAGCAACTCCAGAAATAGCTGGATTACCTTATGTAATCTCAGGTCTAGTTGCTGCTGGAGGTATGGCTGCTGCCATGTCAACAGCTGATGGTTTGATTCTAGCAATTGCTAATGCGATCTCACATGATGTTTATTATAAGATCATTGATCCAAAAGCAGAAACTGCAAAACGACTAGTTGTTGCAAGGGTATTACTTGTAGTAATTGGTTTTGCTGGAGCAACTATTGCGGCAATGGAGATCCAAGGTATCTTAGGTTCAGTAATCTGGGCTTTTGACTTTGCGATGTCAGGATTGTTCTTCCCACTTGTACTAGGTGTATGGTGGAAGAGAGCTAATAAAGAAGGTGCTATAGCTGGTATGAGCTTAGGTCTACTTTCAGGATTAGGTTACCTAATTTGGGTACGTAATGGTGGAAGTGGTTTCTTAGGTATCACGCAGTTAACGTTTGGTATCTTCGGTTCAGCTGTCAGCTTAGTAGCTATGGTAGTGGTCAGTTTAATGACTTCTGAGCCAAGTGCTGCTACGCAAAAAATGGTTGATGAGGTTCGAGTACCATCAGGTAAATCGATCCTTGGCAGACAACACTAAATAATCTTTTTAAGGGGCGATTAATTTCGCCCCTTTTAATTTTTTATAATCTCCAATATAAATTCTAAATGTCTGCTAACTTTCACCCCTTAGTTTACATAATTGATTATATCCTTGGGGTAATTATGTGGACATTAATCGGGAGAGTGGCAATGAATTTCTTTCAAAAAGAGGATTCTCAATTCTTTTTTATGAGAGTTTTTGTAAAGTTTACTAATCCTTTACTTAAAATTTTTAAACCTTTAACCCCTTCATTTATAATTCAGCCTCTAGTTCCATTATATGTAGCATGGTTTTTTTTTATGATCAGATTTTACTTAATGCCATGGGTTTTGGGTTATTCTGTAATGGGCATGCTATCTTTTCCTCTGGAAAGCGAAATTTCGAGACAAATTTACCAATTTTTTAATTCAATTAAATTTTAAAAATTGATACTAGTAAATCTAGTTATCAATGAAAAAAATACAAATTTCACCATCAATTTTATCTGCTGACTTTAGCCAGCTAGGAAATGAAATAAAAAGATTAGAAGAAGGAGGTGCTGATATGATACATGTAGATGTTATGGATGGTCACTTTGTTCCTAATTTGACAATCGGACCTCCAGTTATTAAAGCTTTAAAGAAAAACTCATCATTGCTCTTTGACGTTCACTTGATGATATCACCAGTACATAAATATATTCAGGCATATTCTGAAGCTGGAGCAGATATAATCACCATTCATCCGGAAGCAACTAATGATTTAAAATTATCTATTCTTAAAATTAAAGATTTGAAGAAAAAGGTAGGAATTTCATTAAACCCGGAAACAGGAGTAAATATTATTAAAGAATTTCTTCATCAAATTGATTTGGTTCTCATAATGAGTGTAAATCCGGGTTTTGGTGGACAAAAATTTATGCCAGAAGTATTAGAAAAAATAAAAGAATTAAAAAAAATTCAGAAAGAAAAAAATATAAATTTCGACATAGAAATTGATGGTGGTATAAATTTTGAAAATTCAAAACTAGCAATAGAAGCGGGTGCAAATATACTTGTTTCAGGAACAACTATATTTAAAAGTAATGATGGAGATATAAAAAAGAATATTGAATTATTAAAACTTAAATAATTCATAATTTACATGAATCAATTTTTTTTAGGTATTCTAACTCACCTGAGAAGATTTTATCTTAATTCAAATTTTTATGATAAAAAAATATCTAGAATAGGTACTAAAGATTTAATATATAAGCCAAGTCCTCATTTACTTTCATCGCTAATTAAATATAAAAATAGGAGAATCAAAATAAAACGTAAATACGATGAAGAAGTTCTGAACTATCAAAATTTGAATGAAAAAGAATTAAAAAATTATAATAATTTTTACTGGTTTTTTAGTTTAGATTTAAAGTCTTCAAAAAATTCAATACAATCAATAATTGCTAATTGGATAAGTAATAACGAAAAGTACAATAAAAAAAGTTGGGATTTCAATTTAACAGCAAAAAGAATTATAGCATGGTTATCTTGCCACCCTCTTACTTATGAACAAAGTGACCAATCTTTTAAAAATAATTTTAATAAAAATATAAAAAAACAAACTAACCATTTAATAAATGAAATTAATAAATCAAAAATAATTGATGATAAATTAATAGGATGTGCATCAATTATATTAGTTGGTTTATGTTATCAAAATGAAAAGAATTATTTAACATTTGGAGTTAATTTACTAAAACAAATTACTAAATTAACCCTAAATAATAATGGTTTTCCAAAGTCTAGAAATATTAAACAATTAATTTTTTATCTTAAATATTTTATTCTAATTAGAGAATGGTTCAAAGAATCACAAAATGATGTTCCAGATCATATCGAAGAAACTATTTTTCTCATGGGTCAAGGCTATGCCTTCATTTGGCAAAATGCTGAGTCCGATTTTCTTTTTAATGGAAATAATATATCAAGGAATTACGATTTTGATAATTATTTAAAAAGATTAGGATACAAGTTTAAGAATGAAAATAAAGATTTTGGGGGATACATAATCTTAAAAAATAAGAAGATTTGTTTGATAATGGACGCCGGATCTACGCCTGACACTAAGTATACAAAAGATTATCAATCCGGTGCACTATCTTTTGAAATTATATCGAATGGGAAAAAGTTAATAAGTAATTGTGGATATCACAAAAATCACAATAAACTTAATCAATTATCTAAATCGACTGCAGCACAAAGTACATTAATTATAGATGATAGTTCTTCTTGTACGTTTTCAAAAATTAATAAATCATGGATCATAAAAAAAGGTTTAAAAATAATTAAAAGAAATTTTATTCTGGAAAAAAACTATTGGAAAATCAACGCTTCGCACGATGGATACCTTAAAAAATATAATTCAATTCATGAAAGAGAAATTGAATTTTACCCCGAACAAATGACCTTCATAGGTATGGATAAAATAATTAAAAAGAAAATGAATCATAATTATAAATTTGAAATAAGATTTCATTTAGAACCAAGTGTAAAACTTATGAAAACACAAGATAATAAAACAATTCTTATAGAGTTAAATGATGAGGGATGGAAATTTACTTGTGAATATTATGATATAAACATTGATAATGGTTTGTATTTCGGTAATAAAAATTTATATTCTGAAAATCAAAATATTTTTATTTCTGGCGTTTCAAATAATCAAGTTGAAAATATTAAATGGGAGATTAAAAAAATATAATGAAAAAAATTAAATCAGCATTAATATCTCTCTCTGAT
Organism: Pelagibacterales bacterium SAG-MED13; assembly: GCA_014654165.1. Taxonomy (GTDB): domain Bacteria; phylum Pseudomonadota; class Alphaproteobacteria; order Pelagibacterales; family Pelagibacteraceae; genus Pelagibacter. The sequence continues at coordinate 8,965 of JACWDK010000010.1, read as the reverse complement.
AAATCGAATATCAAGAATCTTTTAAAAATTTTAGAGAAAAATGACACTAAATTAATTAGTTCTGGTGGAACATTTAAGGCAATTAAAAAATTAGGTTATAAATGTTTAGAAGTCTCAGATTTTACAGGTTTTAAAGAAATTCTTGACGGAAGAGTGAAAACTTTACATCCAAAAATACATGCTGGTATTCTTAATAAAAGAAATAATAAATCTCATATAAAAAATTTAAAAGACAATAATTTTGAGAATATTGATTTAGTTATTGTGAACTTTTATCCTTTTGAAAAAATATTAAAACAAACAAAAAATCATAATAAGATAGTTGAAAATATTGATATAGGTGGCCCAGCTATGGTTAGAGCTGCAGCAAAAAACTATAATGATGTTACCGTAATCACATCCTCTTATCAATATCATGAGTTAATTAATGAATTAACTGTGAATAAAGGAGCTACTTCTCTAATTTTCAGAAAAAAGATGTCTAGATTGGCTTTCACTAATACTGCTTATTACGACTCTTTAATATCTAATTATTTAAATAAAATATCGGGTGTAAATTTTCCTGAAAGAAAAATTATTCATGGCGATTTAATAGAAAAATTAAGATATGGTGAGAATCCTCATCAAGAAAGTGCTATATACTCGTTAGATGAGGGAACAGGTATTAATAAAATTCACGGCAAGTCTTTAAGCTATAACAATTATAATGATATACTTTCTGCATTAACTATTTCAAAATCGCTTCCGAAAAATACTGGTACTGTCATTGTTAAACATGCAAATCCATGTGGTGTATCAATACTTAAAGATAAGACACAAAGTTTTAACTCTGCATTGGGTTGTGATCCAATAAGTGCTTTTGGTGGTATTGTTTCTTGTAATTATAAAATTACTAAAAATATAGCTACAAAATTAAATAAGATTTTTTTTGAAGTTGTAATTGCAAATGGATTTGAAGAAAATGCTCTTAAAATATTAAAATCAAAAAAAAATTTAAGATTGATAGACGCTTCAAATTTTTTATTAAATAGAAATTTAAGATTTAATTCTTTACACAATTCTTTGATGGTGCAATCCGAAGATAGTCAAATATTTTCAAAAAAGAATTTTTTTGTTGTGTCAAAAAAAAAACCCAATATTTCACAATTAAATAATTTAATTTTTGCTTTTAACATTTGTCGCTACGTGAAATCTAATGCAATCGTATTAGCTGCGGATAAATCAACTATTGGCATAGGTTCAGGACAACCTAGTAGACTCGATAGTTGCGAAATTGCTATTAATAAAATGAATAAATTTTTTCATCATAAGAAGGAAATAGTAGCTGCATCCGATGCTTTCTTTCCTTTTGTGGATGGTATAGAAAAATTAGTACAATCAGGTGTTAGTGCGGTTATTCAGCCTGCAGGATCAATCAGAGATAAGGAAGTCATTAATTTTGCAAATGATACAAATACCATTTTAGTTTTCTCTAGAACCAGGCACTTTAAACATTAAATTATCTGATCAATTTTTGCTGCCAAAATAAAATCATTTTCAGATAAACCTTCAATCGCATGAGTGGATATAGTAACTTTTGCATATCCCCAACCAAATGAAATATCGGGATGATGACCTTCTTCCTCAGAAATTTCTCCAACTTTATTAATAAAGTTTTGACTATCTAAAAAATTTTTAAATTTAAAATTCTTTTCAAGTGTGAAAATTTTACTTTTATTTTTCACGACATCCCACCCATCAACTTTTTTTTGATATTTGTGTATTTCTGAAATATCAAAAGGTTGAACACCTCCCTCACAAGGCAAACATTTTTTATTTAGTAAGTCATTCATAGTTTATCAATTGGAGCGGGCAAAGGGGGTCGAACCCTCGACCTTCTCGTTGGCAACGAGACGCTCTACCACTGAGCTATGCCCGCTTATTTAAAAACATTATAGTTGGCGGTTTTTGGAAATGCAAGTAATAGGAAAATTAACAAAATTTCATGTGAACTGTATCTATAGTTATTCAAGAAGTGTCACAGTGCAAGTTATAATATATATGTTATATCTAAGAATTATGAAAAAAGATGATTTACCAAAAAAAATTGCTATTTTCCCACTTAGTAATTTTATAATTTTTCCCAAAACTACTGTTCCTCTTAATATATTTGAGCCTAGATATATTGAAATGGTTAACGAAAGTATAAAAACCAATAAACTAATCGGGATGATACAACCAAAAAGCAATGAAATTAATAATGAAAATAACCCTGTTCTCCACAATATTGGTTGCCTTGGAAAAATTACGAGCTTTAAAGAAACAGATGATGGTAGATATCTTTTGGATCTAAAAGGATTAATAAGATTTCAAGTCATAAAAGAATTCAGTCAAGTTAAATCTTATAGAGAGTGTGAGGTTAATTATGAAAATTATTTTCATGATTTGAAAAATGAAAAAGAGGACTTAAAATTTTCAGACTTAGAACTTATTTTCAAAGACCTTAAAACATTATTTGAAAAAAAAGGATTTATAATTAATTGGAGCGCTTTAGAAAAGCAAAGTTTAGACGAAACTATTAACGCATTAGCAATGGCATCTCCTTTTACACTAGAAGAAAAACAAGTTTTGTTAGAAGCGAAAAATTTGGATACAAGAAAAATTAAAATAGCTGAGATTTTAACAACATATACTTATGATCAATTTGATAACAATACTATTCAATAATTAAACTTGTAAACCTACATCAGCAAATTTTTTGAAATATTTTTTTATTGTTTTGTTCTTTCCTATAAATTTCAACATTGAGCTTAAATATCTATTTTGAACTCTACTCTCTAAATTAAAAAATTCATATACTAAGTCGATTCCATTTGAAAAAAAATAATTTTTACTTTTTGTTTTATCTTGAAATTCATCACATACATTAGAGTCTAGAGGAAGACCAAGCTCTATTTTCTCTTGGATGATTTTTAATAAATCTTTTATATCTCGAATTGACATATTAAAGCCTTGACCAGCTAAAGGGTGAATTTTATGTAATAAATCCCCAAAAGCTAAAATATTGTTTTCATAATATTTTCTTAAACTAATAGAATTTAAATTAAATTTAGAAATTTTATCAATTTTTTCGATTTCATATTTTGAATTAAATTTGTTAATCAAATTAAGAATATCTAATTCTTTTAGATGCTCTGCGTTTTTAATAGAGTAAACAATCGATGTTTTTACTTCCGAAATCGGTAAAAATGCTAAAGGACCTTTTCTAGTAAAAATTTGTATAGCTGTATTATTGGGTGATAATTTCTTATGTTTAATAACCGTAGTAAAAGCAATACTTTTATAATTTTTCACAATTTTTTTTGAAAAAAATTTTTTGGTAATCTCATGATTGAAATCACAATTTATTATTAAATCATATTTCAATTTAATAATACCATTATAAGAGTTTTTTTTTTTATAATTAAAATACTTATTTCTTTTTAATTCGTAATCTAATTGCTCTAATAAATTTTTGTTTTTTAAAATAGAAAAAAGTTGGTCGTTTGATTCACTAAATTGAATAACCTCTTTCCCTTTAAGGTTCTCTGTATATATTTTGATCTTTTTAATATTCCAGGTAATTTTATTAATATTTATTATATTTTTATTAAAAAATTGAAAATTTGATTTTGAAATACCTAATGTGCTTGTTTTGTTAATTTTTTTTAGTTTTTTTGAGCGAATAACATCAACAATTATATCTTTATTTATCAGGGCCTTAGCTAATGCCAAGCTTGTTAATCCATCACCAATAATACAAACTTTCATAATTAATTTAATTTTAACAATAAAAATTAGATGATACAAAGTGGTATATTTGATTCAGCTATTATGAATATTAAAAAAATTACCAATATTGCCTTAATTTTTGCATTAAAAAGAGTAACTGAAATATTTGGAATAATAATCTTGTTAATTGGAATTCTTCTTATGATTTCTTTAATCTCATATTCACCAGAAGATCCTAATTTTATTTTTCCAGATAATACACCAATTAAAAATTTATTAGGATTTCAGGGTAGCTATATCTCAGATCTTTTTTTCCAATCAATTGGACTAATTGCTTACTTTATTCCAATCACATTCAGTATTACGGGAATTAATATATTCACATCTAAAGATTTGTTGCTAATTATAAAAAATACTTTCTATATAATTTTATACTCTATTATTGGATCACTTTTTTTTAATTTTTTTTATAATGAAACATTTGCATTTTATATTAATGGAAATGGAGGGTTTGTAGGCAGCTATCTAAGCGAAACTTATCTAAAAAACTTAATAATGATTAATGAAATTATTGGATACTATATTTCTATAATTTTAATAATTATTCTTTTTTTACTGAGTATTAATTTTAAAATAAAAAAATTTTTGAATTTCCTAAAAAGGGTTTATAAGATATTTTCTAAAGAAGAAAAAAATTATACTGATAAAAGTGAAATAATTGACGAATATATTCCACAGGACGAAATTAAAAATTTAATACAAGAAGATTTGCCCTTCATTAAAGCTGAGGAAATCAAAAGATCTGAAAAAATTAAATTTAAATTACCAAGTTTAGAATTACTTAAATTGCCATCTAGAAAAGAAAGAGAAAATTCCAATAAAAATTTAACTCATGACCCTGATTTTCTAGAAAAAATCTTATTGGATTTTGGTGTTAATGGTAATATTAAAAAAGTAAGTCATGGACCAGTAGTTACTTTAAATGAATTTGAACCGGCAGCAGGTGTAAAAGTTTCAAAAATAATAAACCTTTCAGATGACATAGCTAGGAATACTAGTTCAGAGTCTGCAAGAATATCCACCATACCTGGAAGCAACACCGTGGGTATTGAACTTCCTAATTCTTCTAGAGAAAATGTTTATTTAAGTGAAATACTAAGCAGTTCTGATTTTAAAAAAAAAGAGATCAAATTGCCAATAGCTTTAGGTAAAAATATTTCTGGAAACCCCATTATAGGAGATTTAACTTCGATGCCTCACTTGTTAATAGCAGGAACAACTGGATCAGGTAAATCAGTTTGTATCAATACAATCATACTTTCACTTCTATTCAAACATACTCCTGAAAAATGTAAATTCATTTTAATTGATCCTAAAATGTTAGAGTTGTCTACCTACGAAGGAGTTCCTCATTTACTCTGTCCTGTGATTACAGAGGCAAAAAAGGCGGCTTCAGTTTTAGGTTGGGTTGTTAAGGAAATGGAAAATAGATACAGATTAATGACAAAAGAGGGTGTTAGAAATATTGACGGATACAATCTAAAACACAAGCTTCCAATGCCATACATAGTAGTTGTGGTAGATGAAATGTCAGACTTAATGCTTGTAGCGGGAAAAGAGATTGAAAATTATATTCAAAAACTATCACAAATGGCTAGAGCAGCAGGAATACATATTATTATGGCCACTCAAAGACCAAGTGTTGATATAATTACAGGAACAATAAAAGCAAACTTTCCAACCCGAATATCATTTCAAGTAACCTCAAAAATAGATAGTAGAACTATTTTAGGTGAACAAGGTGCTGAACAATTACTAGGAAAGGGCGATATGCTATATATGTCGTCTGCAAATAAAATTGTTAGAATACATGCTCCATTTGTCTCAGATAATGAAATAGAAAAAATAAATAACTCCTTAAGATCTCAAGCAGAACCAGATTATGTAGATGAAATATTAAACTTTGCAGATGAAAAAGAAATAAATGAGGGATCAAAAAATCTTAGTGACAAAGATGAACTTTATCAAACAGCTGTTGAAATAATAAAATCAGAGGGGAAAGCGTCAACATCTTTTTTGCAAAGAAAACTACAAATTGGATATAATCGAGCTGCAAGAATAATCGATATGATGGAAACCGAAGGCATTGTGAGCAAGGCGAATCATGTTGGGAAACGTGATGTTCTTTGATGAAAAAAATTCTTTTAACATTATTCTTGATATTATTAATTTCTGAAGCTTCTGCATCTATCAAAGAAGAAATAATACAAAATTTAAAAGATACAGATAATTTAATTTTTAATTTTGAACAAAATATTAATGGTAAAACCCAAAGCGGTATTTGTACATTATCTTACCCAAAAAAGATTTTTTGTGAGTATAACTTAACTAATAAAAAAACTTTAGTTTCTAATGGGAGATCAATAGTAATTAAAACATTAAGTAGTTACTACCAATATCCTTTAGAAAGAACTCCACTTAATTTAATCTTAGATAAAGAATATATATTAAAAAGAATAATTAAATTAGAGGAAAGAGTCGTTGAAAACAAATTCATTAATTATAGATTTTTTGAAAGTGATTATGAAATAAATATTTTTTTTGATTACGATACTTACAATCTTATTGGATGGCAAACAGTAGATATATATCAAAACTTAAGTATTACTTTTTTATCATCAATAATTCGAAATCAAAAATTAAAGAATAATTTATTCGCTTTACCAAAACAAGATTGATTTAAATAATAAGAGACTCTTTTTTAAAAATCTTCATTCCCCTAGATATATAATTATTTAAAGCATTCTTGTGATCTAAAGAGCATGTATGAACCCATACTCTTTCAATTTTTTTCAAAAAAGACTTTTTTATAGCTGACGACAAAAGGTAAGAGCCTAAGTTTTGATTTTGATATTCAGGTAATAAACCTAAATAAGCTATTTCAACCTCATTTTGATATTCATGAAAAATGAGTTCAAAATAACCTGCGAGATCATTATTTTTTTTTACTATATAAGTTTTTACTTTTTTATCTGAAGTATACTCAATCCATTGTTCGTCAGACCACACTAAGCGATCAACCCATCTGTGATCCTTACCAATATTTTTATAAAAAAATTTATTTAATTGAAAGTCTGCAGGAAATACAATTTCAAGAGAATAATCTTTTGAAGCATTATTGTTGTATTTTAAATCCTCTATAGATTTTATTTCTAAATAATTTCTCTCGATTTTTTTACTCACTCAACCATTTTACCAACTCTTTCGCCGCCAAATAAATGGAAATGCAAATGAGGTACTTCCTGGCCTCCATGTTCACTAATATTTGATAATGTTCTATATCCTTTTCCAGTATCAACTGAAATTCCAAGTTTTTTTGCAACAGTATTAATTCCTTTTAATAATCCTACCATTTCATTTGGAGAAGCGTTAGCACTAAAATCATCAAGATCAACATACTGGCCTTTGGGAATAACTAGCGCATGAATTTTTTTTTGTGGATAAATATCGTGAAAAGATAATATAAAATCGTCTTCATAAATTTTTTTACAAGGTATCTCACCCCTTAAAATTTTTGCAAAAATATTATTTTGATCGTAGCTCATTTTCTTCTCGTATCTAATTCAGCCATCACTTCTTCAATTTTGATATTATTTGCCTCAAGGTACATAATTAAATGGTAAAAAACATCTGCAGCCTCATGAATTTTGTTAGCATCATTCTCTACTGCTTCTATGAGTTCGTTTATTTCTTCTAAAACTTTTGCTTTACCTAACGATTTGTCATTGAGCAATTCGTTTGTATATGAGCCTTCTTTTGGAGATTTTTTTCTGTCCCTTGCAAGATTAAATAAGTTTTCTAATGTGCTAAGCATCCTAAATTCTAACAGGTATTCCTTTTGAGTCCAAATATTCCTTGGCATCTTTTATAGAATGTTTTCCGTAGTGAAAAATAGATGCTGCTAAAACTGCACTAGCTTTACCTAATTTTATTCCATCAACTAAATGATCCAAATTCCCTACACCTCCGGACGCTATAACTGGAATATTTACTTTTAATGAAATTTTTGACATTAACTCAATATCATAGCCAACCTGCGTTCCATCTCTATCCATGGAAGTTACTAATAACTCACCAGCACCATTCTCTTCCATTTGTTTAGCATATTCCAATGCATCAATACCTCTATTATTTCTACCACCGTGAGTAAACACTTCCCATTTGTCTTCATTTTTTTTTGCATCAATTGCAACTACAATACATTGAGATCCAAATTTTTTTGCACTATCAATAACTACTTTTGAATTTTCAACTGCTGCTGTGTTTATTGAAACTTTATCAGCACCACAATTAAGTAGTTTGTTTATATCCTCAACACTTCTTACACCACCTCCTACAGTCAAAGGAACAAAACATTTTTTTGAAGTTTTTTCTATTACATCATAGATAGTCTCTCTATTTTCATTTGAAGCCGTAATATCTAAAAAACAAATTTCATCTGCTCCGCCGTCACTATAAATTTTAGCTTGTTCCACGGGATCACCCGCATCTTTAAGATCAACAAAGTTGATGCCCTTAACAACACGACCATTCTTAACATCTAAACAAGGAATTATTCTATTTTTAAGCATCTTCTTTTACCAATTCCTCTAATTTAATATCGCCGTCGTAGATGGCTTTACCAACTATTATACCCTCGATATTTTTCAAAGTTTTGGCTTTTTGAATATCTCTTATTGATGATACACCGCCTGATACAATCACAGGACAATTTGATATTTCGGCAACTTTCATTGTTTCAGTAAAATTTGGGCTTTGCTTCATACCATCTCGATTTATATCAGTGTAAATTATTCTACTTATACCATAATCATTTATTTCTTTTAAGTAATCTAAAGTCAATTGATTAGATGCTTCTGTCCATCCGGATACTAACAAATATCCGTCTTTAGCATCCAAACCTAATGCAATTTTGTTTGGAAATTTTTTACACGCTTCTTTTAAAAGATTTTTATCTTTAATTGCTGCACTACCTAAAATTACTTTATCAACTCCAGCATCAGTATATTTTTGAATACTTTCAAAATTTCTTATACCACCACCTATCTCTACTTTAAGATCAAATTTACTTATTATATCTTTTATAATAGTTAGATTTACTGTTTCACCAACTAAAGCTCCATCTAAATCTACAATATGTAAATTTTTAAAACCA
>JACWDK010000001.1 GCA_014654165.1 Pelagibacterales bacterium SAG-MED13 | reverse complement strand
TGATCTTTATATTTACCTGCTTGTTCAATAGGAGAAATTTTATATTCAGTTTTATTATTAAAATCTCCTTTTACTAGTCTTACACATTTTTTATCTTTAATATCTATTGCAGGAAATACTTTCATTTAATTATTATTAAATTTCTCATCTTTTTTAGGTTTTCTTAAAACTATACTATCTAAATAAACTGTTTGATCTTGTAAACTTTTCCAATCTGAGTTCCAATATCCTATTGTTCTATGCCTGTATATTCCCATTTTCATATACCCTCCAGTGCAAGTATCAGCTAGCGTCTTAATATTTTTTAGATCAGCTATTACTTCACTATTTTTATAAATCTTAAACCTTCCAGTTTCATCTAACTTCCACAAAACATGAAATTTTAAATGAGTCCATTTCCCTTTTAAATCATCAATTTTTCCTATTACTACAGGTTCTGATGAGTAAGCTGCTTTACTAGCCCAGCTATAAACATGTTCTCCCTTATATTTAAAATCTTGGAACCAGAAATGACAACAACTGTGGCAACCTTTGGCTTTATTATCTGAGTGCATTTGTCCAATAATCACCACTGCACCTTTTTCTAAGGGTTGGTAAGTTTTATCAAAGTAAACTGCATACTCATAAATATATTCCTTGTTTTTTAAATACATATTGCCCAAATGTAGCTCTTGTCTGCTTCTATTGCCTTTACCATCACATTGGATCTGTGTTGTTTGTGCTTTTCCTTTCCCACAACCAGCATCTTCTCTGTTAACAATAAATTGAATGCTAGTTTTACCCTCATAAACTGGGAAGCCATCAGACTTTTTAACTTCTTTAATTCTGTTTACTTTCTTTTCAGACATAGAAATAAATTGTTTTTTAAATCCTTTGATATCTTTAAATTTTGTTTTGTGTTCATCCGAGAAAGACGAATTACAATAAATTAAAAATATAATACTTAAAAAAGTTAATTTTTTCATTTTTATAAATTTATAAAGTTATCAATTATTTTAAGTCCAATTTTGTCACTTTTCTCTGGATGAAATTGTGTTCCAAATATATTTTCTTTTTCAATCGAACACACAATATTTGAAGAATAATCTGTAGTTGCTGAAATTACATTTTTATCATTAGGAATAATTTCATAACTATGAACAAAATACATGTGAGAATTATTTTCTATACTTTGAAAAATTTTGCTATCCTTAATAATATTAATTTGGTTCCAGCCAATGTGAGGAAGTTTAAATCTATCGTTTTGATTATCTATTTTTGAAACTTTGCCTGAAATCCAACCCAGTCCTTTTGTTTCAGTTTCTTCATAACCAATATCCGCAAACATCTGCAATCCTACGCAAATTCCTAGAAGTGGTTTTTTATTACTTATTGCAAATTCATTTAATGTATCAACTAAGCCATTGATATTATTAAGCGCATCAACACAACTCTTAAACGAACCCTGCCCTGGTAAAACAACTTTATCAGAAGATTTAATTTTATCTAAATCCGCGGTAACTTTGATATTTACTTTATCTTTAGCAACCTCCTTAAAAGAGTTTATCACTGAGCTTATATTGCCCGAATTATAGTCAACTATAGTGACGTTCATTAAACTTATAAGGAACCTTTAGTCGATGGAATTGTTTTTCTGTTTCTTGGGTCCATTTCTAATGCTGTTCTCAATGATCTTGCTAATCCTTTAAAACAGGACTCTATAATGTGGTGACTATTTTCACCATAAATATTTTCAACGTGCAAAGTAATTCCTGCAGCTTGAGAAAAAGCTTGGAACCATTCCTTAAATAATTCTGTGTCCATTTCTCCAAGTTTTTCTACTTTAAGTTTAACTTTCCAAATTAAATATGGTCTATTTGATACATCGATTGCAACACGCGATAAAGTTTCATCCATTGGTATCATTGCATGTGCATACCTTCTTATCCCCACGGATTTTTTTAAAGCTTTTTTTAAAGCTTCACCAATTGCAATCCCAGTATCTTCTGTTGTATGATGAAGATCAATGTGGGTATCACCCTTAGCTTTTATGTTCATGTCTATTGACGAATGCTTAGATAACTGTTCAAGCATATGATTTAAAAATCCAATACCTGTATCAATCTTATATTTCCCCTTACCATCAATATTAATATCAACACTAATGCTGGTCTCTTTTGTTTTTCTACTAATTTTGCCTTTACGCTTCATAATTAAATTTAGGTATACATATATTATTCAATTATGGCAATAATACTAAACCTGGGCTTGAACTATAGAATTTAGTATCCATTTATAAGCTATGACAACAATTGTACTAGTAAGAAAGAATAATGAAGTGGTGGTCGCAGGTGATGGCCAAGTAAGTATGGGAAATACTGTCGTTAAAAGTACTGCTTCTAAAGTTAGAAAGATAGAAAAAAGAGAAGTTGTCGCTGGATTTGCTGGATCTACTGCAGACGCATTAACTTTATTCGAAAGATTAGAAGCTAAGATTGAAAAACATGCAGGAAATTTATCGAGAGCAGCTGTTGAATTAGCAAAAGACTGGAGAACAGATAAATATTTACGAAGATTAGAAGCATTAATGGCTATTGGTGATAAAGAAAACAGTTATATAATTTCTGGCACTGGGGATGTTTTAGAACCAGAGGGTGATGTTATTGGAATTGGATCAGGTGGAAATTATGCGTTAGCTGCTGGAAAAGTATTGATAGATTCAAATATGAATGCTGAGGAAGTTGCGAAAAAATCAATTGAAGTTGCTTCTGAAATTTGTGTTTTTACAAATAATAATATTAAAATTGAAAAGATATAATGGAAAAATCCAACGTTACACCCCTTGTTCCTAAAGATAAAACTTCTACAAATAATAAATCTCTTGTTAGTTCTTTATCGCCTAGAGAAATTGTTTCAGAATTAGATCGATTTGTTGTAGGACAAAATAAAGCAAAAAAAGCGGTAGCAGTTGCTTTAAGAAATCGTTGGAGAAGACAAGCTTTAGAAGGTGAAATGAAAAATGAGGTTTTACCAAAAAATATTTTGATGATTGGTCCAACTGGAGTGGGTAAAACAGAAATTTCAAGAAGACTGTCAAAATTAGCAGAAGCTCCATTTGTTAAAGTTGAAGCAACCAGATTTACTGAAGTTGGATATGTAGGAAGAGATGTTGAGCAAATAGTAAGAGATTTAGTTGAAATAGCGATATCAATGGAAAAGGTAAAAAAAAGAAAAGAAGTTTACACAAAAGCACAAAAGCTTGCTGAAGAAAAAGTTTTAGATGCTTTGGTTGGAAAAAAAGCAAGTTTAGCGACAAGGGAAAGTTTCAGGAAAAGACTGAGAGATGGAGATCTAGACGATAATGAAATAGAAATAGCAGTGAGTGATAGTGGTGGAGGCAACACCTCATTTGAAATTCCGGGAATGCCTGGTGCTAATGTGGGAATGATTAATATTGGCGAAATGCTTGGTAAGTCAATGGGCACTAAGGAGAAAAAGAAAAAAATGAGTGTAAAAGAATCACATGAAATTTTAATTAATGATGAGTCGGATAAATTAATTGAACAAGATAAAATTGTTAAAGCAGCAAAAGTTTCTACTGAAAATAATGGAATTGTATTTTTAGATGAGATAGATAAAATTTCTGGAAGGACAGATAGAGCTGGTGGAGATGTATCAAGAGAAGGTGTTCAGAGAGATTTGTTACCTTTAATAGAAGGAACAACAGTTAATACTAAGTATGGACCAATAAAAACAGATCATATCTTATTTATTGCTTCTGGAGCATTTCAATTAGCAAAACCATCAGATTTACTTCCCGAACTTCAAGGAAGATTGCCAATAAGAGTTGAACTAGAAGCTTTAACAAGTGATGATTTCAAAAGAATTCTGAAAGAACCTGATTTTAGTTTAATAAAACAATATATAGCTTTGTTAAAAACTGAAAATGTTGATCTTGAATTTACCGATGATGGGATTGACTCGATTGCTAATATTGCTTCGGAAGTTAATGCAACAGTTGAAAATATAGGCGCTAGAAGACTACACACTATTATTGAAAAAATTCTCGATGAAATTAGTTTTACAGCAACTGATAGATCTGGAGAAAAAATTTCAATTAATAAGGAATATATCGAAAAAAATCTTGATAATTTAGTAAAAGATACTGACCTTTCAAAGTTTATTCTCTAAGATTACAAATATCCTAATTCCAACATCTCTTTTTCAAACGCTTTTTCTATTTTGACACAATTTTTACTACTTAAATCTTTTTTCCAATTGTTTTTAGGTCCTAATCTAAAAAATGGTTTTCTAGTTCCACTTTTTATATCTACCATGCTTTCAGTAAAAGTTTCGACTTTCTCAAGTTTTTGCATTTCGTTAAATTCTGTTGTTTTTATTATTTTATTCATTTTTACCATATCTAATTCTGAATTATAAATTTTGAGTTTTTTTAAAAATTTAAAAACTTTAATAAGTGTAGTTTTTTTTTTGTTTATTAAATCTTCATATTTTATAAAAAAAATTTTATCATTGAGTTTTTTCCAAGTATTGAAATTTAGTCCCCATGAACTTAAAAAAAATCTAGGAACTTTATCTGTTTTAGGCATAAATTGTTTTGGATTAATAATAATATCGACTGCCTGATCGATATCTAAACTCATGTGATAAGCAAATGAAGTAACAACATTTCTAGGATCTCGGACAACATATATTGCTCCCATAGTTTTCTTTAAATCTGTAAATTCATTTCCATTGATGCTAGCTAAAGCACTATGTGTTTTTAAAAATTTTAATTTTTCATCTTCTTTAATTATTTCTTTTTGTGCATTAATATAATTTTCAAAAATTTTTTTTTCATCTGCGGGATTAATACCTAACCTTAAAAAGTGATCTGTATTGGGAAATTGACCGATTTTGTAAAGATGTTCAAACTTAAATTTTCCATCCTTTGAAAAAAAATATGTGGCTAATATTGATCTTAATAATGTATTTCCACTTTTAGGATAAGAAGCTAACCAAAAGATCATCAATTTTATTACAATAAATTTTTCTTTAAATAAATATAAAAAGCACCACTGCCGCCATCTTCAATATTGGCATCTTCAAATTTGTTTATTTTTTTAATTAAATTAATATTCTTTTTGATAAATTCTGGAACTGAATGTTTTAAAATACCTAAATCTTTTGAAACATAAGGATCTTTATCATTTTGGGAATGTAATCCTTTTCCAGTTACAACCACTATTTTTGATACACCTTCAGTAAAACAATTGTTTATTAATTTTTCAATCGCAGTATTTGCCTCATCAAGACTGTATCCATGTAAATCTATAGATTTAATATTTACTATTTTTTGTTTAGACAAACTTACGTCTTTGTTCTCTAATTTATCATCTTTAGACAAAAAAGCTTCCCAATCTTTTCTATCCTTATCTGAAATTTTATCTGTCAATTAAGTCAGTGTATCTACTAGGTGCCAGTTTGGATTACTTGTGGAGGTGTCTCTAGAAAATACCCAAGTGTCATAAATTTTTTTAATTTTTTCTGGATCGCCAGAGATAATCTTTTTATTTTTATCTTTAATACAAGTTATAACCTCTCCTACAAAATTTACTGTTACTTGAAGAATTTTACCAATTTTTTTATGCTCTTTGATGTTTGCTGAATCAATACCTATAAATGTTATTTCCGCAAAATGCCCTCTTTCGTTTCTTTCTTTCAAAGCATTGTTGAACTGATCATAAATTTTATTACTTAACAATTCTTTACTTCTTGTGAGTTTGTTATCACTGTCACTAAAATCAGTTATAATTGTTTCGTAGGCAATTTTTGCTCCTTTTAAAAAATCTTTCTTAGCAGTATCATCGAAATCTATTATTGGTTTTGTAGATTTTTTTTGGTTAATATTTTTTAACATTTCCTCAAATTGTGGTGGTGTTTTGCCTTCAAAGCCTGTTCTCTTCCCCAGGATACCCCTCAACCTCAAAAATATAAACCCAGCGATCATCGCTAATAAAATAATATCAATATATTCGAAACTATAATTCATAATGTAAACTTAATTACTATGTTGATTAATTTCAACTAACAATTACATTAAAGACAAATGAACACAGTACTTTTATCAGTAATTTTAATCCCAATTATTGAAATTTATTTATTTATTAAAATTGGTTCTCAAATTGGTGCTTTTAACACAATATTGTTGATTTTTTTAACGGCAATAGTCGGTATTTATTATGCCAGGTATGAGGGATTAAATACTCTTAGATCTGGAATTACGCAAATAATGAAAAATAAAACTCCTGCTCATGAATTAATTTCTGGGGCAGCAATAGCTTTTGCAGCATTACTTTTAATTATTCCAGGATTTGCAACTGATGTAATTGGATTTTTGTTAATAATACCAATAACAAGAAAATTAATATTTGGGAAACTAAATTATAAACTAAAGAAAAAAAATGTTGAAAAAAATAATTTTATAGACGGGGAATATGAGGATATAGAAGAAGACGATGACAGAAAAATTTAAAATTCTCGCAAAATATATAAAAGATATGTCAAGCGAGACACCTAATATAGAAACATTTATATCTACTAGGGACAATATAACAAAGTATCAATTAAATATCGACATTACTTCTCAACCATTAAAAAATAAGATGATTGAAATAAATGTTACTCTTAAGTTTGAAGATAAAGATAAAAAAAGAATAAAATCACATTATGAAATTGTTTATGCTACAGCTATAAAAATAAATGATGATATTAAAGATAAAAAAGATTTAGAAAAAATTATTTTATGTGATGTTCCTAACACTATTTATCCTGAATTAGAAAAATCTTTTTTAAATATGGTACACAATTCTGGACACCCAGGAATTAAGTTAGAAAAGAAAATAGATTTTAACAAACTTTACTTGGAAAAATTCAATTAAAAAAATTTTTTTTTAGATTTGTCTTTAGGTAACTCTTATGTTTGCTAAGTTCATCTTGCGTAAGATTAATTACTTTTTTAAAATATAAAACCTTTTCTTTATTTAAATTAAATATTTCATCTTCTTCATTTTTAAAATTAAGAGTAGGTTCTTTTTGGTCTATCAAATTAATATATACTTTTGATAATAGTTCACAGTCTACAAGGGCAGTATGCTTGGTTCTTTTTGAATTATCAACTCTATACCTTTTACAAAGGGCGTCTAGGCTTATCGAAGAACCAGGAAATTTGTTTCTTGCTAAAATTAAAGTATCTACAATGTTATTATTAATTTTTTTTTTCCCTAGAATTCTAAGTTCATTATTAATATGAGATAAATCAAATTCTGCATTATGAATAATTAATCTTTTGTCAGTAATAAAATTTAAAAAGTCATCTACAATTTCCTTGAATTTCTTTTCCTTTGATAGAAAATGATCAGTATATCCATGAACCTCTAAGGCTTTTTCAGAAACTTTTCTTTCTGGATTGAGATAACAATGGAATTTATTTTTTGTTGGAATTAGATTTTCTAATTCAATGCATCCTATTTCCACTAAACGATGGCCATCTTTTACTGACAATCCTGTAGTTTCAGTGTCTAATATAACTTCTTTCATTTATTAATTTTTTTAAAATATATTTAATATCCTTCTTAACAGATTTATTTGTAAAATCATTTTTTATAATAAAATCTGATTTTTTTATTTTATAATCAAGTGGTAGTTGTAATTTTCTAAATTTATCAATCAAATTTTTATTGAAATTTCGTCTTTTCTTAAGCCTTTTTAATATATCCTTTTTTTTTGATTTAACAAAAATTAACACATCTTCTTTTTTGCTAAGCTTATTTTCTAATAATAATGGAATGTCTAAAACAATGAATTTACTTTTATGATTTTTAACAAGAAATTTTTTCAATTTTTTTCTAATTTCAATATGTATAATTTTAATAATTTTTTTTAAATTAGTTTGATTGTGAAGTATTGAATTAATAATTTCTTTTTTATTAATTGGAAATGTATGAATAAATTGAGGTAAAATCTTCTTTAATTTAAAATAAATTTTCTTATCATTTTTATATAATTTACCTACTTCTTCATCTGCATTAAACACTGGATAACCAAAACTTTTTGACACGTAACTCTTGCCCGATCCAATATCTCCTAGAATTCCAATTCTAATCATTTATCAAGAATTTCTTTAACTTCATCATTTATTTCAGGCTCAACACCGTGCCAAATTTTAAAAGCCTGAGCAGCCTGATAAATAAACATTTTTTTTCCATTTTCTATTTTTTTACCTAGTTTAGAGGCGGTCTTTAAAAAATTTGTTTTTTTCGGATTATAAATTACATCATAAAAAAAATCACAATTCTTAAAGTATGAGAAATCCAAAACTAATTCATCACCCTTTTTTAAACCAACACTGGTAGCATTAATGACAACATCAAAGTCAGATTTTTCTCCCCAATCTATTACATTTAAGTTTTTAAATAAATTTTTTAAATTTTCGGCCTTAGTTTTCGTCCTATTACATAATGTGACACCAAATACTTTCATATTATAAAGAGCAAAGATAATAGATGGCACCACTCCACCTGCTCCGAGAATCAATATTTTCTTTTCGGCAATATCATAACCAGAGTCTTTAATTGCAAGCTCAAATCCCTTAATGTCTGTATTATGTCCGATAATCTTATTGTTCTGCAAATAGATCGTATTAACTGACTGGGTGTATTCAGCTTCTGTGGTTAGTTTATCTAGATAAGGAATTACTATTTTTTTAAAAGGAACCGTGACGTTTATTCCCATAATTTCTTTTTTTCTAATTTTTGAAAAGATTTCTTTTAGATTGTTTTCATCTAATTTTTTTTTTTTATAAATTCCATTTATGTTATTTTTTTTAAGCCAATAATTATGTAATTTTGGTGATAATGAATGACTTATAGGATTTCCTATTACTAAATATCTTTTCATATTAATTATAATTATTTAAGTATTCCTTAATTTTTTTTATTGGTAGTCCCATAATTGTATCTTCATCTCCTTCAATTTTTAAAAACAAATTTCTGCCTTCGCCTTCGATTTGATAAACATTATAAGAATATAATGATGTGTCTGATATTTTTGATAAATAATTTTTAAGTTCTTCTTGGCTAAATCTTTTCATTGTGAGATTTGCTTTATCAGTATAATTCCATATCATTGAACCATTTTTTGAAATACACACTGAACTAATCAGGTTATGAGTCTTGCCGTTTAGTTTTTCTAAAATACTTAGTGCGTCTTTTCTATTTTGTGGTTTTGAAATTAACTCACCTTCAAAATCAATTACACTATCTGCACCCAACACCAAATTATCATTTCTTTTTTGACTTATTTTATTAGCTTTTAATTCTGCTAAGTTTTTTGAGATTAATTCTGGAGATGCATTTTGTTTTAATAAACTTTTCTTAATTATATCCTCATCTAGATTTGAAGGCACAACTTCATTATTAATGTTATGTTTATCCAAAATTTTCTTTCTTACTTCGCTCTTTGAGGCTAGAATTATTTTAATCATTTTGTTTATATATTTCATATATCTTAATTATTGATGCTGCAGTTTCTTCAACAGACTTCCTTGTAACATCAATTGATGGCCATTTGTATTTCCTAAATGTGATTTTTGCTTCATTCACCTCTTTTTTAATTTTTTCTATATCAGTATAAGATTTGTTTTCCGTCTCTTTAAGAGAGTTCATTCTATTTTTTCTTAAATCTACTAATCTTTCGGGCTCTGTGTTTAATCCAACCACGCAAGCAATTTTTGGATTTTCTTTTAAAATTTTAGGTATTGAGTTTTCATTAATTAAAGGAATATTTGAAGTTTTAAATCCTTTGTTAGCTAGATAAATTGATGTGGGTGTTTTGCTAGTTCTGCTAACACCTAATAATATAATATCAGATTTATTAATTTCTTTAATTAAGTTTCCATCATCATGATTCATGGTGAACTGGATGGCAGCTATTCTTTCATAATATTCTTCATTTAAAACGTGTTGTCCACTTGGTTCATGAGATGCCTTTTGATTCAATAGTTTTGAAAAACTTAATATGAGATCACCCAATACACCAAAACAAGGAATTTTTTTGTTGTCACTTGTGTTGGCAAGATATTTAGCAAGATTACTATCGACAATAGAATATAAAATGATTGCATTATCATTATTTTCTGCATTAGATAAAATTTTTAAAATTTGATTTTCAGTTCTAGTAAACGAATATGTGTGTATTTTGTAATCTATATTTTTAAATTGAGCTTTAATGGCCAAAAATATTCTATCTAAAGTTTCGCCCGTGGAGTCAGATATAAGATAAATTTGATATGTATTACTCATGTATTAAGTGTTAATAAGTCCTTATTTTTTATTTCATTTTGAATTACTATAACATTTTTAAATTAATGTTGTAAAACAAGGCATTTATTAACAATATTAAACTGGTGTATTATAATTTTCACTAATTTGGGTCATTTACTAATAAGCTTCAATTTTTCATATATATTTAATAAATTTAAAGATCTAAATGTTAATAAAGTGTTTATAAAATGTTTACTAAATTTAATCATCGTTGTTCACAAACCATACTAATAAAACTATAAGTTATATTAATTATTTATATGTCACCAATTAAGAATGTTTTAATTAATAAAAATACAAAAATTAATCCTATCTGGATTATGAGACAAGCAGGTAGATACTTACCAGAGTTTAGAGAAATTAGAAAAGAAAATACTGATTTTGTTAAGTTGTGTTTAAATCAAACTCTTGCTTCTATAATAACACTTCAGCCTTTAAAAAGATTTGAACTAGATGCAGCTATAATTTTTTCAGATATTTTAATGTTGCCTTATGGGTTAAATCAAAAAGTTGAATTTAAAAAAAATTTTGGTCCTTTATTAGGTAATTTTAATTTAAATGAAGCTATGAGTTTGAGTGAAAAAGATTTTACAACAAAAATCAATCCAATTTATAATGCTATAAATCTAGTTAATAAAGATCCGTTATTAAAAGAAAAAAGCACCATAGGTTTTGTAGGGGCCCCTTGGACACTTTTGGTCTATATGATTAACAAAAAATCACCAAAATTAAAAATTGTAGATAATTTTTTTAATAACGCAATATTAATTACGGAAATTTTAAAAATTTTAGATAGATTTTTAAAAATTCATATAAAAAATCAAATTAAAAGTGGAGCCGAGGTAATACAAATATTTGATAGCTGGGCTGGCTTAATAGAACCAACTCATTTATCAAAATATATTTTAGACCCGACCTTGTCTTTAGTTGAATATACACAATCTTTAAATGTTCCTGTCATATGTTTTCCAAGAGGAATTAAAGATTATAAAAATTATTGTGAAATAATAAAACCAGATGCCATCTGTATTGATTATGAGGTGGACCCTATAAAAATTAGAAAAGAAATAAAAATTCCAGTACAAGGCGGCATGGATCCCAAAGTTTTGTTAACTAGTCGAGAAAATTTAAAAAAAGAGACAAAAAAATATTTAGATATATTTAAAGATCATCCGTATATCTTTAATTTAGGGCACGGAGTCTTGCCCGAAACAGATCCAAAAATGATGGATTATTTAGTAAAAATGGTAAAAGATTATTAAATGGAAAATAATTTAAATCATCCAACTATTAAGTATGGAAAAACTGGAGCTTTAATTATAAACCTAGGTACACCCGACTCTACAAGTTGGTCAGATATAAGAAAGTATCTTAAAGAATTCTTGTCTGACAAAAGAGTAATCGAAGTAAACCCTTTGATTTGGAAAGTTATTCTAAATCTCTTTATTCTTAATTTTCGACCGTCGAAAACAGCCAAAGCTTATAAAGAAATATGGATGAAAGAGGAAAACATATCCCCCCTCTTATATTACACAAAAAAACAATCTGAAAAAATATCAAGACTCCTGTCTGATGAAAAGATAATTATAGATTTTGCAATGAGGTATGGAAATCCCAGTATTAAAAATAAAATTGCGAGATTACATGAAGAGGGCTGCGAAAACTTGATTATACTCCCACTTTATCCACAATACGCTGCCGCCACTACAGCAACTGTTTGTGATGAGGTTTATAGAACTTTAATGAAAATGAGGTGGCAACCATCTCTTAAAATAATCCCTCACTATGAATCTAATCCTCTATATGTTGACGCATTAGTCAATTCTATAAACAAAAAAATAAAAGAAATAAATTGGAAACCAGATTTAATTCTCGCATCCTATCACGGCATACCAAAAAAATATTTTGATAAAGGAGACCCGTACCACTGTTATTGTCATAAAACCACAAGGCTAATTTCAGAAAAATTCAGATCAATTGAAATTAAA
This sequence comes from Pelagibacterales bacterium SAG-MED13, assembly GCA_014654165.1. GTDB lineage: Bacteria > Pseudomonadota > Alphaproteobacteria > Pelagibacterales > Pelagibacteraceae > Pelagibacter. The sequence continues at coordinate 138,485 of JACWDK010000001.1, read as the reverse complement.
ACAACTTTTCAATCTAGATTTGGTCCTCAAGAATGGCTCCAACCCTATACAGACAAAACTTTAGAAAATTTACCCAAACAAGGAAAAAAAAATATTCTTACTATTTGTCCAGGTTTTTCATCTGATTGCGTAGAGACTTTAGAAGAAATACTTATACAAGGCAAAGAAAGCTTCTTAGACTCAGGCGGAGAGAACTTTGATATGATTCCTTGTTTGAATGATAGCGAAGATCATATTTTTTTATTAAAAACTTTAATTCAAAAGTGCATCTAAATAATGAATACTTACTTGTTATTTAAATCATTACACTTGATATCTGTTATCTCGTGGATGGCAGGTTTACTATATTTACCCAGAATATTTGTTTATCACTCTCAGAACAATTCTAAAATCATAATTTCAGAGGTATTTAAAACCATGGAAAAAAAATTATTTTATTTCATTATGACCCCTGCGATGTTCCTATCATGGTTGTTTGGATTGTTACTAATTCATGAAATTGGTTTTGAGAAACTGAGTGAAGTTTGGATGATTTTAAAATTAGTTTTTGTAATTTTATTAACAACGTATCATTTTTATCTTGGAAAGATTCTAAACCAATTTAAGTTCGATTCTAACAAACACAGTCATAAATTTTATCGTTACATTAACGAAATACCCACAATATTGCTTATTTTAATCATATTCGTAGTAATTTTTAAGCCTATCTAGGGTTGAAAAATATTTAATTGTATATATATTCAACTTACCCATTAAGTCCTTAATAATCAAATCATGAACATTCAAGAATTAAAACTTAAATCATCAGAACAACTTATTGCCCAAGCAGAAGAGCTAGGAATTGAGAATGCTAGTACTTTAAGAAAGCAAGAGATTTTGTTTGCTATTCTTAAAAAGGTTGCGGAAAAAGAGGAAATTACGGGAGCGGGTGTTTTACAACTGCTTCAAGATGGTTTTGGTTTCTTAAGAGCTATGGAATCTAATTATTTGCCTGGACCAGATGATATTTATGTTAGCCCAAGTCAAATAAGAAAATTTGGATTAAGAACAGGAGATACAGTTGAAGGTCCAGTACGAGCACCAAAAGAGGGAGAAAGATATTTTGCTTTGCTTCAAGTTAGTAAAATTAATTTCGAAGAGCCAGAAAAATCAAGACACAAAATAGCATTTGATAACCTCACCCCTTTATATCCTGACAAACAGTTAGTGATGGAAGTTGAAATAAGTAAACCTGAAAAAAAACAAGATCTAACTCCAAGACTAATTGATTTGGTTAGTCCTATTGGCAAAGGTCAAAGATCTATTATTATTTCCCCTCCTAAAGCAGGAAAAACAATGATTCTTCAAAGTATAGCTAACTCTATAGCAAAAAATTACCCAGAGTGTTATCTCATAGTGTTATTAATTGATGAAAGACCTGAGGAAGTTACAGATATGCAAAGAACTGTTAAAGGTGAGGTTATCAGTTCCACTTTTGATGAGCCAGCGCAAAGACATGTGGCTGTTGCTGAAATGGTTATAGAAAAAGCTAAACGATTAACAGAACATAAAAAAGATGTGGTGATTTTATTGGATTCTATTACTAGATTGGGTAGAGCCTATAATGCTGTTATACCTAGCTCAGGCAAAGTTTTAACTGGTGGTGTAGACGCTAATGCTCTTCAAAGACCAAAAAGATTTTTTGGAGCGGCAAGAAATATTGAAGAGGGAGGATCCCTTACAATTATTTCTACAGCACTAATTGATACAGGAAGCAGGATGGATGAGGTTATTTTTGAAGAATTTAAGGGAACTGGAAATAGCGAAACAGTTCTTGATAGAAAGATTGCTGATAAAAGAATATATCCAGCAATCGATATCACAAAATCAGGCACTAGAAGAGAAGAGCTTTTATTTGATAAAAATGATCTTCAAAAAATGAACGTTTTGAGGAGAATTATAGCACCTATGGGTACAATGGATGCAATTGAATTTATTAGTTCAAAATTAAAAGACACTAAAAATAATTCAGAATTTTTTAACTCTATGAACAAACCTAGCTAGTTAAAGATATCCTAGTTCTACCAATTCACTTTTAAATTTTTTTTCAATTTCAATCTGTATTTCTTTATCTAATTTCCCCTGCCATATATTTTTTGGTCCTTTATTAAAAAAAGGAATCTTTTTATCAGTACCTTTTAAAGACACGTTTTCTTTAAAATCTCCTTGGTCCTCCAGTTTTTTAAGGAAATTAAAAGATGTTGTTTCTATAATATTTTTCTTTTTTTTTTCTGACACATTAAATTCAATAAATTTTTTTAAAAAAATAATTATTCTGTCTAATTCTTTTGAAACATTATTTAATAAATCTTCATATTTTATTAACAATATGTTCTCCGTGTTATTATTCCAAAATCTATAATGTTCTTTCCAAGATCCAACCATAGTTACAATATTATCACCCTTAAGGTCTACACCAGTGTTTCTTGAAATTATTTTCGTTGAAAGTAAAAACTCCTTCGCCTCTTTTGTAGATTTGCTAAAATGATTTGATATAGAGTCTACTAAATTCCTTGGGTCCCTAACAATGTAAATTGTTGCTTTGGTACATTGTTTATCTGTAAATGCAAAATTATCTATTTTACAATTTATATGATGTGTTTTTAAAAATTTAATTTTATTATCTAAATTAATTTTTTCTTGAGCTAATATCCAATATTTCTTGAGCTCGTTAATATCACTTAATTTATCAGTAAATTCTTCAAAATATTTTTTTTGGGGAAATTGTCTTATCTTTTCAATGTAAGAAAAGTTAAATAAACCATCGTCAGAGTATATTAAAGACGAAATTATTGCCCTCATCCAAGTATTTCCACTCTTGGGATAAGATGCTATCCAAATAATCATAAAAGAAATATAATTATATTATATAAAAGACATTTTAATATGACAATTTACGCTTTATCGAGTGGACCAGGTGTTTCTGGGGTTGCAGTAATAAGGATTTCAGGCCCAGATACATCTGATATTGTAAAAGCCTTAACAAATAATGTGCTACCAAAGCCTAGAGTAGCGACTCTTCGAAAAATTAACAATATCAACAGTTCTGATCTAATTGATGAAGGATTAATTTTATGGTTTCCTGGACCAGAGAGCTACACAGGTGAAGATATGGCAGAAATCCATACCCACGGAGGAAAAGCAGTTGTGCAAGCGGTTTTGGATGTATTATCCCAAGTTAAAAATTGTCAAATGGCTGAACCTGGGGAATTTACCAAACTAGCATTTCAAAATGGAAAAATAAATTTATTAAAAGCCGAAAGTATAGGTGATCTTATATCTGCAGAAACGGAAATACAAAGACTACAAGCAGTTAAAATTATGAAAGGTAAATCTGCTGAAGTATTCGAGGGATTAAGAGAAAAATTATTAAAAATTTTATCTTTCATAGAAGCTAAAATAGATTTCCCAGAGGAAGATTTGCCAGATGAAAATATAAAAAAAATAAAACAGGATACTTTGGATGTCTTAAATAAAATCTTAAAAATATTGAACGATCAAAAAGTTGGTGAAATAATTCGTGAAGGTTTTAAAATTGCAATCGTTGGACCGACAAATGCTGGTAAATCAAGTTTATTAAATAATTTATCTAAAAGAGAAGTTGCAATAGTTTCTGAAATAGCTGGGACCACAAGAGACGTTATTGAAACACATTTAAATATAGATGGATATCCAGTAATTATTTCAGACACAGCAGGGATAAGACTATCAAAGGATGAGATAGAGAAAAAAGGTATTAAATTATCTCTCAAAAAAGCAGAAAATGCTGATTTAAAGTTAGTGGTAGTCGATGCCAAAAGTATTGATTTAAAGGGCTTTTTGAACGATTTATTAAAAAAAAATGCGATATTAGTCGTTAATAAATCAGATCTTCTAAAAGAAAAACTAGACCCAGAAATTTCTAAGCTTAATCATGTTTTAATTTCGTTAAAAGATAATTTAAATATAGATAAATTAATTTTGAAAATAAAAAATAACTTAAAGAATAAGTTTATATCTGACAAAGATATTCTAATTACCAGGGAAAGACATAGACAACATTTATTACAGTGCGCTGATCATTTAAAAAATTTTTACGATAAAAATGATAAAAAGGATTTTGATAAAGCAGCAGAGGATTTAAGATTAGCAACAAGACATCTAGGTATGATTGTTGGAAAAGTTGATGTAGAAGAGATATTAGGCAGTATTTTCAACGATTTTTGTATCGGCAAATAAACACGATTTACCTTGAATTTAAGGCTTTTTTTTAAGTTTTTCGTTGATAAATAAAGCTTATTTAAGAAAAAAAACTCAAATCTTGTAAATATTTTAATCGAATATAAATTTATATGATGAAAAAAGATTTATCTTTTGATGTGGTAGTGATAGGTGGAGGCCATGCAGGTTGCGAGGCAGCAGCTGCATCAGCACGTCTTGGAATTGATACTGCTCTATTCACTCATAATAAAAGTACCATAGGAGAAATGTCATGTAACCCAGCCATTGGTGGTTTAGGAAAAGGTCACTTAGTAAGGGAAATTGACGCTTTAGATGGAGTTATGGGTGAGGTAGCCGACAAATCAGGGATACAGTTTAGATTACTTAATAGAAGCAGAGGCCCGGCAGTGAGAGGACCAAGAACTCAATCTGACAGATCATTATATCGAAAATTTATGCAAGAAAAACTTCTAAACTACTGTAATTTAAGCATTTTTTCTGATCCTGTAATTAAATTTATTTTTTCTAATAATGAAATAAGTGGATTTTTAACACACAAAGGTAATAAAGTGAATTGTAGTAAGTTAATCTTAACGACAGGCACATTTTTGAATGGTTTGATACATATTGGTGATGAGAGAACACCGGCAGGCCGATATAATGAAAAACCAAGCACTGGTTTGAGTGAGCAGTTAGAAAAATATAATTTCAAAATTGGAAGGTTGAAGACGGGCACACCCCCAAGGTTAGATTCTAGAACTATTAATTTTAGAAATTTAGAAAAGCAATTAGCAGACGACGATCCTTACTTTTTTTCTTTCTTAACAAAAAAAATTTTAAACAAGCAAGTATCATGCTCAATGACCTATACCAATGAAAAGGTTCATAAGATTATTGAAAAAAATTTATCTAAAAGCGCCATGTACTCTGGAAGCATTCAGGGTGTTGGTCCAAGATATTGTCCTTCAATAGAGGATAAAATTGTCAAATTTGCTGATAAGACTAGACATCAGATATTTTTAGAGCCAGAAGGCCTTAATGATTATACAATTTATCCTAACGGTATATCAACATCTCTACCAGAAGTTGTACAATATGAAATACTTAACAATATCAATGGTTTAGAAAATGTTAAAGTAATTAGACCTGGGTACGCTATTGAATATGATTATATTGACCCCAGAGAACTTTTTTTGACATTAGAGACCAAAAAAATCAAGAATTTATACCTTGCAGGACAAATTAATGGAACAACAGGTTATGAAGAAGCTGCAGCCCAGGGTCTTATTGCTGGTATTAATGCCTCTCTTTCTTTAAAAAATATGGAACCTTTCATTTTAGACAGATCAGACGCTTATATTGGAGTGATGATTGACGATTTGGTAACTAAGGGAGTGGCCGAACCATATCGAATGTTTACATCTCGAGCTGAGTACAGATTAAGTCTTAGATCAGATAATGCAGACTTAAGACTTACTCAGAAAGGAATTAAAATTGGTCTAATATCAAAGTCTAGAAAACAGTTTTTTGATGAAAAATTTAATAAACTAAGTAAAATATCAATGCAAATGAATAATTTACATATTTCACCATCCAAAGCTAATAAATTTGGAATAAAAATAGCGAAGGACGGTGTTTTGAGATCTGCTGAGGAAATATTAGTTCAAAAAGATGTGAATATGAAAAAGATCAGAAATATCTGGCCTGAAATCATTGATAATGGGCCTGAAATTGATGAGCAAATCGAGATTAACTCCCATTATAAAGGGTACTTAAAAAAGCAAAAAGCTGATATCCTAGCTTTTAAAAGAGATGAGAATTTATTAATACCAGATAATATCGACTATGATAAATTTTCAGGTTTATCTAACGAGGTAAAAGCTAAATTTAAGGAAATAAGACCCAAAACAATGGGACAGGCACTAAGAATTGATGGAATTACCCCTGCAGCTATATATATTTTGTTGTCACACCTCAAAAGAAAGTCTATTAAGCATATAGCTTGATGGAAAATATAATTTTAAATTCTTACTCACAAATTCCCATTCTGAACGTTTCACGTGAAACTTGTAATGAGTTTGAAAATTTAATTACTATGATACTAAATAAAAACAAGGAAATTAACATAATTAGTAAGAAAATGAGTGAAAAAGAGGAAATAAGAGAACGACATATAATAGATTCAGCGCAAATTATTGATTTTGTTGATTTAAATTGTAATACAACCTCAGATTTAGGAACCGGAGGAGGTATGCCTGGATTGGTGCTAGCTATAATCATGAAAAACATAAAAAACAATATGGAGGTAAATTTATATGAAAAAAGCTATCATAAATGTGTTTTTCTTAGAGAAGTGTCAAAAAAATTAAAATTGAACACGAAAGTAATTCAAAAAGATATTTTTAAAGTTAAAAATATAGAAACAGGTACAATTATGTCCAGAGCATTTAAACCAATGCCAATAATTTTAGATTTAGTTTATAAAAATTTTAGCAAATATAAAAACATAATCTTTTTTATGGGCAATAATGGAAAAAAAATACTAAGTGAAACACTAAAAGATTGGGATTTAGATTACGATGAAAAAAAAAGTTTAACCAATAATGACTCATTTATATTGAATATAAAAAAAATTAGAAAAAAAACAGTATGAAAATAATTTCAATAATAAATCAAAAGGGTGGGGTTGGCAAAACAACAACAGTGATTAATTTAGCTTCTGCTTTATCGCAACATGGTAAAAAAATTTTAGTAATTGATTTAGATCCTCAAGGAAATGCTACAACAGGATTAGGACTATCTAATGCTGAGCAGTCAGATCAAACAATTTATGGCATTCTAAATGGAACTATGTTGATCTCTAATGTAATTAAGAAAACAAATTTTCAAAATTTGGATTTGATAACATCGAATGTAGATTTATCTGGATTGGAAGTTGAAACAGCTGGCGATACTGACAGGGCCTTTATATTAAAAGCGAAATTAACCGCATATTTAAATGATTCTAGAGCACCATATGATTATATATTAATTGATTGCCCACCCTCACTAAGCTTGTTAACAGTTATGGCTTTAGTGTCCTCAAATTCACTTTTAGTGCCATTGCAAACAGAATTTTTTGCATTAGAAGGTTTAACTCAATTGATGAAAACAATTGATCGTATTAAATTAAATTTAAATCCCAAACTAGAAATACAGGGAATACTTTTGACAATGTACGATAGAAGAAACAAGCTTTCGACTCAAGTTGAGGAAGAGGCAAGAGGCTATTTTAAAGATAAAGTATACCAGACAGTTATTCCACGTAATGTAAGATTATCTGAAGCACCATCCCATGGTGTTCCAGTGTTAGTTTATGATAAAAACTGCCCTGGAAGCAGATCATACTATAGTTTTACGGATGAATTTATTAACCAAGAAAATAAAATTGGAAGTGCCGCATAATGAATACAATTAAAAAAGGATTGGGAAGAGGATTATCTTCTTTAATAGGAGAAACAAAAATTGAACCTAAAACTAATAAGCTACTTTTAAACGAAATAATTCCGAATAAATATCAACCCAGAAAAGATTTTGATGAAGAAATTTTAAATGATTTATCCAATTCAATAAAAGAACGAGGAGTTATACAACCAATTATAGTAAGAAAGTCAAATTCTGAAAGTTCAAAATACGAAATTATAGCTGGTGAAAGAAGATGGTTAGCCGCAAAAAAAGCAGGGCTTAATGATATTCCTGTTGTTATAACCGAAGCAGATGATTTAAAATCTTTGGAATTTGCTATAGTTGAAAATGTTCAAAGACACGACCTAAACCCTCTTGAAGAGGCTCTAGGTTATAAGAGACTAATAGATGAATTCTCTTATGATCAAGAAAAAGTGTCTAAATTTATTGGTAAAAGTAGGAGCTATATAACTAATTCTCTTAGATTACTTAATTTACCACAGGAGGTTTTAGAGTATATTGAACAAAAAAAAATTACAGCAGGTCATGCAAAAATATTAGTTGGTTTAGATAATGCTACATTCTTAGCAAACAAAATAATAGATAAAAAATTATCAGTTAGACAGTCAGAGAATTTAGTTAAAGTTTTAAAAAAATCAAAAAAAAATTTTTTAAGAAATATTGACCCCAATATTCAAGATTTGGAGAGATCTATATCTGAAAAAATTGGTTTAAATGTATCTATAAAAAATGGAAAAAATAACAAAGGCACCATATCCTTTCATTATCAAGAAATGGATCAACTTAATAAAATTATAGAGATAGTTAAGTTAAAATATTAGAGTTTGCAAATTTTTCTAATATCATGTTGTTTACTATTTGATTAGAGATAAGAGGTTTCTTTTTTATTAAACTTTCAAGATAGTTTATATTTACAATAAAGTTTTGAATATCATCTAATTCCCAAATTTTAAGTTGTTTTTTTAATGTATCTTTATCTTTCCAAAAAATTGGTGGTTTGAATGAACTAATTGTTTTGTCAATATCTTTATTTTCATCTAAATTAATTCTTAATTTCCTTAGTCGTTTTAATTTATATAAAAAAGTTTTCAAAATTAATATATTGTCATCTATAGAGGGGATATTCTCATTAAGAATATTCAAAGTTTTTTTCTTATTTTTACTAAGACAGTTATCAACCAACTCCCCAGCGCTATAGTTTTCACTTAAATTAGTTAACTTTAGAATATCATTAAAATTTATTTTTTTCTTATTTCGATTCAAGTTGTTAATTTTTTCCAATTCATTTTTTAAACTTATTCTGTCACCTTGTGATCTCTCGATTATTAAGTTCAAGTTTTCCTGAGAAAAATTAACATTATTTTCTTTCAAAAATTTTTGAGCAATTGTAATCAGGGCTTGATTAGTGTCTTTATAAAAAGGAATACATAATCCATTTTTATTTTTTTCAAAAAAGTTCCTTATTTTAGATCTTTTTTCTAATCTTTTTGCAGATAGAATTATAACCACATCATCAAGGTTGGACTCTACTACCTCTTCCATTAGATTTAATATTTTGTCAGTTACATCTGAAATTAAAATTAGTTTTTCATTTTCAAAGAATGATTTTGAGTTAATGGTTTCAAAAAAAAATTCTTTACTATTTATTAATTCTTTCTCTGTGTATTTATAGGTATTTTCTTTATTGAACTTTTTAAAGTTAGTTTTGATAACTTCTTGTTTTAAACCTTCATTTTCTTCATAAAAAAGGAAATATTTGAATTTATTTATATATTTATTTATTTCAAAAAACTTACAAATCATTTTCTATTAAACTTAAAAATACTTTAATTTCTTGTAAAATTATTGATAGAATATTTTTTTCAAGATTTAATCTATATTGGCTTAATTCAAATTTATTATCCATAGAATTATAAGTTTTTTCCCTAGAGAAATTCTTTGTAATAGTTTTATCATTTGATTTATTAGTTAATACTATATTAATATTTATTTTTGTTTTAAAACTTGTAGCGTTCCCCTTTTCATCTTTGGTAAGAATGTCAACATTTTTAAAACTCGTTATATCTAAGTCAAAAATATTAACAGATTCATTTTTTTTATATAATTCTAAATTTTTTTCTAAATTTCTATTTAATTTCTTGTCCCCTATGTAACTAATTTTATCTAATTTGAAATTAAAATTTTTATCATTCTGAAACACTGGAGAATAACCGCAACTTAGAATAAATGTAAAAATTAAAACAGTTATAAATTTTTTAATCATACTTTAATAATAAAGTTAATTAGTTTATTTTCTACATATATTGTCTTAATAATTTGTTTGTTATCAACAAATTTTTTTATCTGAATATCCTTTTTAATGTTGTTAATTAGAGCTTCTTTATCAAGAGATTTTTTAAAATAGAAAACTTTTCTTTTTTTCCCATTAACTTGAGCCACTATAGTGAAAGTTTCATCCTTTAAATATTCTTTTTTTACGATTGGCCATCTAAGATCACTTATTGGTTGATTTAATTTTTCTAAACACTCGTTTGCTAGGTGAGGAACAATTGGATTAATTATCTTAAGTATTTTAATGTAATTATCATGAAAATTTTTACCCCAATCATCTTTTCCTATTTGTTGGTTGTAGTGAGAATAAATCTTGTGTATTGAAGCTATCACTACATTAAAACCAAATCTTTCTAAATCATTATTAATTTTCTCAATGATTTGATTAGTAAACTTCTCTAAACTTTCATCAAATTTTGAAAATGATTTCTTATTAGAACATATTTTTTCGTTCAAAGTCCAAAATTTTTGTAAAAATTTAAAAGCTGCACTAATTCCAGTATCTGACCATTGAATATCTTTTTCAGGCGGACTATCAGATAAGATAAATAGTCTAACCGCATCTGCTCCATATTCTTTAATTATTTTTTCAGGATCGATTGTGTTTTTTTTTGATTTAGACATTGATTCTGAGGGTCCAACCATTACTTTTTTAGAAGCGTCATTAATCATATAAAAATTTTTTCCATCATCACTTAAAACTTCATCAGGATTAACCCAATTATCATTAGCATCTTTGTATGTTTCATGGCAAACCATACCCTGAGTAAATAAACCCTCGAATGGCTCTTTTAAATATGAGTCTTCATTATTTAAACTTATTGCTCTCATAAAAAAACGAGAATAGAGCAGATGCAATATAGCATGTTCTACTCCTCCTATATATTGATCTACCGGCATCCAGTAATTAATGTCTTCCCTTTTGAATGGATCTTTTAAATCATTAGCAGAGCAAAATCTTAAATAATACCATGAAGAGTCTACAAAAGTATCTAGTGTGTCTGTTTCTCTTTTACATTTTTTTCCATCTATAATTACATTTTGCCAATCTTTTTGCGAATCTAGGGGGTTACCATTGGTGTTAAGTTCTATATTTTCAGGAAGTTTTACGGGTAAATCTTTGTCTGGAATCTTAATTACATTGTTGTTTTCATCGTATGCAATTGGTATTGGACAACCCCAATAACGTTGTCTAGAAACTCCCCAATCTTTTAACCTATAATTAGTTTTTTTTTTACCCAAGTTTCTTTTCTCTAAAATATTTATTGTCTCATCTATTGATTTATCTGGCACTGATAAGCCATCCAAGAATTCAGAATTTATTATAAATCCTGATCCAGTATATGCTTCATTCGCAACTTCATAATTATCGTTCTCATTATTTGGTTTAACAACTGTCTTAATTTCAAGATTGTATTTTTTTGCAAAATCAAAATCTCGTTGATCATGAGCCGGGCAACCAAAAACTGCTCCAAACCCATAGTCCATTAAAACAAAGTTAGCAAAGTAAACAGGAACTTTAAGTGAATTATTGAGAGGATTTATTGCCATTAATTCAGTTTTAAATCCTATTTTTTTTGCTTGAGCGATTGATTCTTCAGTTGTTCCTGTTTTTGAACATTCATTTTTAAACTCGACGAATTTTTTGTCACTTTCGTAAAATTTAGAAAGGGGATGATCTACTGATAGTGCTAAAAAAGAAAAACCAAACAAAGTATCTGGTCTAGTAGTATAGCATTTTATAGAGCTTACATTTTTTGAACCTTCAATTTTAAAGTCAATTTCACAACCAAAAGATTTTCCGATCCAGTTTTTTTGCATTGTCTTTACTTTATCTGGCCAGTGTTCTAATGAGTTCAAGTCCCCTAAAAGTTCTTCTGAAAAGTGAGAAATCTTGAAAAACCATTGATTTAATTTTTTTCTTTCTACAAATGCTCCAGACCTCCAACCTTTTCCATCAATTACTTGCTCATTTGCTAGAACTGTTTTATCTACTGGATCCCAATTTACATAACTTTCTTTTCTATAAACTAAACCCTTATCATAAAGTTCTAAAAAAATTTTCTGTTGATGTTTATAATATTTGGGTGAACATGTTGAAATTTCTCTATCCCAGTCTATTGATAAACCAAGTTTTTTTAACTGAGATTTCATTACCTGAATATTTTCTTCTGTCCAATCTTTAGGATTTAAATTATTTTGTTTTGCTGCATTTTCAGCTGGCATTCCAAATGAATCCCATCCCATTGGATGGAGGACATTAAAATTTTTTAAGCTCTTATAACGAGAAAGTACATCTCCGATGGTGTAATTTCGCACATGACCCATGTGTATTTTTCCAGAGGGATATGGAAACATCTCAAGACAGTAGAATTTTTTCTTATTTTTATCTATTTCAGACTTGAATGTTTTATTTTTATGCCATTGCTTTTGCCATTTTTCTTCTATTAACTTAAAATTATATCTTTCCACAAATATTAAAGAATTGAGTTTACTTTTTTGGTTTATCGCTTCCTTTGGTCGGTGTTGACATGGTGTAAGGATTTTCTTTTTTATTTTTTTCTATTAAATCTCTTTGATAGCGTGTAGCTTTTTTTAATATATTTAGATTTAGTTCAGCAATAAGATCATTATTATTTTGATTTATTGAGCAATTTGTTAAATTATTAGAACAAGTTTTTAAAAATACATTTATATCCAGTGCATCTGACCTAATTTCATTAGTTAAAAATCTTACTGAAATTTTAACAGATTCATTAGGAGAATTATTTTCACTATACCAGTCTGTTATTACTATCCCTCCACTATAATTTGCTGAAACTAAAGGCATGAAATCAAGCGTATCAAGAGTTGCTTGCCACAAAGGATTTGAGCTAGCAAATTCAAACGTGCCACCCCCTAAAGATTTATTCCCCATAACTCTAAAACCTCTGCCTTCTTCAATATTTCTTTTCACTCTTTCTCTGTAATCTGGTGGGAATTCTTTAGCGCTAACTTTTTTATACTTTAATGGTCCACACGCTGTTTGCATTAATAGCGAAATTATAGATATGAAAACTAGAGTAAAACGAGCAAAATTCATTATTATTTAGTTGTAATGTTTGTTTATTAACACAAAATACAGGGTTTAAAATTAGAATATAGCTAAATATTTCTAAATTAGACAATATAACTTAATATAGTGATGTATAATTGCAACAGTATTGGAAATTATTAGTATAATAATTAATATTCGCTAATAAAGAGGCCAATATTTGTTAAAAAGCTAGTGTTTATAATTAATTATTAACAAGGAGTAAATTTATGAACAAACTTAAAAAAGTTGGTTTAACTGCTCTTGCTACAACACTAGTAACTTCAGCTGCATACGCAGGTGAGTTAAGTGTAAGTGGTAGTGCAACGTTAAGCTACACAGGAAGAGATAGTAACTCTGACGTAAACCCTTGGTCTATGGGTGACAGTGTTAACTTTACTGGATCTGGTGATTTAGATAACGGTATGGATGTAACTGTTAAATACGAATTAGACGGTGGTAACTACGATGATTACTCTCTAACTCTAGGTATGGGTGACATGGGAAGTTTAACTTTCTCTGGTGCCTCAGTAAACGCAGGTGGTGCTGATAAAGTAAAAGATATCGTACCAACAGCTTATACGCCTGTTTACGAACTAACAGACGCAACTGATAACGGTTTAGCAACTACTTCAGGTAGATCTACAACTGGTATGTGGGGATACACATATAACCAAGATGGTTTAATGCTATCAGTTGGTTATAACCCAACACCAGCTGCAGCTGCAAGCGCGGAATCTTCATATGGTCTTTCTTACGATGGCCTAATGGATGGTTTAACACTTGTTGCAGGTAGATTTGATGATGGTGATGTAGCTGAGAACGATACATATGGTGCTAAATATGTAATGGGATCAATTACTGCTGCTTTCCAAATGACTAAAGTTGAGTATGATGGAACAACAGCTGACCAAGATGCTACACACATGGGTGTTTCATTAGCGGTTAATGAAAACCTAACTGTATCTGCAGGTAGATTAGAAACAGAAATTGACGGAACTACTGAAGATGAAGTCAATACTGGAGTTCAAGCTTCATACACTATGGGATCTATTTCTATAGCTGGTGGATTTAATGAACAAGAGTCAGGCGGTGGAACAGCTGCTAATGACGTAGAAGCAGCATTATTTAATATTGCTTTTGCATTCTAATCATTAAGAATAGTTAATTTTAAAAGGCCCCTTTTAAGGGGCCTTTTTTTTATCAAAAAAAGAGATAGCAGCAAATCCCAGAGGATTAATAAATTTTAATTTTTTAATGTTTATATGGTCAATCCCTCCAAGTGAAATATCTTGAAGAGAAGTTCTTTTCTTAAGATTTAAATATTTATAAATATTGAGTTCAGGATTTTTATTACTTTTAAATAAAGGAGATAGAAAAATTTCTTTAATATTTTGCAGTTCTTTAATTTTAATTTCTTTAAGATTATGAGCAGATCCTAAAATTTTAAATTTTTTATCAAATTTGAAAGATTTAATACCTAAATCTCTATTTGTGGAGGGTATATAAACTCCATTTGCCTTAATTTTAATAGCTAATTTTATATCATTGCTAATATAAAATTTTCTATTATTTACTTTACAAAAATTACGTAATTCTATTAAAGTTTTCAAATTAGTTTGTTTATCTTTATTTCTCCATATAAAAGATATATCTCTATCTAAATTAAAGAGGTGGGAAACTTCTAATTTATTTATAAAATAATATTTTTTTAATTTTTTAATATGCATTATACAGAATCTAATTTAATCGAAATTCAAAGTAAAATTAAGAATAAAATTAAAAATTTTTCTGAGATAGAACGTAATCCTAGAATAATTGCGGTATCAAAAACTTTTTCAGAAAAAGATATATTACCTTTATTGAATAGTGGTCATCTAGATTTTGGCGAAAATAAAGTTCAGGAAGCTAATCAAAAATGGACAGACCTTAAAAAAAAATATGATAAAGTTAAATTACATATGTTAGGCAGACTACAAACTAACAAAGTCAAGTATGCAGTTGATATATTTGATTATATACATTCTTTAGATAGTTTAAAACTTGCTAATAAACTTGCAAACGAGATTCATAATAAAAAAAAAAGTGTTAAATTTTTTATACAAATAAATCTTGGAGATGAAACACAAAAATCTGGAATAAATCCTTCTGACTTAGAATCATTTTATAAAGCTTGTATAATGTTAAAGTTGAATATTATAGGAACAATGTGTATTCCACCAGACAATCTTGATCCAAAACCTTTTTTTAAAAAACTTTTAAATTTAAATGAAAAAATTAGTTTAAAAGAAATTAGTATGGGAATGACTGGTGATTATTTAACAGCTTTAGATTATAAAGCTACATTTTTAAGAATAGGTACAGGAATTTTTGGGAATCGATCTAATTAATTTCTATTTTAGTATTTCTTTTTATCAATTTACATAAAATTATAAAATCATTTTTTTTTAATGCAATACATCCCTTTGTGCAAAAAAAATTTTTTGTTAAATGTAAAAATATTGCGCTACCTTTATTTTTGAAAACTTTTTTGTAATTATATTTTATAACAATAAGTAAGTCATATTTGTGATCTTTGCGATAAAGTTTTTCATAACCCACTTTAATCTTTTTAGTAATTTTAATTAGTTTGTTATAGTGTTTACTTTTTGGATCATCACACCAACCCATATTTTTTTTAATTATTATCGTTTTAAGATTTGATATAGGTTTTTGTATCCTATCTTTTCTATAATAAATGTGTTGTAATTCAAAAATACCTTTAGGTGTTGAGTTATCACCTTCTTTTTTAAGTTTTTTTGTCCCACTTTTACCAATTACACACTTAAATTCAAAGTCACCAAATAAAAGTGTTTCTTTATTTTTTAATATAATTGGCATACTTTTAAAAAATGAGTTCTAAAGTTTTAATTGTTTATGAATATCAAATTTTATTTGAAATACTAAACGAAATTAAAAAAAATTTAAATTTTGACATTATAAAATCAAATAAAGATGAATTCGATGATATTACACTAAATTCTAGCAATAGCTATTTAGTTATTTCATCTAAAAAGCAAAAGCATTTAGATAATTGTTTAATAATTAATGAATCTCCTATCAAATTAGAAAAATTGATAGATTTCATTAATATAAATTTTTTGAAAAATGAATATTCGAGTCAATCAAATCTTAAGATTGGGAAATATAAATTAGATTTAAACTCAAGAAAAATCATATTTAATAATAAAACTTTAAACTTAACAGAAAGAGAAACAAATTTAATTTTTTTTATTAATCAGAAAGGAAATGTTAGTATTAAAGAATTACAAAAGAAGGTCTGGGACTATTCTGTTGAGCTTGATACGCATACAGTTGAAACACACATTTATAGGTTAAGAAAAAAAATGAAAGATGTTTTTGGGGATGAAAATTTTATTTTACATGGTAGTGAGGGTTATTCTATTAATTAAAACTTAAATCCTAGCACCAATCTTTTGGATAATTTTAGATGATAGTTCAGTTCCTTTAATTAGACACTCTTTATGCGATAATCTATTGATTATCCCATGCAAACAACCAGCTGCAAATAAATCTCCGGCTCCAGTTAAATCTTTAATTTTTAAATTGGGTTTTGCCTCACATTCTATTAATTCATTTCCATAAATTGAGACTGCACCTTTTTCACCTCTTGTAATTATTACATGTTTATTTATTTCTTTTGAAAATGTAATGGCCTCATCAAATGAGCTTGAATTTATTAAAGATAAAATTTCTTGTTCATTAGAAAATATAATATCTAGTTTATTTTTAACTAAATCTAGAAAAAAAGGTTTATGGCGTTCTACACAGAATAAATCAGATAGTGACATTGCCACTTTATTTGAATACATAATAGCTTTTTCAAAAGCTTTTTTAGGATCTCCTTCATCCCACAAATAACCTTCAAGAAATACTATTTCTGCTTTTTTAATATCATTTTCATTCACGTCATTGTCACTTATTTTTCCAGCTGTACCTAAAAAAGTACACATAGTTCTTTCCGAGTCCGGTGTTATAAGAATTAAGCAAGATCCGGTTGGTATTGTTTCTTTTTTTTTGTTATATAGATATTCTACTTTTTCTTTTCTCAACCCATCTTCATATTTTTGACCTAATGCATCATCGCTTATTTTACCAATAAAACTAACTCTATTTCCTAATTGTGATAAACCAACTATGGAGTTTGCTACTGATCCTCCAGAAATAGTCTCCTCTATTTTCAAAAGTGAAAGCAATTTTTTAAATTCTTCTTCGTCAACTAATTTCATTGTACTTTTAGTCAGCATATTTTTAGTTAAAAAATCTTCTGATACCTTACATAGTACATCTACAATAGCATTTCCAATTCCTAGAATTTTCATTAAGGTTTTTTTACAATAAAAGGTTTTTTTCTTTTAGGATAGCAAGTTGTGCAAATTTTACAACTAATTCCATAACAATCTCTTGCCTTGCAATATTCTCTACCATAATAAATTATTTGTAAGTGTAATTTATTCCAATCCTTTTTTGGAAATAATCTTTTTAAGTCAATTTCAGTTTGAATAACATTTTTTCCATTAGTTAAGCCCCATCGTTGAGCAAGTCTATGGATATGGGTATCAACGGGGAAAGCTGGATAGCCAAAACCTTGAGACATAACTACGCTTGCTGTTTTATGTCCAACACCAGGTAATTTTTCCAACTCTTCAAAAGTTTTAGGAACTTTACCATTATGATTCTGAATAAGTATTTTTGATAGTCTATATATACTTTTTGATTTTATTCGGAAAATACCTATTTTTTTAATTAAACCCTCAATTTTTCTTCTTCCTAATTTAACAAAATGTTCAGGCTTAAAATATTTTGGGTAAATTTTTTTTGTTACATTATTTACATTAACATCTGTACATTGAGCTGAAAGGAGAACAGAAATTAACAATGTAAATACATTCTTACTATTTAAAGGAACTTTAATTTTTGGATAAGTTTTGTTTAGTATTTTTAGTACTAATTTTGCCCTTTGAACCTCATTCATTACTGAAATTCATTAAATCCCTCATGGAATATAAGCCAGGTTTTTTATTTATAAGCCAATATGCAGCAGCTAAAGCTCCTTCAGAGTATAAAGCTCTATCAAAAGCTTTATGGTTTAGTGTAATTATTTCTTTTCCACTTGAAAATTTAACTTCGTGATCACCAATTATTTCACCTCTTCTTATAGAATTGAAATTTATTTTAGTCCCATATGGGAAAGTTTTTTTATTTAAATACCTTTTTCCAAAAAGGTTATAAAATTCTTTATTTTTTCCTAAAGCTATGCCTTTACCCAGCATTAATGCAGTTCCTGAGGGATAATCTTTTTTATGTTTATGATGAATTTCACTTATTTTACTTAAAAAGTTCTCTCCTAACGATCTAGAAGTTATCTCAGTTAAATACATTAAAAGATTTATACCCAAACTCATGTTACCAGCTTTTAATATTGCAATTTTTTTTGAGAATTTATCTATTATCTTCTCTTCTTTTTTTGTAAATCCTGTCGTTCCAATTACAACTTTTTTTTTAAGTTTTGATGCAATCTTAAGAACTTGCAAAGTACATTTTGGTATAGTGAAATCAATTATTACATTAGCTTTTTTAAAAGCCCCTTCGTTATTTGTGGTGACCTTAATTCCTTTAATTTTTTTATTGATTTTAATGTTTTCTGTGACAGATACTAATTTAAAATCTTTATTTGATTTTGTAGATTTGATTAGTTGTTTTCCCATTCGGCCTAAACAACCAGTTATAGCTAAATTGATTTTTTTAGACTTCATAACCAAATTTAATTAAATCATTTTTGTAATATTCGTTCATCTTTTCAATCATATTCTTATCCAAATTTTTCTTCCAATTATTTTTAGGCCCTTGATAAAAAAATTTAATTTTTTTATTATCATGTAAAGAATATACATTTTCCGAAAATTTGCCTTGATTTTCCATATTTTGAAGATTTGAAAAATTAGTTGATTCAATTGCATTATTTAATTTTTCCTCATCAACTCCAACGTTTAATCTGCATATAGTGTTAATGAATACAACCATATCCCTGAACACTTGATTGGGTTTATCGACCATATCCTCATATTTAATTGTAAACCTTCGAAAATAATTATTACTTATCCAAGATTGATAATTTATTCTCCAAGAATTTATGATCATAGTTTTGGCATAATTTTTAAGATGTTTATAGTCATTAAGTATAGCATTATCTTTTTGCATAAACTTTAGTGCTTGATCGTAATCTTTGAAATCCATGTGATTTTTAACTGATGTAATTATATTTCTTGGATCCCTGATAATATGAACTACCCCTAACGAGTATTTGGGCTGTGTAAAATCATTACCAAAAGCTTTAATTAAAGAATTGTGAGTTTTAAGAAACTTAACTTTTTTTTCTTCTAATATTTTTTTTTGAGATTCTTCCCAATGTTTGTGAATTTCTCCTTCTTTAACTTCTTCCTTAAAAAATTGTTTGTTAGGATAATCAGGAATTATATTTAAATTATCAATGTCAAACACACCTTTTTTACAGAAGTAATACGCTATAAGAAATGATCTCACCCAGGTATTTCCACTTTTTGGGTAAGATGCTATCCAGATAATCATATTGATTTCTTAAACTAGGCTCTAATTATTTCAACAAGAATTTCTAATTTTTCCAGAAACTTTTAGCTTTTTGGAAAAATTTTTTAATACTTGGGTTTGATTTTTCATTTTCTATTTCTCTAAATTTTTCAAGCAATTCTTTTTGTTCCTTATTTAGATATATTGGCACTTCTGTTTTTACTTGTACATACAAATCTCCATAATCACCCCTTCGCATAAAAGGCATACCTTTACCTTTTAATCTAAATTGTTTTCCATCTTGAGTACCATCAGGTATTTTAATTTTAGCTTTTTTACCATCTATTGTTGGTATTTCAATTGTAGTGCCTAGCGCAGCATCAGCGATAGATATAGGAAATTCAAAAAATAAATTTACATCTGATCTCTTAAAAAGTTCATGTGATTTAATGTTTATAAATAAATATAAATCTCCTGTACCTCCTCCTCTAGTACCTGCCTCACCCTTTCCAGCAAGTCTAATTCTTGTTCCATCATCTACACCTTTAGGAATTGTAACCGAAATCTTTTTTGAAGTTTGTTTGTTTCCTCTTCCACTACAATCACTACAAGGGTTGGTAATTTCTTCACCACTTCCCGCACACTGAGGACAAGTTTGTTGTACAGTGAAAAATCCTTGGTTTGTTCTTACTCTTCCATTACCGTTACAATAGCTACACCTATCAGGATTAAACCCTGGTTTGGATCCATTTCCTTTGCATGTGCCACATTTTTCTGATGTAGAAAATTGTATATTTTGTTTTTTCCCCGAATATGCATCCTCTAATGAAATTGATAAGTCATATCTTAAATCAGATCCTCTATTATTAGAATTTCTTCCTCTAGAACTTCTTCTACTTCCTCCGAAGTCTCCAAAAAAATCTTCAAAGATGTCTGAAAAATCGGCACCACCAAACCCTCCAAATCCTCCTTGTCCTCCACCATTTTCAAATGCAGCATGGCCAAAATTATCATAATTTTCTTTTTTAGATTTATTTGATAATATTCCGTATGCTTCTCCTGCTTCTTTAAATTTATCTTCTGCAACCTTGTCGTCAGGATTCTTATCAGGATGATATTTTACGGCTAATTTTCTGTAAGCAGATTTTAATTCTTCGGGAGTTGCATTTTTACTTACACCAAGGACATCATAATAATCTCTTTTAGCCATTTAAATACCTTGGACAAATAGATGTATGTTAAGCGCTTTTTTCTTTATTTTCGTCTTTTACTTCTTCAAAATCCGCATCAACAACATTTTCATCCTTTTTTTCCTTCTCGCTTTTACCTTCATCGTCATTTTTACCAGAATCAGGTTTTGTACTTTGTTGTGATTTATAAATGGCCTCTCCAAGTTTCATTGAAGCTTGAACCAATGTCTCTGTTTTTTTTTTTATATCTTCAATATCTTCACCTTTTACTGCTTCTTTTAAAGCAACTGATCCATCTTCAATTGCTTTTTTTTCTGCATCTGAAATTTTTGAACCATGTTCTTTAAGATTTTTTTCTGTTGAATGAATCAAAGTATCTGCTTGGTTTCTTACTTCAACTGACTCTCTCTTCTTTTTATCAGCTTCTTTATTAGCTTCAGCATCTTTTACCATTTTTTCAATTTCATCATCACTTAACCCTCCAGATGCTTGAATTTGAATTTTTTGTTCTTTACCAGTTCCTTTATCTTTTGCCGATACATTTACTATTCCGTTGGCATCTATATCAAATGTAACTTCTATCTGAGGCACGCCTCTTGGTGCAGGAGCAATTCCTACAAGTTCGAAGTTGCCTAGTATTTTATTATCTGAAGCCATTTCTCTTTCTCCCTGAAGCACTCTAATTGAAACTGCAGGCTGATTATCTTCAGCAGTAGAAAAGACCTGGCTTTTTTTTGTTGGAATTGTTGTATTTTTTTCAATTAATTTTGTAGACACTCCTCCTAAAGTTTCAATACCTAAAGATAAAGGTGTTACATCAAGTAATAATACATCTTTTACATCACCTTGGAGAACACCAGCTTGGATTGCTGCTCCCATAGCAACAACTTCATCGGGGTTAACACTTTTATTTGGTTCTTTTCCAAAAAAATTTTTAACCTCTTCTATAACTTTTGGCATTCTTGTCATACCACCAACCATTACAATCTCATCTATTTCATTAGCTGAAATACCAGCATCCTTTAATGCAGTTTTACAAGGGGGCATTGTTTTAGATATAAGATCCTCAACTAAAGCTTCTAGCTTAGCTCTAGTTAACTTTAAATTAATATGTTTAGGACCAGTTTTATCAGCAGTAATAAACGGTAAATTAATATCTGTTTGCTCTGCAGAGGATAATTCTATTTTTGCCTTCTCTGCTGCTTCTTTCAATCTTTGTAATGCCAACTTATCAGATTTTAAATCTATCCCATTATCCTTTTTGAACTCACCAATCAAATATTCGACGATTGTATTATCAAAATCTTCTCCACCTAAAAATGTATCACCATTAGTTGACTTTACTTCAAAAACACCATCTCCTAACTCAAGCACTGATACATCGAATGTTCCACCACCTAAGTCATAAACAGCAATTTTTTTATTTTGTTTTTTATCAAGACCATAAGCAAGTGATGCTGCAGTAGGTTCATTTATAATTCTCAAAACCTCCAGTCCTGCAATTTTACCAGCGTCTTTAGTTGCTTGACGTTGCGCATCATTAAAATATGCAGGCACAGTGATAACTGCTTTTGTAACTGCTTGACCTAAATATTTCTCAGCTGTTTCTTTCATTTTTTGTAAAATGAATGCTGAGATTTGCGAGGGAGAATACTTTTCCCCTTTTGCTTCAATCCAAGCATCACCTTTTTCAGAATTAACAATTTTAAATGGAGCAGCCTCAATATCTTTTTTGACAGTTGAGTCCTCAAAATTTCTTCCGATCAATCTTTTAACTGCAAAAATAGTATTTTCTGGATTTGTTACTGCCTGCCTTTTTGCTGGTTGACCTATTAATTTTTCTTTCTCTTCTGTAAATGCAACTACGGAAGGAGTAGTTCTTGCCCCCTCTGAATTTTCTAAAACTTTTGCTTGGCTACCTTCCATAATAGCAACGCAAGAATTAGTAGTTCCCAAGTCTATTCCAATAATTTTGCTCATAATTTTAAGTCCTGATCGTCATATAAGTGTTAATTTTAATTCTACAAGCTGGATCAAACATTATTTGCTATCTAAATTTTGTTTATTTTCGTCATTTTTTTTAACTTTTTCTTTAGTTTTTTTTGAAACACCAACTAAAGAAGGTCTTAATAAGCGATTTTTTAAAGTAAATCCTTTTTGTATTTCTTGTATTATTGTACCTGCTTCCTTCGTATCATCTTCTATCTCCATCATTGCTTGATGAAAATTTGGATCAAGTTTTTTGTTAAGGCTTTCAATGGCTTTAATTTCATTTTTGTTAAAAATGGAGATCAGATCTTTATAGATTATGTCAAAATGCTCTAAGGTTTTTTTAAGTGCTTCTGTTTCTTTTAATTTTTCGTCTTCTTCTAAAATATTTTTAGACCTTTCGAGATTATCAATTAAATTTAAAGCTTCTTTTGCAAATGCAAAACCCCCATATTCAAAAGCATCTTCTTTCTCTTTTTCAAACCTTCTTCTTTGATTTTCCATTTCCGCAAAAGTTCTTGCTAATTTATCTTCAAGCTCTAAAATTTTTTCTTGTGGAGTTGGTTCTTTTTTATCCGATATTGTATTATCCTCAGCTTTATTATCTGAATCTTTCTTTTCCGAAGGAATTTTTTCAACATCATTATCATCATCAGATAAATTAATGTTTTCTTCAGTAGCTTGATCTTGTTCTTTCTCCATAATAACTTATATGGTAAGAAAATTTAAAATTTCTAGATGCCAAAAAAAAAAATTACTAGTTTATTAATTGGAACCAACAACAAAGGAAAACTCAAAGAAATAAGAGATTTATTACCAAAAACAATCAAAATTTACTCCACTTTAGATTTTAAACTTAAGAGCCCAGTTGAAAATGGAAGTTCATTTAAAGAAAATTCTTTAATTAAATCAAAATACTTTTCAAAGAAAACAAATTTAATATGTTTATCAGATGACTCAGGATTAGAAATTGACTGCTTGAATAAAAAACCAGGAATCCACTCTGCAAGGTGGGCAGGACAAAATGCAGATTTTAATAAAGCTATAAAAAGGATTTACAGGGAGTTAAATAAAAAAGATAAAGATTGGAAAACAAAAAAAATTCGAGCTAGGTTTATTTGTGTATTATCTGTTTGCTATTTAAATAAAGTAATTGCTTATACCTCAGGTAAGATCGAGGGTCTAATTTCAAAAAAAAAAAAAGGAAAAAATGGCTTTGGATATGATCCAATATTTATACCTCTTCGTAAAAAAAAAACTTTTGGTGAAATGAAACCATCTGTAAAATATAAAATGGATCACAGGTATAAAGCTTTTAAAAAGATTAGAAAATTTCTTTAAGCTCTCCCTCTTTAATTTGATAAAAATTTAGTTGATGATTAATCTTATTATCCTCGATTATAAATATTCCAATTTTCCCTTTAAAAATACTTTTTGATTTAAATGACTCACTAATGTCTGAAATTTCATTTTTTAAAGAAAGATAGTATATCAGTCCTATTAAATCATAACTTAATAATGATAAATGGTTTGGTATTAGATTAAATCTTTCGAAAAATTTAATCTGAAAATTCTCTAAATTCTGTTTATTAATTGATGGATAATAAATTGATTGAGAGCTGATTTCTTTTAATAAAGTTTTATCAAACCATTGATTAAATGTTATAATGTATTTTTCTTTTGGTGATACATCTGTGTATAATAAAGATGTAATAACACTTTTTAAACTTTCATCAAAATCTGCTATTATAACGGAATCAAATTTTAAATTACCCAAAGTATATTTTTTTTTTAGTTTTTCAATTTCTTTTTCTTTATTAGTGTCATCTGATTTTTCAATTCTTAAAATTTCGTCTAATAAATTTTGTTTTCTTATTTCATAATTTGTAATTTTTTCTATTTGTTTAGTAAGTTTTGTTGGCTCAATATCATAATAGTGTTCTTTGAAAATTCCAATTTTGGATTCCTTAATACCTTTTTTAATTTCTAAATCATAATTAA
This sequence comes from Pelagibacterales bacterium SAG-MED13, assembly GCA_014654165.1. Lineage (GTDB taxonomy): Bacteria > Pseudomonadota > Alphaproteobacteria > Pelagibacterales > Pelagibacteraceae > Pelagibacter. The sequence continues at coordinate 113,591 of JACWDK010000001.1, read as the reverse complement.
GATTAGGAATAAGAAAAATAGTTTTCTTAACTTCATTTCTTTCTAGGAATTTTTTTATTGTATTTAATTGTGAGGTTGAGTTAATCCCACTACTAATAATATTCTTATGAAGATCCAATGTTTTGTTTGTGAGGGATAAAAAAGTAATATTTTTAACTTCATTTAAATAAACTAAATTTTCATAAAATATAGGACCTATTACCAATGTTACTCCCAACTCTTCCAATTCTAATGCAGCTCGTAAAGCTATATTAGGATCTGATTGAGTATCTCTTGGAAAAATTTCTATATTATTATCCTCAATATCACTCAAAGCCATTCGAATTGATTTAATAATTTGTTCTCCTAAAGAAGCATTTTCTCCAGACAATGGAGCAAGCAAACCTATTTTAATTTTAGTTTCCTCAGAATAAGATAAAGAAATTATTAATGTAAAATTTAAAAAAATTATAAAAAGAATTTTGAGAAATTTATTCATTTGATGATATTGTTATAAAAATAATATAGTATAATTATGACCATAAATTCTGCATCACTCAACAAAGAATCAAAAAATGGTCTATATTTAATACCAACTCCAATTGGAAATCTAGGTGATATTACATATAGAGCTGTAGAAATTTTAAAAAAATCTGACCTTATTCTTTGTGAGGACACTAGAATATCAGGAAAACTACTAAATAAATTTGGAATTAAATCTAAATTAATTTCTAATCACAAATTTAATGAGAAAAGGAATTTATCACAAGTTATTAATTACTTAAAAAGTGAAAAGATAATTTCACTTATATCTGATGCAGGCACTCCTAGCATTTCAGATCCCGGTGCTCTACTAGTAAGAGAATGTATAAAAGAAAATATTAATATAATCCCATTACCAGGTGCTTCAGCAGTTAATACTTCTGTTTCAGCAAGTGGTTTCTCAGATAAATATTTTTTTTATGGTTTTTTTCCTACCAAAGAAAAAGACCTGAAAAAAGATTTAGAAATACTATCTAAATTAAACTCAAGCATAATTTTTTTTGTTTCACCAAAAAAAATCAATAAAGCAATCCCAGTAATCAAGAAAAATTTTCCTCAAAGAAAAATCTTAATTTGTAGGGAAATGACAAAATTTTATGAAGAATACATTAGATGTAATGTCGAAGATTTAATGTTATTTGATAAAGAAGTTAAGGGAGAGATAACAATAGTTATTTCTGAAAAAAAAATAAATAAAAAAAACTCACATATATTAAATGAATCAGATAAAAGAAATATTAATAAGATGATTAAAAAATTTAGTATAAAAGAAATAACAAATTTTATAGGTCAAAATAATCTGGTTTCTAAAAAAGAAATTTATAATTATTGTTTAAAAATAAAAAATGAAAAATAAATTATTAATATTCATATTTATTAGTGTAATATTATCTGGATGTGTGGGAGTATCTTCCAAGGGAATTTTTGGAACAGGTGTATCAGTTGCGCTTGATCCTAGGTCATTAGGAACTCAAATTGATGACTCCATTATGCAAAAAAATATATCTGCAAGAGTTATTCTCTTAGACAAGAAATATTTATTGTCTATTAAATCAAAGGTTTTAGACGGTAGAATCTTTTTAACTGGAAAAGTAGATAACCCTGAAGAAAAACTTAAATTGACAAAGCTTGCATGGGAAACAGTGGGTGTTAGGTCTGTAAGAAATGATATAAAGATAAAAGAAAAATTTAATTTAAAACAATCATCCAAAGACCTTCTCATTACTTCTCAATTACGCACAGCTTTAGTTTTGAATAAAAATATTAAATCTTCAAATTATCAAATTGATACCTATAAAAAAAAAATATATATTTATGGAATATCAATAAATTCTGACGAGCAGTTAGAAGTAATTCAAGAAGCAAAAGAAATATTAGATGTTGAAGATGTAATTGCAAGTATTTTACTTGTAGATGATCTAAGAATACAAAAAGATTAATCTTTTTTATATTCTATGACATCTGCAGAATAAGCTGCGATAGATGCTAAATTAATAATCTCAGATGTCGAACTTCTTAGAGGTGCAATTTCGATTGGTAAGCCTAGGCCAATCAATAATGGACCAATTACTTTTGTATCTCCAAATGTCTTTAACATTTTATATGAAATTGCAGCACTATGTTGACCAGGCATTATCAAAATATTTGCATTTCCAACTATTTTTGAAAATGGATAAAGGTTTTTGTATTCTTCATTAAGAGCTACATCTGGCTGCATATCACCATCGAATTCAAAATTAACATTCTTTTTTTTTAAAATGTCCACAGCTTCTTTTATATGTTTAGTCCTACTAGTAATAGGTTGACCAAAAGTTGAATGAGAAACAAAAGCAACTTTAGGATCAAAGCCAAACATCCTTACTACTCTTGCACTAGATATTGCAATTTCGGTAAGTTGTTCTGAACTTGGATATTCGTGCACACTTGTGTCACCAACAAATATTGTTTTACCTTTATGTACTACCATGTTCAGTCCAAACATTATTTCACCTGGTCTTGCTTTTATAACTTGAGTAATTTTCTTTAAAGACTCTCCAAACCTTCTCGTATTCCCTGTCACAGCTCCATCAGCATCCCCGCAGGCTACCATACATGAAGCCCAAATAACTCTATCATTTCTAACCAACCTGTCACAGTCCCATTCCAAGAATCCTTGTTCCCTTTGAAGTTTTTTAAATAAGTATTTAACGTATTTTTCTCTTTTTAAAGTATCTTTAGAATTGACAATCTCAATATCAAAGTTTTCATTGTAGCCAATTTTTTTAATTTGTTCTTTAATTTTTTCTTTTTTACCCACTAGTATAGGTATCCCAAGTTTTGAATTTTTAAATGCGATTGCCGCCTTGAGAGTATTTTCATCTTCACCATCGGCAAATACAATTTTTTTTTGAGTCTTTTTGATATAGTTATTTATTCCTTGCATTATAGTCACAGTGGGATCTAATCTTTGTTTGAGTTGTTCTTGATATAAATCAAAATTTTCTATTTTTTTTCTCGCCACCCCTGTTTTTATTGCAGCCTTTGCTACCGCAACTGGAATTATACTTATCAAACGGGGATCAAAAGTTGAGGGAATTATATAATCTTTACCATAATGTGGTCGTTCCCCGCCCATGGCAGCAACCACCTCATCAGGCACATCTTCTCTTGCAAGCTTTGCTATTGCATTAGCTGCAGCAACTTTCATTTCTTCATTAATAGTTTTAGATCTTACATCTAAAGCTCCTCTAAAAATATAAGGGAAACCAATTAAATTATTAACTTGATTTGGATAATCTGATCTACCAGTAGCAATTATAGCATCTTTACGGATTTCTTCTACTTCCTCAGGTGTAATTTCAGGGTCTGGATTAGCACATGCAAAAATGATTGGATTTTTTGCCATTTTTTTTACCATATTCTTAGTTAAAGCTCCTTTTGCAGATAATCCTAAAAAAACATCTGCTTTATTTATTGCATCTTCAAGTGTTCTATCTGAAGTTTTAATCGCATGGGCAGACTTCCATTGATTTAATTTATTTCTACCTCTATAAATTACCCCACTACGATCAATCATAGTGATATTTTTTTGTGGAACACCACTCCTTTTAAATAGATTAGCACAAGCCATCGCAGATGCCCCAGCACCATTAACAACAACTTTTATCTTATCTATCTTTTTTTTATTTATGTCCAATGCATTAATAAGAGCTGCGGTAGTTATAATTGCTGTTCCATGTTGATCATCATGAAATACTGGTATATCTAAAATTTCTTTAAGTTTTTCCTCTATAACAAAACAATCGGGTGCAGCTATATCTTCTAAATTTATACCCCCAAATGATGGAGCAAAGTTTTTAATAGAATTTATAATTTCATTGGAATTAGTTGAGTCAATTTCAAGATCGATAGAGTCTATATCGGCGAACCTTTTAAATAAGACTGCCTTCCCTTCCATTACTGGCTTAGATGCTAGAGCACCTAAATTTCCCATTCCTAAGATTGCTGAACCATTACTGATTACAGCAACTAAATTACCTTTACTAGTATAGTCATATGCTGCCTCTGGATTTTCACTAATTTTTTTTACTGGAACTGCAACACCGGGAGAGTAAGCTAAAGCAAGGTCTCTTTTTGTGATCATATTTTTAGAAGCTATTATCTCTAACTTGCCAGGTTTTTTGTGGCTATGAAACTCTAAGGCTTCTTTATCTGTATAATGATCAACTTTTGTTTTTTTCATTTATCTTAATTAGGTGTACAAATGGGATAAAATTAAGACTAATATGATTTATGAATTTAGTTAAGTCAACAGGGACTTTTGGTTTTTATACTATAATCAGCAGATTACTTGGTTATTTCAGAGATATTTTAATTGCAATCTTTCTTGGAACCAGTTATCTCGCTGATGTTTTTTTTGTTGCTTTTAGAATTCCAAATACATTTAGAAGATTATTCGCTGAAGGAACATTTAATGCAGCTTTTGTACCTAGTTACAGTTCTAAATTGACAAAAAGTAAAACTAAATCAGATGTTTTTGCTAACGAAATTTTTAATTTACTTTTTTTATGTTTATTCATCATTGTTTTGATTATCGAAATCTTTATGCCTATTTTTGTAGGTTTGATTGCCCCAGGTTTCTTAGAGAATAGTAAGAAAATTGACCTTGCAATAGATTTAACAAGAATTACTTTTCCATTTTTATTATTCGTCTGTTTATCCTCTTTTTTTGCTGCAATATTAAACTCCCATAATAAATTCGCAGCTGCTTCAGCTGCTCCTATAATTTTAAATCTAGTTTTAATTGGTATTTTAATTTTTGGGAAAGTTCTAAACGATGACTTAATTTATTATCTTTCATACGGTGTTTCTTTTGCAGGTTTTTTACAATTAATTTTTTTATATGGATTTGCAAAAAAATACTATTCAATTAGTTTTCATTTTAAGTTTAAGATTAATCACGACATTAAAATTTTTTTTAAAAAACTATTACCAAGTATTTTTTCATCTGGTGTTACCCAAATAAATATTCTTATAGGGACAATAATTGCATCTTTTCAAGCTAGCGCTGTATCATATTTATATTACGCTGATAGGATTTATCAAATTAACTTAGCCCTAGCTGGCATTGCAATAGGAGTAGTAGTTCTACCTCAACTTTCAAAATATGTTAATTTAAAGAAAAAAAATAAAATATTATTAATACAGAATAAAGCATTAGAACTAAGTATGTTTTTGAGTTTACCTGCCACCGTTGCATTAATTATAGGATCTGATCAAATTATCTCAGGATTATTTGGATATGGTTCTTTTAGCCAAGAGGCAGTAAATAACTCTGCTAAAGCACTCTTTTATTTTGGTTTAGGATTACCTGCTTTTGCTATGATAAAAGTTTTTTCAACATTTTTTTTTGCTAACCATGATACCAAAACCCCTTTTTATATCTCATTATTTTCGGTCATAATTAATATTATTATAAGTGTATATTACTTTAAAAGTATTGGATTTATTATTATTCCTATAGCTACAACGTTATCATCTTGGCTCAATTCAATTATTTTGTTAATTTTTCTGAAAAATAAAAATTTATTTAGATTTAATAAAATCTTTTTGATTAGATTTATAAAAATTATTTTAGCATCAATTGTTATGGGCATAATATTTAAATCTTTAATGTTAATTTTTGAAAATCAACTTATTTATGATTATCACCTTAAATCAATTTATTTAGTTTTATCTGTCTTTTTAAGTTTTATTTTTTATCTAGTATTGTCACTACTTATCAAAGCTTTTAAATATGAAGATATTAAATTAAAGTATTAATTATGGAAAAAAAAATTTTTTCAGGAGTTCAGCCCACTGGAAATTTACACTTAGGAAATTATCTAGGAGCTATAAAAAATTTTGTTGAGCTAAATAACGACAACAACAATAGCTGTATTTTCTGTGTAGTTGACTTACACGCTATCACTGTAAATCAAGATCCTAAAGAATTAAAAGATAATATCCGCGAGACAGTAGCAACCTTTATAGCAAGTGGTATAGATCCAAAAAAAAGTATTATTTTTAACCAATCTCAGGTAAGCGCACATTCAGAGGCTGCATGGATTTTAAGTTGTACCGCTAGGATGGGATGGTTGAATAGAATGACACAATTTAAGGAAAAAGCTGGAAAAGATAAAGAAAAGGCAAGTATTGGACTTTATTCTTATCCAGTTCTGATGGCAGCAGATATCCTACTTTATGATTCTACGCATGTTCCTGTCGGAGATGATCAAAAACAACACTTAGAACTTTGTAGAGACATAGCGCAAAAATTTAATAGTGATTTTAAAGCTATGGATTTTTTTAAAATCCCTGAACCTTTAATTAAAAAAGAATTTTCTAGAATTATGAGTCTTAAAGATGGTACAAAAAAAATGAGTAAATCAGAAATGTCTGATCTTAGTAGAATAAACTTAACAGATAATGATGATCAAATCATTAATAAAATTAAAAAAGCAAAGTCAGACTCTTTGCCGATGCCTTCATCGTTGGAAGAGTTAAGTTCTCGACCAGAGGTAAAGAATTTAATTGGAATTTATGCAAGCATCTCTGATCTAGATTTTGAAAAATCTCTAAATGAATTTTCTGGAAAAAATATTTCTGAATTCAAAGAAAAATTGTCTGAAATTTTAGTTGATAAAATCAAGCCCATTTCAAATGACATTAAAAAGTTACTAAATGAAAAAAGTTATTTAGATAAAATACTTTTAGATGGCCGTTCCAAAGCCAACGATATAGCGACAAAAAAGATTGAGAAAATTCACGAAATAGTCGGTTTTTAGATTATTTTAATTAACAAGTTTAAATTTATGAAATTTTGATTATATATAAAGTATGTTTGTGCAGACTGAAATTACACCTAATCCAAATTCCCTTAAATTTTTACCAGGAAAAGTAGTCTCAAATGGTGGATCATTTGAGATAACAAAAAAAGATAATGTCAAAAACGAACTTATTACAAACATTATGTCAATAAATGGTGTAGAAGGGATTTTTTTAAGTAAAGATTTTATATCTGTAAATAAATATAACGACACGCCTTGGGATGAAATTAAACATATAGTAATTTCATTAATCAATGATTTTTATTCATCAGGAAAAGATTATGTAATTAACAAAGATATAAACGAGTCTACAAACGAAGATTTAAATGAGATAGAAAAAAAAATTATAAAAATACTCGATCAAAAAATAAGACCAGCAGTTGCAAAGGATGGAGGTGACATTAGGTTTAAAGAATTTAAAAATGGTATAGTTAAAGTGCAATTACAAGGAAGTTGTTCTGGATGTCCAAGCTCCACGATGACATTAAAGCAGGGTGTTCAAAATCTTTTATGCCATTATCTACCTGAAGTTAAAGAGGTAGTTGCTATTTAATCATGAAAAAAACCTTTAAAAAAACAAATATTAAAGTCGTTAGATTGTTAAAGGATAATAATTTACAGACTATTCCGAGAATTCTATTAAGTTCTTTGGTTGTTATCTTGTTTTTTTATTCTTTTCCAATAATTATAAATTTCACAAATAACAAGATAATCACTAAAGATGGGTTTCAGAACAATTCAAAAGCAATTTTAGCGTATACATTAAATAATCAACCAAGTAATAGCAATCAAGATAAACTAAAGCTTAATGAGGATGATTTATTGATAGATATATATAGTTTAAATGATCAAGAAACAGACACTGTAAGACTTGATGCATCTACAATTAAACAATTATTTGAGGATACAAATTACAAATTAGACGATGTTAGAAAAACAAAATTAGTAAAACCAGTTGCTCTATCTCTCTTGCCAGCTGAAATTAAAATGATTGAAAATTCAAAAAAAAGGAAAGATCTTTTTATTCAAATTATTTTGCCTTTAATTCTAGAAGAAAATAATAATATAAAATTAGATAGAATGAGATTATTTGCAATAATCAATAAAAGCAATAATTCCGGTTTAGAAAGAAAATGGTTAAATAAAAAGTATAAACAATACGGAGTTCCATCTAAGGATTTATCTGAATTAAAGATTAGAATGGATGAAATTCCAGTCTCTCTTGCAATAGCTCAAGCAGCTAAAGAGACTGGGTGGGGTACTTCGAGATTTGCGCAACAAGGAAATGCATTATTTGGTCAATGGACTTGGTCTGGTGAGGGTTTAAAACCTAAAGAAGCTGATAAAGATCAAGGACATAAAGTTATGAGGTTTAATGTTTTACAAGCATCTGTCAGAGCATATCAAAGAAATTTAAACACACATTCTAGTTATAAAGATTTTAGGTTGGCTAGAGCAGAGTTGAGAGATTTAGGTAAATCTTTAGATAGTATAACTTTGTCTAAATATTTAGACAAATATGCTGAAACTGGAGATCAATATGTTGAAGTTTTAAAAAAAATAATAAAACAAAACAATTTGAAAGATTTTGATGATGCTAAATTATTACCTTCCAGTAAAGAACTTGAAAGTTTAATTTAATATTATCTTACTGTAAATTGAGTGCCGAACCATCTCCATTTATTTCCATCATGTAATGAGCAATTAATTCTACCTCTTCTTGGAACAAAGGGTTCTCTAAATTCAATTGTAAGCTCTAAATTATTAAATCTAATTTTTGATTTTTCCCAAATACCACCTTCGTTAGAATAACAACTTATACGGTCTAAATTTTTTTGGTCTTTAAAAAATTTTACCAAAAATCTTGGCGGATTGTTCTCTTTTTTTAATTTTTTTTCCTCTGGCATTAGGCTTCTATATTCTAATGGAAAATAATTAACAATTGACTTAAATCTTTTCACTTCACCATATTTTTCATTAATTGGAAATCTAGGTAGTTCAAATTTATCCTTATTTAAATCAATTATTCCTGAATGCTGACCAAATGAAAATAGAAAATTTTTAGAAATATAGTCTTTCATAAATTTAGAATATTCACCAAAAGGATAGGAAAATAATGGCGGAATATATCCTAAATTTTTTAAAAATAAATTATTAGCTTTTTTAATATCAGATACAAACTCTTCATTTGTTTTATCTATTAAATAATCATGAGAATGAGAGTGATGACCAATTTCAACAAACTCAAATTTTTCTATTTCTTTTATTTGATTCCAAGTCATATATCCATTTTTACCCACAGGTTCAGTCGATACAAATAAAATAAAGGGTATCTTGTCTTTTTTCAAAATAGGCCAAGCCTCCTTATAAAAAGACTCAAAACCATCATCTATGGTAAGTAAAATTTTTTTATTTATCTTGGGTATATCAAAATTATTTTTAAAATCTGCTGGATTATAAAAGTCGAAATTAGAATTTTTGATAATAAATAAGTGTTCTTTAAATATTTCAATTTGAATATTGGTTGACGGATATTTTGATTCATTAAAACGATGGTACATTATTGACACTATACCTTCATCTTTTGAATAATATTTGCTATTATCATCTTCTGCATTAGAATTTACCAAAAAAAAAAATATAGAAATGACAAAACTAATTATTGATGTTGCAGGAGAAGATATATTTTTAATGATCATTAATAATAATGATATTTATAATATCAGTCATAAAAATAGCAAAACTAATTATGAAAAATTAATGATATTGATCAATGAGTTTTTGAGTTCAAAAAACATGAAATTAAAAGATATTTTAACAATTTATGTAAATAGAGGTCCAGGTAGTTTTGCAGGAATAAGAAACTCTTTATCTACAGTCAAAGCAATCCATTTAGCAAAGAAAATTGATTATTATTGTTATAGTTCTAAAGATTTTAAAGATATTAGTGAAATTAAGTATGAAAATATCCCCATTCTATGCGATAAATTTAAGATTAAAAAAAATTTGATTAATCCTATTTATATAAGTTAAAATTAAATTATGTCAGATACAATTGAACAAAAATGTTTATCAAAAGGTGTTAAACTAACCGATCAGAGAAAATTGATTGTAAAAGTAATATCACAATCAAAAGAAGCTTATGGAGACTCAGATCATCCAGACGTAGATGAATTGTATAGCAGAGTATCAAAAATAGACTCTAAAATTAGTATTGCAACAGTTTATAGAACAGTGAAACTGTTAGAAGAGGCTGGTATATTAGCAAAACATGATTTTAAAGGTGGTAAGGCAAGATATGAAGCAATGATAGAAAGTCACCATGATCACTTAATAGACGTTAAGACAGGTGAAATAATAGAATTTGTAGATGAAGAAATTGAAAAACTTCAAATAAAAGTTGCAGAAAAATATGGTTACTCTTTAGTTGATCATAAACTAGAGCTATATGGGATTAAAAAAAAATCTCAATAAATGAAGCAAAAAATATTTATTAAAACTTTTGGATGTCAAATGAACGAATATGATTCAAATCGTATTTTTGATATAGTAAAAAAAATTGGTTATTATAAAACTGACAATTACTATGATGCTAATTGTTATGTCTTAAATACATGCCACATTAGGGATAAGGCAAAAGAAAAAGTTTACCATGAGATCGGTAGAGTTAAAAAAGTTTTTAGATTAAAAAAAAAACCACTGGTTATTGTTACTGGTTGTGTTGCACAGGCCGAAAATCAAGAAATGTTGAGAAGAGAGCCTTTCATAGATATTGTAATAGGTCCTCAATCTTATCATGAAATTAATGATAAAATATTAAATTATGTTGAGAAAAAAGAAAAAACAGAAATTACCGAATTTGATGCTGATACTAAATTTGATTATCTAAGTAAAATTAAAAATAATTCAGGAAAAGCATCTTCATTTTTAACAATACAAGAGGGATGTGATAAATTTTGTCATTTTTGTGTAGTGCCTTACACAAGGGGGCCTGAGTTCTCAAGACCATTTCAACAGATTATAGATGAAGCAAAATTTTTAGCGGATAACGGGGCAAAGGAAATATTTTTGCTTGGTCAGAATGTTAATGCTTACAAAAGTGGAGAATATAGATTATCGAATTTAATTCTAGAGATTGAAAAATTTTCAAATGTAAAAAGACTGAGATTTACCACTTCTCACCCAAAAGATATGACAAATGATTTAGTTGATATTTATAAGCACTCAAAAAAATTAATGCCACTAGTACATTTACCTGTTCAAAGTGGATCCAATAAAATTTTAAATCTAATGAACAGACAACATTCCATAAGTGAGTACTTAAAAATTTTTTATAAGTTAAAAAAAATTAATCCTAAAATAGAATTTTCTAGTGATTTCATTATTGGTTATCCTGGTGAGGAAGAAAAAGATTTTGAAGAAACTTTAGATTTAATTAAAAAAGTTAAGTTTATTAATTCATATTCATTTATTTTTAGTCCCAGACCTGGAACAGTGGCGGCAAATCTTAAACAGGTTAAGAGAGAAGTTTCTATTGAAAGATTGTTAAAAATACAAAATCAACTTTTTGAAAATCAAATCATTATGAATAAGTCTTTAGAAAATAAATCGTTAAATGTATTAGTTGAGAATTTAACAAAGGACAAGAGGCAAGTATTTGGGCGCACGGAATTCATGACACCTGTAATATTTGACGGTAATAAAGAAGACATAGGAAAAATTTTAAATGTAAAAATTAAACGAAGTAATAGAAGTACTTTATTTGGAGAAATAATAAGTAAATCAAATCAGAAGGTAGCATAATAATTGACTAGTTTGATAAATAAAAATACTGACTCATTACTTAAATTTGTTTACTCAGACAACAATTCATTGAGTGTAATATTCCAAGACAATGAATTATTAATGGGCGTTGTTGGAGAGTTTAACAAAAACTTAAAAGAATTAGAAAAAATTACCCAATCAAGTTTATATTCTCGAGGTAACTCAATATTGATTAAGTCTACACCTCAAAAAAATGAAATATTAAAAAATGCAATTCAATTTTTAGCTAATCAATACATCAATAATGGTACAATAGAAAATAAAGATATAGTCTCTTCGGTGGATAAATTTATGATAAATGAGAAAGTTAAAAATAATAATGTTACAGACATTATTAAAACGCCAAAAAAATCTATTATACCAAGATCTGAAAAACAAAAAGAGTATGTTAGAGCCTTAAGACAAAGTGATATAATAATTTCAGCTGGACCAGCAGGAACAGGGAAAACTTTTTTAGCTGTTGCTGTAGGTCTTACTATGCTTTTAGAAAAAAAAATTGAGAGAATAATTTTATCAAGACCAGCAGTAGAAGCTGGGGAAAGACTTGGTTTTTTACCAGGAGATATGAAAGAAAAAGTTGATCCTTATCTTAGACCTTTGTATGACTCACTTTACGATTTATTTGATTTTGAGAAGATACAAAGAATGATTGAGATAGGCGATATTGAAATTGCCCCATTAGCATTTATGAGAGGAAGAACACTTAAGAATTCTTTTGCCATTTTAGATGAGGCTCAAAATGCAACTGATACTCAAATTAAAATGTTTTTAACCCGAATTGGTGAAAACTCTAAAATAGTTGTGAATGGAGATCCGACGCAAATTGATTTGCCAAATAAAAATATGTCAGGATTAGTAAGATCTAAAGAATTATTGTCAAATTTAGATGAAATTACAATTGTTGATTTTGATCATTCAGATGTTGTTAGACATCCACTTGTTTCCAAAATTGTAAAAGCTTATTCTAAAAATGATTAATATTAGTGTCTTCTCTGAGGAGAAAGCTTGGTCTAAAAAAATTGTAAATAAAAATTTATTCTTTAAAAATATTTGTAAGGCATTCCCAAAAAAATATAGATTTATAAAAAAAACAGTTAGCTTAACACTTTTGCTTTCGAATAATAAAAATATTAAAAAATTGAATAAAAAGTTTAGAAACAAAAATAAATCTACTGATATTCTATCTTTTCCATTTAATTCAAAAATTAGAATATCAAAAGAAAGTTATATTGGGGATATTATAATAAGTTATAATTTTATAAATAAACCAAGGCCATTGTCTTACAAAATATTTAAGGAAAGATTAATTAAGACTTTTATTCATGGTTTTCTTCATTTACTTCATTTTGATCACATAAAAGATAAAGATTATATCAAAATGTTAAAAGAAGAAAATCGGATATTCAAATCAGTAATTTCAAAACTTAATTAAATTGAATTTAAAATTATACACCACACCTCTGTTCTTAGTAACTTTAGGGATGACAACCTCTTTAAGTTTACCACCTTTCAATTATATTTTAGTAAATTTTTTTACTTTTACTTTATTTTTTTTATTTTTATTAAAAAAATCAACACAAAACAGAAATGCTAAAATTTTCTTTTTATATGGCTGGTTGTTTGGATTTGGTTATTTTGTAACTAATTTATATTGGATATCAATTTCACTATCATTTGATCAAAATTTTAAATTTTTAATTCCATTTACAGTAATTTTGATCCCAGCATTTTTAGCATTGTTTTATGGAATAGTTTCTTATCTATTTATAATTTTAAAATCAAAAAAAATTTTATCTTCATTTATTTTATTTTCTTTAATCTTTGGAATAATAGAATTTATTAGAGGTTCAATTTTTACAGGATTTCCCTGGAATCTTATTGTTTACAGTTTTTCAAGACAGTTAGAAATTTTAAGTATAACATCAATTATAGGAACTTACGGATTAAATTTATTTTGTATTTCTCTATTTACTAGTCCATCTATTATCATATTAAAAAATACAAAAAAAAACGTTTGTATTTGTATTTCTTTTTTTATTATTACAGGACTTTTCTATTTTTATGGACATTCTTATAAAGAAAAATTTTATAAAGCTAATGATAGAGAATATGAGTATAAAGTAAGAGTAATAGGTTCTAACATTAATCTTGATAGGTTTTATCTTGGCGCGGATTCTAACTCAATTATTAAAGATCTAATAAAATTAAGTAGTCCAAATAAAAATCAGAAAACCATTTTTATATGGCCAGAAGGAATTCTTCCAAATATTACAGAAAAAGAATTTAGTGAATATAAATTGTTGTTTAGTAATTATTTTAGTGAAAAACATTTATTAATTATTGGGGTAAATAATAAATCTACAAAAGATGGTTCTATTAAATATTTTAATTCTTTATCTATTTACAATCATGAGTTTGATTTAATAGATACTTATAATAAAATTAATCTAGTGCCATTTGGTGAATTTTTACCTTTTGAAAACGTTCTGAAAAATATTGGTTTAAAATCTTTGACTAATAATTATCAATCTTTTTCAAGTGGGAATCTAAGAGAAATTATTAAAATAAAAAAACAAGGTTTTTCTTTACAAATTTTACCTTTAATATGTTACGAAATAATTTATTCTGGTAAATTGATTTCAAATCCTAGCTATGATTTGATAGTTAATATTTCTGAGGATGGTTGGTTTGGCCAATCTATTGGGCCACAGCAACATTTTGATCACAGTGTTCTAAGAGCAATTGAAAATAGAAAATATATTCTTCGATCCGCAAATAATGGAATTGCGGCAATAATAAATCCTTTAGGAATTGTTGAACATAGTGTTGATTTTGGAAATTCAGGATACGTAGAACTTGAAGAAACTAAGATAATACAACCAACAATATTTTCTATTTATGGAAATAAAATCTTTGGATTGTTAATTTTAATGTATATTTTATTAATATTTTCATTTAATAAAATTAGAAATGAATAATCTTAAAAATTATCTTTTTACAAGCGAGTCTGTATCTGAGGGGCACCCAGATAAAGTTTCTGATAGAATTTCAGATATGGTTGTTGATAGTTATCTTTCAGAAGACCCCTTTTCCAGGGTTGCATGTGAAACTCTTACTACAACTAACAAAGTTGTTTTAGCTGGCGAAGTTAGGGGTCCTGAGATTAAGCAAAATGAATTAATTGAAAATGTAAGAAACTGCATAAAAGATATTGGCTATGACCAAGATGGTTTTACATGGAGGGAAGCTACAAAAATTGAAAGTCATCTGCATTCTCAATCAGTCGATATTGCAATGGGTGTGGACTCCTCAGGAAATAAAGATGAGGGAGCTGGAGACCAAGGTATAATGTTTGGGTATGCATGCAATGAAACTGATGAATTAATGCCTGCACCTATTCATTACTCACATAAAATTTTACGTTTAATGGCTGAAGATAGAAAGTCTGGAAAACTAAAAAATATTGAACCTGATTCTAAAAGCCAGGTTACTTTTGAATATGTTGATGGTAAGCCTAATAGAGTTAAATCAGTAGTAATCTCTTCTCAACACTCTGCAGACGTAAATCAATCCCAAGTAAGAGATTTACTAAGACCTTATCTATTAAAATCTATACCAAATTTTTTTCTTGAAGGATTTGAAGAGAACGAATTTTATGTTAATCCAACTGGAAACTTTGTAATTGGAGGACCAGATGGGGATTGTGGATTAACAGGTAGAAAAATTATAGTAGATACTTATGGAGGGGCAGCACCTCATGGTGGTGGTGCTTTTTCAGGAAAGGATCCGACAAAAGTTGACAGATCTGCTGCTTACGCAGCAAGATATATAGCAAAAAATGTTGTTGCTTCTAAAATATCTGATAGGTGTTTAATTCAATTAGCTTATGCAATTGGGGTTTCTAAACCTTTATCAATTTATGTTAATTTATTTGACAACGATTTAGAAAAAAATTTTTTTGTTGAAAAAAAAATAAAGGAAAATTTCGATCTAAGCCCAAGGGGAATTAGAGAGATGCTTAACTTAAATAAACCTATATATGAGAAAACAGCTGCTTATGGCCACTTTGGAAGAACACCAGAGAATAATGGGTCTTTTTCATGGGAAAAAACTGATAAATCAAGCATATTTTCTAAATAGTTTCTATTGAATTAAGAAAATACTTTACTATATTGCTCTTACATTGTTGAACTATCAAAATGGGCTTAAGCCCATTTTTTTTTGGAGCAAACTAAAATATGTTAAATAAAAGAGCAGATAAACTTGAATTACTAAGAATAGCAGAGGCAGTTGCTTTAGAAAAGTCCATAGATAAAGAATTAATTATAAGCTCCATGGAAACTGGCATAGCCAAAGCTGCAAAATCAAAATTTGGTCAAGATAATGAAATTAAGGTATTAATAAATAGAGAGAGCGGAGATATTGAAATTTTCAGGAAATTAATTATTTCAGACAATCCAGAAAACTCAAATATAGAAATAAAACTTGAGGATGCAATAAATCTTAATGAGATTAATAAAGAAAAAAAAATTGGTGATGAAATACTTCAACCACTACCATCTTTTGATTTTGGAAGAATAGCTGCTCAAACAGCAAAACAAGTAATTAGCTCTAACGTAAGAGAAGCAGAGAGAGACAGACAGTATAATGATTTTATTGATAAGAAAGATACTATTTTGAGTGGAATTGTAAAAAGATTAGAATTTGGTAACGTAATTGTTGATCTTGGTAGAACAGAGGCAATTGTCCAAAAAAATGAGATGATACCCAGAGAAAATATAAAAGCTGGAGACAGAATTAAAGCATTTTGTTGTGATGTTAGAAGAGAACAAAGAGGACAACAAATATTTTTATCTAGAGCGCATCCGAAATTTATGGAACAACTATTTGTGCAAGAAGTACCAGAAATTTATGATGGACTAATTGAAATTAAATCTTCGTCAAGAGACCCAGGTAGTAGAGCAAAAATTTGTGTGAAAGCTGTAGATACTTCTCTTGATCCAGTGGGAGCTTGTGTTGGTATGAGAGGATCGAGAGTACAAGCTGTAGTAAATGAATTACAAGGTGAAAAAATTGATATAGTTAATTGGTCTGAAGATCCTGCTATTTTAGTATCTAATGCTTTATCACCCGCAGAAGTACAAAGAGTAAATGTAGACGTGGAAAGAAAAAAATTAGACGTAATTTTAACTGAGGAAAACCTAAGTAAAGCCATTGGTCGAAGAGGTCAAAATGTTAGGTTAGCTACAAAACTTTTAAATTATGAAATTAATATAATGACTGACCAGGAAGATTCTGAGAGAAGACAATTAGAGTTTAAGGAAAAAACTGATAATTTTGTTAAAAATTTAGAGTTAGACGAAACTTTAGGACAATTATTGGTTGCTGAGGGATTCTCAACGATTGATGATATTAAAGATAGTTCTGTTGAAAATTTAATTAAAATAGAAGGTATTGAGGAAGATACTGCAAAAGCACTAATAGATAGAGCTAAAGATTTTCATAAGAAAGACCAGGAAGATATTTCCGAAAGAATAAAGAGTCTCGGCCTGGAAGAATCGCTTATTAATTTAAAGGGACTAACTCCTGGTATGTTGGTAACTCTTGGGGAACAAAAAATACTTAAGCTAGAGGATTTTGCTGATCTGGCATCAGACGAACTTACAGGTGGATTTGACATTGTAAAAGGTGAAAGAATAAAAATAGAGGGTTATTTGGAAGATTTTGCTCTATCTAAAGAGGAGGCAGATGAACTAGTAATGTCAGCACGTAATATTATTTATAAAGATTGAGGTATGAGAAATGGAAAACAAAAAGAAAAAACTTACTATTTCAGGAAATCCAAAAAAGCAATTTAAAAATTTAGAACCAGCAAAAACTCAAGGAAAAAAGACTGTTATAATTGAAAAAAAAGTTAGCAGGCCTTTTGTTAAATCCAGTTCTACAAAAAGTTTTAGTCCTAGACCATCTACATTAAGTTTTAAACATGGATCAAATGTAAAACCTAATTTTCCACCTAAAACATCAGGATCCACGTCTGATTTTGAAAGACGTAAACTTGCAGAACAAAGAGCAACTAAAAAGTTAAAAACTGACTCTGATAGTGATAAAAAATCAAAATTAGGGGCAAATAAAAGACAAGTTAAGCTTACTGTTTCTAGAGCTTTAAGTGATGAAATAGAAACTAGAGAAAGAAGTTTAGCTTCTGTTAAAAGAGCAAGACAAAAAGAACTAAAGAGCGCTAACAAAGAAGATAATAAGGAAAGCTTAAAGCAGGTAAAAAGAGATATTCACATCCCGGAGACAATAACTGTTAGAGAGTTAGCAAACAGAATGGCTGAGCAGTCGAGCAATGTTATCAAGTTTTTATTTGGAATGGGAGTAACAGTTACAATTAATCAATCCTTAGCTGCTGATACAGCAGAATATCTTGCGAAAGAATTTGGACATAATCCAATTCGAGAAGAAAAGACCGAAGAGATAATACAAAAAATAAAAGCAACTAGAGTAGAAAACTTAAAAAATAGACCACCAATTGTTACAGTTATGGGCCATGTTGATCATGGAAAGACATCTGTATTAGATGTTTTAAGAAAAGCTAATGTAGTTTCGGGTGAATTCGGAGGTATAACGCAGCATATTGGAGCTTACCAAATTCAAAACGGATCAAATAAATTAACATTTATTGATACACCTGGCCATGCCGCCTTTACAGAAATGAGAGCTAGAGGATCAAAGCTAACTGATGTGGTTGTTTTAGTTGTAGCCGCAGATGATGGAGTAAAGCCTCAAACCGTTGAGTCTATTAAACACGCAAAAGCAGCTGGTGTTCCTATAGTTGTAGCAATCAATAAATGTGATTTACCAGAAGCTGACCCACAAAAAATTAAAAATCAATTACTAGAGCACGAATTAATAGCTGAGGATCTATCCGGTGATACTCTAATGGTTGAAATATCTGCTAAAACCAAACTAAATTTAGATAAATTGTTAGAAGCGATTACTCTTCAAGCTGAAATATTGGATTTAAAAACTGATTTTGAGTCAAAAGCCACAGGCATAGTTCTTGAATCAAAAATAGATGTAGGGAGAGGCCCTGTTGCTACAATTATTGTGACTACCGGAACATTGAAAAGAGGCGATTTTTTTGTAAGTGGTTTAAAGTGGGGAAAGATAAGAGCAATTATAAACGATAAAAGCAAAAATATCGATGAGGCTCCTCCATCAACTCCCATAGAAATATTAGGTATCAATGGTGCAGCAAAGGCAGGAGATGACTTTATTGTTCTTGATACTGAAAAAGAAGCTAAAACTTTGAGTGAAAACAGAAGCAAAGAAAATACTGAAGGTAAAAATCCTTTAGCATTTGCAACACAAGACTCAGCTTTTTCTAACAAAGGAGCAGAAGAATTAAATTTAATTATTAAATCTGATGTACATGGATCATCAGAGGCAATTAAAAATGCAATTAATCAAATAAAGCATGATGAGGTAAAACCAAAAATAATTTTAGCAGACATTGGAATGGTGACAGAAACAGATGTGACTCTTGCAAAAGCATCAAATGCGGTTCTCATAGCTTTTAATGTCAAGCCAAGCAAAGAAGCTAAAAAACTTGCAGAAAATGAAAAAATTAAAATTTCTTCATATAATATTATTTATGAAGTATTAGATTATATTAAGCAAAAAATGTCAGGTTTATTAGCTCCTGATGTTAAAGAAACAATAACAGGTTCTGCACAAATATTAGAAATATTTAAAGTATCAGGAGCTGGAAAAGTTGCTGGCTCTAAAGTAGTTGAAGGAGAAATAGCAAGCTCCTCTGAAGTCAGAATTATTAGAGATGGTGCTATAATTTATACTGGTAAAGTTGGAACAATTTTTAGAGAAAAAAATCAAGTAAAACAAGTTAGCAATGGTCAAGAATGTGGAATTACAGTAAAAGATTATATGGATTTTCAAAAAAATGACACAATAGAGGCCTTTAGTGTTCAGTCTACAGAAAGGACTATTTAATGACAGATAGAATTGGTAAACCAATATCTCAAAGGCAACTCAGAGTAGGAGAAATGATAAAACAATCTTTAAGCATGATTTTTATTAGAAATGAGGCTAAGGTTCCAAATTTAGATACTAATACTATAACAGTTACAGAAGTAAAAATGAGTCCTGACTTAAAAATCGCTAAAGCATATGTTCTTCCATTAGGAGGAAAAGACGCTGAAGAGTCACTTAATGTTTTGAAAGATTATTCATTTTTGATCAGAAAAATTTTATCGAAAAAAGTGGAAATGAAATTTTTACCTAAAATTCTTTTTAGAAAAGACGAATCTTTTGAGTATGCCGAAAAAATAGAAAATTTAATAAAACAAACTAATAAATAGGATAAATCAAGCATGAATAAAAATGTTAAAGAATTAGCAATGCATGATAAAGATACTGGATCTTCAGAGATACAGGTTGCTTTGCTAACTGAGAAAATTGAAACTCTCTCTAAACATGTAAAACAATTCAAAAAAGATAAACATTCATCTGTCGGATTGTTGAGAGCGGTAAATAGAAGAAAAAAATTGTTGGAATATCTAAAAAAAAATAAGATGGATTCTTACAAAAATGTACTGTCGAAATTGAATTTAAGAAAATAGAGATCAAGCTAGATAGAACTGAATGGAACGAAACGAACGAAACGAAATGGAAATGAAATGTTTAAAGTATATAAGAAAGAAATTGAAGTAGCTGGAAAGAAGATAAGTTTAGAAACGGGTAAAGTAGCAAGACAGGCAGACGGTGCAATAATCGCAACATGTGGAGAGACAGTCGTTTTAGCAACAGTGGTAGGAGCTAAAAAAATTAATCCTGATATGGATTATTTCCCATTATCTGTAAACTATCAAGAAAAATACTATGCTGGAGGAAAAATTCCAGGTGGGTATTTTAAAAGAGAAGCAAGACCAACTGAGAGTGAAACATTAATCTCAAGATTAATTGATAGACCAATCAGACCTTTGTTTCCTGATGAATTTAAAAATGAAGTACAGTTGTTACCAACAGTAATTTCATATGACAAAGAAAACCAACCAGACATTCTAGCAATCACTGCTTCTTCAGCAGCATTAGCTATTTCTGGAATGCCATTTATGGGACCAGTAGGAGCATCTAGAGTAGGTTACGTTGATGGTAAATATATTCTTAACCCATCAAAAGAAGAGTTGGAAAATTCAAGTTTAGATTTAGTTGTAGCAGGTACTAAAGATGCAGTGCTTATGGTTGAATCTGAAACATCAGGTCTCTCTGAAGAAGTAATGTTAGCAGCAGTTAAATTTGGTCATGAAGGATTTATTCCAGTAATTGAAATGATAGAGGAACTTGCAAAAGAATGCAGAAAAACGGAGTGGACTGTTGAGAAAAAGGATTTATCTGAAATTAAACAAAAACTTGAAGAAACTTTTACAGAAGATCTTAAAAAAGCTTTTGCAACAAGAGATAAGCAAGATAGATCAAATCAAATTTCTGAGATTACTGATAAAGCTAAAAAGCTTTTTGAAGAGAATGAAAATTATTCTGATCTTGATGTTAATTCGCAGCTTAAAAACTTAGAGAAGAAAATTGTTAGAACAGATATTCTTAAAAATAAAAATAGAATTGATGGTAGAGGATTATCTGATGTAAGACCTATCTCATGTGAAGTTGGTGTCTTACCAAGAACACATGGTTCTGCATTATTCACAAGAGGTGAAACACAAGCGATTGTAGTTACTACATTAGGTACATCTGATGATGAACAAAGAATTGAAAGCTTAGATGGACTTCAAAGAGAACGATTTATGCTTCATTATAATTTTCCTCCTTTTTCAGTTGGTGAAACTGGAAGAATTGGAACTGGAAGACGTGAAATTGGTCATGGAAAACTTGCTTGGAGAGCTATTAATTCTTCATTACCATCAAAAGAGGTGTTTCCATACACTTTTAGAATAGTATCAGAGATTACAGAGTCCAATGGCTCTTCATCAATGGCTACTGTTTGTGGTGCATCTTTAGCACTAATGGATGCTGGAGTCCCTATCAAAGAGCCAGTTGCAGGTATTGCTATGGGACTTATTAAAGAAGGGGACAATTTTAGCGTACTATCAGATATTTTGGGTGATGAGGATCATTTAGGTGACATGGATTTTAAAGTTGCTGGAACTAAAGATGGAATAACTTCACTACAAATGGATATAAAAATTACAGGAATAACATTTGAAATCATGGAACAGGCTTTAAGCCAAGCTAAGGATGGAAGAGTTCATATTTTAGGGGAAATGAACAAAGCACTATCATCTTCAAGAGAAGATGTTGGAAAACACACTCCAAAAATGGAACAAGTAACTGTTGATAAAAAAGATATCGCCGCTGTAATTGGAAAAGGTGGAGCAACAATTAGAGAGATAGTTGAAAAATCAGGTGCTAAAGTTGATGTCAATGACGAGGGAGTTGTAACAGTTGCCGCTCCAGACGAAGAGTCTAGAAATATTGCTATGCAAATGATTAAAGACATTACTGCAAAAGCGGAAATAAATAAAATTTATTCAGGCAAGGTAATGAAGATTATGGAGTTTGGTGCATTTGTAAATTTTTTAGGAAAACAAGATGGACTTGTTCATATCTCAGAGCTAGCAGACAAAAGAGTTGCTAAAGTTACCGACGTTGTCAAAGAAGGTGACGAGGTAAAGGTTAAAGTAATTGGTTTTGACCGAGGTAAAGTTAAACTATCCATGAAGCAAGCTGCTGAATAAATTTTAGGGGCAACTGGTAACAGAACGCCCTTGTTTATTAAGTGATGTTTTTAGGATCGGGCATTCCTACTTTGTTATATCCAGCATCTACGTAGTGAATTTCACCAGTAACTCCGTTTGCAAGTTCACTTAATAAATATAATGCTGAATTTCCAACATCATGAATATCTACGTTTCTTTTAAGTAAAGAATGGTCTTCATTCCATTTATATAGGAATTTTGCATCTCCAATTGCAGAAGCTGCTAAAGTTTTAATTGGTCCAGCGCTTATAGCATTTACTCTCATACCTTTTGCACCCAGATCCCTTGCTAGATATTTAACACTAGATTCCAATGCAGCTTTGCAAACACCCATTACATTATAATTTGGAATAGCTTTGTTTGCTTCGTAGCTTAGAGTGATTAAACTTCCACCTTCTTTCATTACTTTAGATGCTTCCTTAGCAACTTCAGTAAACGAAAAACAAGAAATTAACATACTTCTCAAAAAATTTTCTCTCGTTGTGTTCAAATATTCTCCAGATAATTCTGATTTATCAGAAAAAGCAATTGCATGAACTACAAAATCTATTTCACCCCATTGCGATTTAACATCTTCAAATAATTTTGTTACATCTTCTTTTTTTTCTACATCACAGCTAAATGTTATTTTTGAATTTAATTTTTCTGCTAAAGGAATAACTCTTTTCTTTAAAGCGTCCCCTAAATATGTGAATGCGAGCTCAGCTCCTGCTTCTGCAAGTTTTTGTGAAATACCCCAGGCAATAGATCTCTCATTGGCAACTCCCATTACCAATCCTTTTTTACCCTTCATCAAACTCATAAATTAAACCTTTTCAAAAATTAAAGCTGCATTAGTTCCACCAAAACCAAAACTATTAGACATAACTGTATTTAAAGTTGTTCCTGTCTCAGTTTTTGAAATTATAGGAAAATTTTTAGCCTCTTCATCTATTTCATTTATATTTGCTGATCCAGCGATGAAATTATTTTTCATCATAATTAAACAATAGATTGCTTCATGTACCGATGCAGCTCCTAATGGATGCCCTGATAAAGACTTAGTAGAGCTTATTTTTGGAATATTATCACCAAAAGTATCTTTAACAGCATTTAATTCAGTAATGTCGCCAACAGGAGTTGATGTTCCATGAGTATTAATATAATCAATTTTATTTTTCGTTGTTGCCATTGCCATTTTCATACATCTTATAGCTCCTTCTCCTGATGGTGCCACCATATCGTATCCATCCGAAGTTGCTCCATAACCGGTTAATTCCGCATATATTTTCGCACCTCTGGCTTTAGCATGTTCGTATTCTTCAAGCACCAATACTCCACCACCACCAGCAATTACAAAACCATCTCTTGTTTTGTCATATGCTCTTGATGCAGTTTCTGGTGTGTCATTATATTTTGACGATAAAGCAGTCATAGCATCAAACATTGCAGTCATTGCCCAATGAATTTCTTCACTACCACCAGCAAATACAATATCTTGTTTACCCATTTGAATTAATTCCATAGAATTTCCAATACAATGCCCACTCGTTGCACAAGCAGAACTCATTGTGTAGTTAGTGCCTTTAATTTTAAATGGCACGGCAAGAGTTGCTGATGCAGTACTTGCCATTGTTCTTGGAACAATAAATGGTCCCATTAATTTTGGAGTTTTCGCTCTAGTTTTATCAGCAGCTAAAATTACATTTTCAATTGAAGGTCCACCTGAACCCATAACAATTCCTGTTTTAAAATTACTTATTTCTTTTTCCTCTAATCCAGAGTCTTCTATAGCCTCTTTCATTGCAATATAGTTATAGGCTGATCCCGATCCCATAAATCTAATTGTTTTTCGATCTATGTGATCTTCAAGTTTTATTTTTGGTTTGCCATGAACATGACTCTTTAAGTTATGCTCTTTATATTCTTCACTAAATGATAATCCTGATTTCGAATTTAAAAGAGATTGATGAACTTCTTCTTGATTATTCCCTAGACATGATACAATTCCTATACCAGTAATTACCACTCTTCTCATCATTTAAACAATCCTACTTTTAAACTATCTGCAGTGTATATTTTTTTATTATCTGCGAAAACTACACCGTTAGCTAGTCCTACAGTTGTACCTCCAGGAGACATAATTTTTTTCATATCAATCTCATATCTTACTAATTTTACATTTTGCAGGACTTCTCCTGTAAATTTTACAGTTCCAACTCCTAAAGCCCTACCTTTTCCTGGATTTCCAATCCAGCCTAAATAAAAACCCACTAATTGCCACATAGCATCAAGACCAAGGCATCCAGGCATAACAGGATCTTCTTTAAAATGACAATCAAAAAACCAAAGGTCTTTTTTAATGTCCAACTCTGCTTTTAATGAGCCTTTTTTAAATGCCCCTTGTTCACTTGTAATTTCAGTAATTCTATCAAACATTAGCATGGGTGGAAGAGGTAATTTAGCATTACCTGAGCCAAATAATTTACCTTCACCACAATTAATTAGCTCATTAAATGAGTAGGAGTTTTTTTTCATAAGATTGAGTATTCTTATTTACTTGATTTTAACATCATATAATATAGTTATAATAGTAGTTTAGAATAATTTTAACTAACAATATGGTCAAATAGTGAAATATATAGAAAAATTAAGAAATTCTGGGTTGCGACCCACAAAACAAAGACTTCAAATATGTGAAGTCTTATTCGATAGAGATAAAACATTTCATTTCACGATCAACGAGTTAGAGCAAAAAATTAAGAAACAGATAAATAATAAAATATCACTCGCTACAGTTTATAATACAGTCCATGCTTTTGAGAAAAAGGGTTATTTGAAGCAAATTCCAATTAACTCTAATCAAACTTATTTTGATACTAACGTAACAGATCATCATCATTTTTATGATTTAAAAGATGAAAAACTAATTGATTTAGAAAATTCAGATGTTGGACCAATAAATATTTTAAAGAAAATAGATGGTAAAAAAATTAAATCTGTTGAAGTTCTAGTTAAACTAGAAGATTAATTCTTTAAAGAATTTAGCGTCATTTTAAACCAATTGACACTTTTTTAGAATCATTATAAACTAGAATTATTATATTAATCGCAAATTCAAAAGGAATAGAATGAGTACTGAAAATTTTAAAGACAAATCTTTTAAAGCTAAAGAACTAGGCAAATGTCCTTTCACAGGAGCAGGAACACCTGCAAAATTCTCAGCCGGCAGAGGGCAAACAAATAGAGATTTTTGGCCAAATAGTTTGAACTTAAAAATCTTAAGTCAGCACTCTAATTTAACAAACCCGATGGATAAAAAATTTAAATATTCAAAAGAGTTTAAAAAACTAAACTTTAAAGCTCTTAAAAAAGATTTAACAAAATTAATGACCAATTCGCAAGAATGGTGGCCAGCAGATTATGGTCATTATGGTCCATTATTTATCAGACTTGCATGGCACGCAGCAGGCACATATAGAACTGGCGATGGACGAGGTGGAGCTGGTACAGGTAATCAACGTTTCGCACCTTTAAATTCTTGGCCTGATAATGTTAATTTAGATAAAGCAAGATTACTTCTATGGCCGATTAAACAAAAATATGGAAAAAAAATTTCTTGGGCAGATCTTTTTATATTAGTTGGTAATGTAGCTTTAGATTCAATGGGTTTTAAAACATTTGGTTTTGGAGCTGGCAGGGAAGATATTTGGGAACCAGAAGATGATATTTACTGGGGTTCAGAAAAAGAAATGTTGGATGTTAAAAGATATAGTGGAAAAAGAGATTTAGAACAACCTTTGGGAGCTTCACATATGGGACTTATTTATGTAAATCCTCAAGGACCTGATGCAAATCCAGACCCTATGCTTGCAGCGCATGACATTAGAGAAACGTTTGGTAGAATGGCAATGAATGATTATGAAACTGCTGCATTAGTTGCAGGAGGTCATACGTTTGGTAAATCTCATGGAGCAGCTCCAGAGTCTCACAAAGGTCCAGATCCTGAAGCATCAAAAATTCAAGATCAGTCAACAGGATGGAACAGTGGCTATAAATCTGGAAAAGGAATCGATACAATTAGTAGCGGTATTGAAGGTGCGTGGACACAAAATCCAATTAAATGGGACATGGGTTATTTAGATTGTCTTTATGGTCATGATTGGGAATTAACAAAGAGCCCAGCGGGAGCTCATCAATGGACACCTAAGAAAAATGGACAAGAAATAAAGATGGTACCTGACGCTCATGATAAAAATATGCTTCATCCACCAATGATGCAAACAACCGACATATCATTGAAAGTTGATCCTAACTACGGTCCAATAACAAAACATTTTCATGAAAATCCAAAAGAGTTTCATGATGCATTTGCGAGAGCATGGTTTAAGCTAACCCATAGAGATATGGGCCCAAGAGCTTGTTATTTAGGTAGTGATGTTCCAAAGGAGGAGCTAATTTGGCAAGATCCAATTGATAAACCAAAATACAAATTAAAAAACAAAGATATTAATGATTTGAAAATAAAAATATTAAGATCCAAAATATCGGTTTCAGACCTAGTTTCTACTGCTTGGGCTTCAGCTTCAACTTTTAGAGGTTCTGATAAAAGAGGTGGAGCTAATGGTGCAAGAATAATGCTAGAGCCACAAAAGAATTGGAAAGTTAATAATCCATCCAAACTTTCAAA
This sequence comes from Pelagibacterales bacterium SAG-MED13, assembly GCA_014654165.1. Classification (GTDB taxonomy): domain Bacteria; phylum Pseudomonadota; class Alphaproteobacteria; order Pelagibacterales; family Pelagibacteraceae; genus Pelagibacter. The sequence continues at coordinate 86,433 of JACWDK010000001.1, read as the reverse complement.
AATTACTTCAGCCTTAAAAAAAATTAAAAAACAATTTGATAATAAAAAGAAAACTGTCTCTATGGCAGATTTAATTGTTTTAGCTGGAGGAGTAGGAGTAGAAATGGCTGCTAAAAAAGCTGGTCATAAAATTAAAGTTCCATTTGTACCAGGGCGAGGCGACGCAAGACAAGACCAAACAGATGTGAACTCGTTTGGATTATTAGAGCCCCAAGCAGATGGCTTTAGAAATTATTTAAATGGTGGTAAATCTATAGTCTCTGCTGAAGAAAAATTAATTGATAAAGCTCAATTAATGGGTCTTACCGCTCCAGAAATGACAGCCTTAATGGGTGGAATGCGTGTGTTAGATACTAATTTTGATAATTCAAATCATGGAGTTTTTACAAAAAAACCCGGTGCACTTACTAACGATTATTTCATAAATTTATTAGACATGAACACAACATGGAAAGAAACTGATAAATCTGAACAAACATTTGTTGGAATGGATAGAAATACAAATAAAGCTAAATGGAAAGGCACTAGAGTTGACTTAATCTTTGGTTCAAATTCTCAATTAAGAGCTTTAGCTGAAGTATACGCTTGTGATGACTCAGAAGAAAAGTTTATAGGCGACTTTGTTGCGGCATGGGTCAAAGTTATGAATGCAGATAGATTTGATTTAAAATTAAATTAATTTAAATTATTTAAGATATATGACAACAACTAGTTTTGAAGATTTTTATGAAGTTCCTAATTTGCGCTTTGATATTTCAAAATTAAGAACTGATTTAAATAAGATATTAAAAGAAAAAAAATTTAATTCTCCAGGAGTTACACATTTTGGAGCAATACCAATAAACCAAATTCCTAATGATGAGAATTCTATAACGGGAAATAATATACGAGGTAAATATTGGACTATAGCTGATGATACTGGAAAAGAGGTTTCAAGAGATGTTGATATAGATGAATCTAAGTATACGCAGTTAGTTCCAGAATTTAGGAAAACTTACTTTAAAGAAGTTTTTGAGACATTAAACAAAAAATATAAATTAGGAAGGGTAAGATTATTGCTTAAAGAGCCAAGATCTACTTTAAGCTGGCATAAAGATCCAGAATGTAGACTTCATATACCTATAATAACTAATAAAGGTTGTTCTATGGTAATAGAAAATGTTGCTAAACACCTTCCAGCAAATGGTAAAGTGTGGATAACAAATAACACAAAATATCATAATTTCTTCAATGGTGGTGAGCAAGCAAGAATTCATTTGGTGGCCTGTGTTCTAGATAGCCCTTTCAAAAAATAAAATGGAATTAACCTCAGGTATATTTAAAGCAGCAGAAAGTATATATAAAAATAATAAAGGCTCAATTTTAAGAACAATTATTTATACTATAGGTCATTTTGTAATTGCTATAAGTGTTTTAATGCTAGTAGCAGATGTTTCTTTTGCAATAGCCTTAACAGATGCAATTGTAGAACCAATTGCCAACTCTGTTTGGTATTTTATTTTAGATAAATGGTGGGCTAGTAAATCAAAAAATTAAATTTAATTAAATCAACAAGATTTCAGTAATAATAGTAATTTTCAAAAAAAATGTGCTAATGATAATTATTCTCATAGAATTTTCTTGAATATCTGTCTCACACAATTAATTTAATAATGTGCAAACAGAAAACTATAATTGTAAAAAATGTGGGTTAACAATTTCTTCCACGTGCTCAAAGTGTAATAAGGTTGTAGATGTAGAAGTTCTTGATGATGGGTGTATAGTTCAAAAAACTAAGTGCTTAGATTGCGCAAATGTTCCAGTTCTTAAAGATATTTGTTCCCAACAAAAATAATTAGATAATTTTGATTAAATAAAAGATTTAATTAATTTTTCCCCAAATGTAATTTTTTTTAATCCAACCATTAAATTTTTTTGTTTTAACCTTACACCATTTAGAATTACATTTTTGAATTATAAGCACTCGACCTCTTTTAATTTTTGCTAAAGGTTTAGAAAAAATAGTTGGTTTATCGAATAAAAGTTTATCATTCAGAGGTATAATTGAATTTACAGGTTTTAATTGTGACCAATGAATCCATCCACTGTTATTTTTCATATCAATTATTCTTCTCCAGTTATCTTTTTTATCAATTTGTTTAATAGGAAGATCAATTTTTTTATATATATATTTAATAGGAAACTCGAAACTTGGACCATATCTTACATTAACTTTATTTTTTTTTAAGGATAAAAAAATGTCTTCAGAACAAGCAGATGAGAAAAAAAACAAGGAGAAGAAAATTATTAAAACTTTATTAATATATATTTTTCTAAACATTTTTAAGTTTATTTAATTTTACTTTTCTAAAATTAAGATTTAGTAAATCTAGAATTAAAATGTTTCCATTTAAACTTTTACCAATATTTAAAATTTTTTTTAAAATTTCATTTGCTTGAATTGTTCCAATTATACCTGCTACAGTACCTAAAATTCCCTCATATTCACAATTCATTATATCATCCGAAACATTTTTTTCTTGAAAGAAACTTCTTATACAAGGTGTTTTTTTATTTTTAAAATCAAATGTAAAAATATGACCATCAAACTTATTGATAGCCCCTGTTACTAAAAACTTTCTTTTATTTTTACAAAAATCATTTATTAAAAATTTAGTTTGAAAATTATCTGAACCATCAACAATATAATCATATTTTTTTATTATTTTATTATAATTTTTTTTATTAAGTCTTATTTTGTAGCAACTAATTTTTATTTTGGGATTTATTTTTTTTAATTTTTTTTTAGCAATTATAACTTTAGATTTTTTAAGGTCACAAACATCATAAAGACTTTGGCGGTGAATATTTGATACATCAATATTATCAGGATCAACAATTCCTAAAAAACCAATACCTGCTCTGGTTAAAAATTCAGCAACTGGGCATCCTAAGCCCCCCATTCCAACAATTAAAACTTTGGATTGGATAATTTTTTTTTGTCCCATTATTCCGATATTTTTAAGGATTATCTGTCTTGAAAATCTTTCAATTTGATTTTTATCTAACTTTAAACTCATTTACCTGTTGAGCCAAATCCACCCAATCCCCTAATAGTTTTTGGCAAATCATTTGTTTCTTCTAATTCTATTTTTACGATAGGTGATAATACCATTTGTGCAATTCTATCACCATTATTTATTATAAAATCCTTATCTCCATGATTAAAAATGATTACTTTGATTTCTCCTCTATAGTCACTATCTATAGTGCCTGGAGTATTTAAAACACTAATTTTATTTTTCGCTGCTAGACCAGATCTAGGTCTAATTTGAATTTCATAATTATTTGAGAATGCAACAGATAATCCAGTGGATACTAAATAAGAATGTTTTGGTTTCACATTTATAGTATTTTCAATAAATGCAATAAGGTCCATTCCAGAAGACCCAATTGTTTTGTACTCAGGTAGTTTTACTTCAGGACTTAACTTTTTTATAAGAACTTTGACCATTAATTGATTTGTGAAACAATTTTATCAACAATTTCTTCTGATATCTCGGATTTTTTTCTCATTGAAATTTTCTCTTTTTTTCTAGTATCATCTTTAAAATGTATAGTTACCTCATTATAATCTGAGTTAAAGCCAATATTTTTTTTAGAAACATCGTTAGCTATGATCCAATCACAATTTTTATTTTTTAATTTTGAAATGGCATTGTTATCTAAGTTTTTTGTCTCAGCAGCAAAACCAATAACTAACTTTGGTCTCATAGAGTTATGATTAGATATATAGTTTAATATATCTATATTCTCCTCTAAATCTAAAGTCATTTTTACTTTTTTTTTGATTTTATCTTTATCTTGTTTACTAACTTTAAAGTCAGCCACAGCCGCTGAAAATATTGCTATATCAGTTGGTAAACTTTGTTGAGTTGCTAGAAACATTTCTTGTGCAGTTTCTACTTTGATTAGATTTATATCATCTTCAACATTTAAGTTAGTTGGTCCAGATATTAATGTTGTATCAAAACCTCTTTTAGTTAATGATTTTGCAATTTCATATCCTTGTTTTCCACTTGATCTGTTTGTTATGAACCTTACAGGATCGATATATTCATTCGTTGGGCCTGCAGTAACTAAGACCTTTATCTTCTTATTTTTAATTTGATTAGATAAAAAATTATAAATTTTATCGAATATTACTTTCGGTTCTGACATTTTTCCTTCACCATATTCACCACAAGCCATATCACCGGTAATTGGGCCAATAAATTTGTAACCATAGTTTTTTAATTTTTTTACATTATCTTTAGTTGATTGATGCTCCCACATTCTCACATTCATTGCAGGGACTAAAAATACTTGTTTATTTGAGGCAAGAACAACAGTAGAAGCTAAATCTTCTGAATAACCCTGACTAAATTTGGCCAAAGTATTTGCCGTGATTGGAGCAACAATGATTACATCTGCCCATCTAGATAAAGCAATATGATCCATTTCCATCTCATTTTCTAAGTTAAAAAGATCATCATAAACTTTTCCTTGTGATAAAGAGGTGATTGACAAAGGGGTTACAAATTCTTTCGCACTTTTAGTAAGAATAGTTTTTATCTCTGCATTATTTTTCTTAAACAACCTAATTGTCTCAAGACTTTTGTAAGCAGAAACTCCACCACAAATTATAAATAAAATTTTTTTATTTGTTAAATCTTTCATCGAGTGAATTAAAATACCAATAGTCCAAAAATTACAAGAGCTAATAAACCAATAATAGACTGGTTTCTAAAAGTAATCATTTCAGTTTTTTTTGTATTTAAAGCTGTATACGAATTAGAATTTTGGGGAATTTGTCCACTTGCTAAATATGTAAGCGCTTGATTTGCCTTATCCATTATTTGAGGAAATTCTGGTAACCTTTTGATTACTTCTGATGTATTTTGTAGAGTCTCTGTTATTGTTGTCATAGGATCTTTTGTTTCTTTCAACCAATTTTCAAGAACGGGCCTTGATGTAGTCCAAATATTTGTATTTGGGTTTAATTTTCTTGCAACTCCTTCTACTACCACCATTGTTTTTTTGAAGCATAAGAAGTTGTGGCTGGGTCTGCATATTAAATTTTTCTGTAACATCGAACAATTGTTTTAACAATTTTCCTCCTGAAATATCTTTAACTGTTTGCCCAAAAATTGGTTCCCCAATTGATCTTAGGGCTTGAGCTAGGTCATCAATTGGAACATCTTTAGGTACCAATCCTGCTACCAAATGTACTTCAGCGACTTTCCGATAATCTCTTTGAATAAAACCAAATAATATTTCTGCTAGAAATCTTTTACTCATTTTATCTAATCTACCCATAATTCCAAAATCAATTGGTACAATATGACCATTATTATCTATAAATATATTACCCTGATGCATATCAGCGTGAAAAAAACCATCTCTAACAGCATGTCTTAAAAAATTTTGAATAATATCTTCAGCAATTTTTTTAGTATTAAAATTTTTTTTCTTAAGCTCTTCTGTTTCCCTTATAGACACTCCATCAATCCAATCTAGTGTCATCACATTCTCACTTGTAAAATTCCAATAAATTTGTGGAACTCTAAATCCAACATCATTTTTTGTATTTTCTGCATATTCATTTGCCGCCGCTGCTTCAAATCTAAGATCCATTTCGAGGTTTGTTATTTCTTTTAATAAAAATACCACTTCAAATAATTTAAGTCGTTTGGTTTTTTTAACCAAAGATTCAATTATAAAAGCAAATAGCATCATCGCATCTATTTCTTCATTAAATATTTTCTTTATGTTAGGTCGTAATATTTTGATAGCTACATCTTTTATTGTTCCATTGTCATTTATTTGTGCTTTATGAACTTGAGCTATAGAGGCTGCAGCTACTGGGGCACTAAGATGAATTATAGAATTATAAGTATCATTTCCTAAATCATTCTTAATTATTTCTTTGGCTTGCATTAACGAAAACGGAGGTAATTTATCTTGAAGATTTTCAAGTTTACTTGAAAGATCATCACCAATTATATCTGGTCTTGTAGCTAAAAATTGTCCTAGTTTGATAAAGGTCGTCCCCATGGACTCTAGTGTAGTAGACAATCTTACACCCTCATCATTATTAACATCGATTTGTTTTTTTGAAGAAATAGATAGTGATAAAATCTTAAATAAGATTTTAACTGATAAAGGTGGTTTTTGAAATTTTGAAGTTATATTTAATATATCTGAATTAGCTACTTTTCTAGCTAATTTAAACAAAGTTATTATTCTTTTTAACATTAAATTTTCCAGCCACTATGTATAGAAACTATTCCACCAGATAAATTTCTGTACGTGCATCTTTCAAATCCCTCTTTTTTCATGAGATCGAGTAACTCCTCCTGATTTATAAAATTTTCTATACTTTCTATTAAATATTCGTAAGGTTTTCTCTCTCCAACAATTAAATTTCCAATTGATGGAATAATTTTTGAATAGTTTTTATAAATAAAATTGAGACTTTGATTCTGTATCTTTGAAAATTCTAGACACAAATATCGACCCCCAGGTTTTAATACTCGGTAAGCCTCAGATAAAGCATTATTCAGATTTTTAGTATTTCTTAAACCAAAACTAATAGTGTAAAAGTCAAATGAATTTTTTAATATGGGAAGTTTTTCAGCTGGAGCAACAATCCAATTTAAATTTTTAAATTTACCTAATTTTTCTTGTCCCTTTTTGATCATACCTTTGTTTGGGTCTACACATGTAATTTGACTATTATTATTTACGTGTTTTAAAAATTTTTTAGCTATATCACCTGTGCCACAAGCTACATCAATTAATTTTTGATTAGGAGATGGATTCATCATATTTATCAAATCTTTTTTCCACAATCTATGGATTCCAAATGACATAAAATCATTCATTAAGTCATATTGACCATAAACCTGATCAAAAACATTTTCTACTAGTCCTTTTTTATTTTGTAGATATTGTTGCATAATAATTAATTATATATTGAATATAGTAGCAAATGCCAGAATTACCAGAAGTAGAAGTTGTAAGACAGTCATTAGATAAAAAGATTATCCAAAAAGAGGTAAAAAAAGTCATAGTTAGAAATAGAAATTTAAGATTTAAAATTCCATTAAATTTTTCAAGTTTTTTGGAAAAAAAAAAAATAACTAAAGTAGATAGATTTTCCAAGTATCTGATTTTGTACTTATCTAACAATAGCTATTGTTTAATTCATTTAGGAATGTCAGGGACAATACATATTGTTTATAAAAGTAAAAAAAATTTTTTAACTAATACCAGTTTTTACAATTCTCCAACTTTACCAAAAAAACATAATCATATAGAAATAAGCTTTGAAAATTTAAGATTAATATATAATGATCCTAGAAGATTTGGTTTTTTTCAAATTATTAATAATCAAGATTTATTAAAAAAAAGGTTTTCTCACTTAGGACCCGAACCGTTTGATGAAAATTTTAATAAAGAATACGTAACCTCATATTTTGAAGGCAAAAAAAAAAATATTAAAAATTACCTCCTAGATCAAAATTTTGTTTCAGGGATTGGAAATATATATGCGAGTGAAATTTTATTTTTAAGTAAAGTTAATCCGTTTAAAAGAGTTGATCTACTTTCAATATTAGATTGTAAAAAAATAATTAAAAATTCTAGAAAAATACTTAATATCGCAATTGAAAAAGGTGGTTCGAGCATAAGGGATTTTAAAAATATTTCAGGAAAAAAAGGTAATTTTCAAAAAAATTTCAAGGTATATGAAAGAGAAGGATTGAGCTGTAGAAGATTAAAGTGCCAAGGTATAATCCAAAAAAAAATAACTTCTAATAGATCAACTTTCTTTTGTAATATTTGTCAAAAATAATAAATTATTTGATTGACCAGGGTAAAATCTCAAGCTATACCCCCTCGCATATGGCTAACACTAAATCTGCAATTAAAAGAATTAGAAGAATATCCAAGCAAACTAAAGTAAATAGGAATAGAAAAAGTAGATATAAAATTGCTTTAAAAAAAATGAATCTTCTTATTGAAAAAAAAGATAAAGACGCAGCTTATAAATTCTTACCCAAGTTGAATTCTGAGTTAATGAAAATAGCCAAAACAGGCATTATCAAAAAACAAAATGCTTCAAGAAACGTTTCAAGAATCACTAAAAAAATATCATCTATATAACCCTCTTATACTTGAAGTTGATTCAACTTCAATAATACGCATTATATATGACTACAAGATTTATTGTCACAATATTTAGATTTAGTAAATAATTATTTAATATTCATTCAACCTTTAATTTATTTTGAACTTTCTATTTCAATTCTTAATTCATTAAATATTTTTAAAAGATCAAAATTTACACAATCATAGATTTTATTTTTTTTTATATTTAAAAAATTATTTCTTGCAAATATTGTCAGATGGTTCTAACTGATATTTCCCCAATAGAATATGAACAATAGCATAATAAATAAAGATTTAAATAATCAATCACTTAATTGGATTAAAATTCAGGATGAGATGAAAGATAAATTAGGTTCAGATGTTTATGAGAGTTGGTTAAAAAAAATTAATTTTTTAGAAGAATTTAATAATTATATTTTGTTATCTGTTCCCACTAGATTCATTCGTGATTGGATTACATCAAGATATTTAGATCAAATTTTACAACTAGTTAAACAATATAAAAAAAATATTGTTAGAATTGAATTTAAAATATTAGATATTAAAGCTAATAAAAATGACGAAAAACAAGCGACAAAAGAAACTTTTGAAATCAGAGAAAATGTATCATTCATAAAAGATTCTTATTTACAATATAATAGGATTGATCCAAACAAAAATTTTAATAATTTTTTTACTGGATCTAGCAATAAACTTGCTTATGAAGCATCATTAAAAGTTTCAGAAAATATTTCACATTACAATCCTCTTTATGTTTACGGAGGGGTAGGAATGGGTAAGACACATCTATTAAACTCAATTGGCCTTCAACTTAAGAAAAATAATAAAGTTATGTTCATTTCAGCAGAGCGTTTTATGTATCAATTTGTTAAATCCATTAAATCAAATGATATGGTAAAATTTAAAGAGTATTTTAGAAATACTGATGTTTTGCTAATAGATGATATTCAATTTATGAATGGAAAAGAAGCTATGCAAGAAGAGTTTTTTCATACTTTTAATTCTTTATTAGAAAAAGGCTCTCAAATAATATTGTCAGCTGATAGACCGCCAAATAAATTATCTAGAATTCAAGAAAGAATTAAATCAAGATTTTCTGGAGGTTTAGTGGTTGATATTCAAAAACCAGACTATGAATTGAGAAAAAGAATTGTAGAAAATAAAATTAATGAACTTAATAATTTGTATTCTGAAAATATTAATATTTCAAAAGAAATTCAAAATTTTATAAGTACTGAAGTTACTGCTAGCATAAGGGAATTGATTGGAGCAATAAATAGAATAATTTCATTCTCTCGAATTTATAACAAAACTCCAAATTTATCCGAGATTAAAATTGTATTAAAAGATTTGCTTAATCTATCAGAAAACAAAGTAACAATAGACTCGATTCAAACAATAGTTTGTAAATATTTTAAAATTAGTAAAAATGAAATGTTGTCTTCAAGAAGATCTAGATATTTAGTAAGACCAAGGCAAACTGCAATTTATCTAACTAAGATTCTTACTTCAAAATCTTTACCTGAAATTGGAAGAGAATTTTCAAATCGAGATCATACCACTATAATTCATTCGGTTAAAACAATAGAAAAATTAAAAGAACGTGATCCAGAAATGTTAGAAAATATAAATAAATTAAAAAATCAGGTACTCTATAATAAAGAAAATGAAATTTAATGTAAATCAACAAGATCTTCAACAAGCTCTAAATTATTGCCAAGGTGTAATTGAAAAAAGAAGCACTTTACCTATTTTATCGAATATTTTGTTAGATGTTAAAAATTCAAAGTTAACAATGACAGCTACCGATTTAGATTTAATTTTTATACATCAAATAAATAATATTGAAGTTTTGACAGAAGGTAAAACCACTACGACATCATCTATCATGTATGATATAGTTAGGAAATTTTCATCAGGTAAAAAAATTAATATATCTTTGACAGATGCTAGTAAGCTTCAATTAGAGTCTGAGAAATCAATTTTTAATTTAAACTGCATTAATCCTTCAGAATTTCCTTTAACAGATGAAAACTTTAATGAGAATGAATTTGATATTAATTCGAAACAATTTTTAAAATTACTTAATAAATGTAAATTTTCAGTTTCTAATGATGAAACTCGACACTATCTAAGTGGTATTTATCTACATCAGACAGAAGTGGATGATAAAGTTTACCTTACTGCTGTAGCAACCGATAGTCATAGAATGTCTATTTCAAAAATTAGATTAGAAAAAAAAATAAATTTTGATCCAGTTATTCTACCTAAAAAAACGATTTTTCAACTTTGCTCAATTTTAGATAATTATGATGGAAATATAAAAATCTCAAATTTAAAATCAAAAATTAAGTTTGAATTAAACAATAGTATATTAATTTCAAAATTAATTGATGGTAAATTTCCAAATTATATTCAAGTTATACCAAAAAATAATCAAAAAAAATTAGAAACTAATTTAAAGTTGTTTTTAGGATCTGTAGATAGAGTAGCTTCAGTTTCTCTAGATAAAAAAGATGGTGTTAAATTTAATTTATCTGAAAATTCTTTAAGTTTATCTGTTAATAATGCCAATAGTGGAGATGGAAATGAAACATTGGTAGTGAAATTTGACCATGAATTAGAAATAAGTTTTAATTCTAGATATCTAATTGATGTTGCTTCTCAACTTGATGGAGAAAATATTGAAATATTCTTTAATGATACTGGTTCACCTGCTTTGATAAAAGACCCTGGTGATTTTGATAGCATATATGTCGTTATGCCAATGAAAGGTTAAGAAATTACATCTAATTCAGAATAAATTTTTTCCTCTAATATTTTAATAAATTCCTCTTTGTTTAAATCATTTTTAATTTGTGGCAGGATTGATATCGTAATATTCTTCTTATAAATTTTTACACCTTTTTTTGGCCAAACCTGACCGGAGTTAATAGCAATTGGTTGGCAAGCAATCTTTAACTTTTCATAAATTCTTGCAGCTCCCTTTTTAAAATTTGGTCTTTCATTAGGTAAAACCCTTGTACCTTGAGGAAAAATTATTAAAGGTCGATTAGAATTTGTTACTTTTTTAAAAACTTCTTCTAAAAATCCCAAATTATCTTTTGTTACTTTATTTCTTTTAATTGAAATTGAACCAATTTTCTTTAAATACCAACCAAATATAGGTATCAAAAGTAATTCATTTTTCAGTATAAAAATTGGAGAATTAAAAATAGTTTGTAGATAAAAAGTTTCGAACATAGATTGGTGGGAAGCAGCGATAAAAAATTTTTGATTTTTAACAATATTCTCTTTTCCTTTAATTATAATTTTAGTTGATAAAAAAACCCTTAAACAAAATTCTGTCCAATAACCCATTAATTTTCCACCAAATATTACGATTTTTTGAGGTAAAAAAAATGAGGGAAGAAAAATTAAAGAAATTATTACTATTCCTGTAAAAAAGAATATTGAAAATATAAAATTTCTAATCATTAATTTCAAAAGCTACATTAAATCTTTATGCTTCTGTCTTTTCTTAAGAATTTTTATTTTTGATCCTTTAATCAATAATTCAACTGGTTTAGGTCTTAAATTATAGTTTGAACTTAAGGACATTCCATAAGCTCCCACATCGCATAGAACGACAAGATCTTTTTCTTTTAAATCTTGAAAATTTTTAATCGTTAGGAATTTATCTGTAGTTTCACAAATTGGACCTACAAATTCGTAAATTTTTTTTGATCTTTTACTTATTTTTGAAGAAGGTAATATATTGTGAGTAGCTCCGTATAATGCTGGTCTTATTAAATCATTCATAGCCGCATCTAAAATTATAAATTTTTTTCCAGCGTTATTTTTTATATAAATTACTCTTGAAATTAAGAAGCCAGTATTTCCAACAATCGATCTTCCTGGTTCAAATATAATTTTACATCTATGATTTTTTAAAAATTTTTTAATTGCTATATCATATTTCTTATAATTAAGTTTTTTACTGTTATTTTTGTATGAAATACCCATCCCTCCACCTAAATCAATAAATTCAAAATTATAATTAATTTTTTTAATTATCTTACTTATTATTTTTAACATTTTTTCGTAGGGTTTATGGTCTAGAATTTGGCTTCCTATATGAACACTTAAACATTTAAGATTTATATATTTAGAATTTATACAAAATTTAACAAGTTCATTAAATGTTTTATCATTAACACCAAATTTATTTTCTTTTTTTCCAGTTGAAATTTGATTTAATGTTTTTGCATCAGTATTAGGGTTTAATCTAATGCCAATTTGTACTTGTTTTTTTTTTAATTTTGCAATCCTATCAATTTCTATTATTTCACTTTTTGATTCAGCATTAATAAGAAAGATGTTTTTATTTATAGCAAAATCTATTTCACTTGTAGTTTTCCCAACCCCAGAAAAAACAATTTTGTTTGGGTTAATCCCAGCCTTGAGCGCCATCATTAATTCCCCCATTGATACAACATCTGCTCCTAATCCAAATTTCTTGATTTCTCTAATCAAATTTAAATTTGTATTAGATTTTAGTGAGAAACAAATTAATGGTGAAAAAGATTTAAAACTTGATTTGAAATTTTTGATATTATCTCTTAATTTTTTGTATGAATAACAATATGCTGGAGTATTAAATTTTCTGGCAATATTTTCTATTTCAATTTTCTCAATTGTAAGTTTTTTATTAATATATTTCATCAAATTAAGAAAATCATAGGTCTTTGTATCTCAGCTTTTTTATCTTGATCGTTATACACTGGGTCCCCCTTTTTACCACAGGAAATGATAAAACTGAGTAAGACTACACTTATAAAAATTTTTTTAATCATTTTTGTTTTTTATATTTAATTATCATCTTTTTAATATTATCAAAAGATGTTCCGCCATACGATTTTTTTGAATTTATAGAATTTTTAAGATCAAATACTTTTAAAACCTCATTAGTTAACTTTGGTTCAATTTTTTTTAAGTCCTGAAGAGTTAGTTGTTCTAAATTTATTTTATTTTTTTCTGCCAAATTTACTATATCTGCTGTTTTTTGATAAGCTTTTCTAAAAGACATTGAGTGATTTTTTACAAGATAATCAGCTAAGTCAGTAGCAGTGATATATCCAGAACTTGCAAGCTTAAGCATTTGTTTTTTGTTTGGTGTAAAATTTTTAAGAACTTCCTCAAATATCTTCAAACAACCTAACAGTGTATCATTTGATTTAAAAACTATTTCTTTATCATCTTGAAGGTCCTTGAAATAAGATAAGGGCAAACTTTTTAAAATTGTAAGCATAGAAAATAAATTTCCATATGTAATACCAGATTTTCCTCTTAAGTATTCAAGTAAATCTGGATTCTTTTTTTGAGGCATAATTGATGAACCCGTCACTATTTTGTCAGACAGGTTTATTAGGTTAAAGGCGTCTGAATTCCATATGATAAGTTCCTCAGCAATTCTAGAAATATGCATAGAACATACTGAGATAGCATATAAAAAATCTAACACAAAATCTCTATCAGAAACTGTATCAATTGAATTATTAGTAGGTTTTTTGAATCCAAGTTTTTTAGTAGTATAGTTTCTATCAATATTAAAAGAAGTTCCAGACAATGCAGCTACTCCTAGAGGATTTTCATTTAATGAGTCTAAATTATAATTAAATCTTTTTTTATCTCTGTTAAACATTTCAACATAAGCCATTAAATAATGAGCAAACGAAACTGCTTGAGCATTTTTAAGATGAGTAAAACCTGGCATAATAGTAAAAATATTTTTTTCAGCTAAATTTAAAATATTCTTAATTATTTTATCTAAAGAAATATCAATTTCTTTAGTTGCAGACCTAAGCCAAATTTTTAAATCAGTAATTACTTGATCGTTTCTTGATCTCGCGGTGTGTATAAATCCTGCCTCTTCTCCAATTATTTCAAAAAGTCTTTTTTCTATATTCATATGAATATCTTCATATAGTTTATTAAATTTAAATTTTTTATATGATATTTCTTTTTCTATTTTTTTAAGACCGTAGATAATTTTATTTTTAATCTTAAAAGATATTATTTTTTGCTTAAATAGCATTTCTACATGAGCAACTGATCCATCTAAGTCTTCTTTATAAAGTCTTTTATCAATATCTACTGAGCTTCCAACTCTTTGAAATATTGTAGATGTACCACTTTTAATTCTGGTACTCCATATTGCCTTATTGTTTTTATTTTTTGTCATGATAATTAGTTATACCTATTTAACATGAGAATTTTAATATTATTTATTTTTTTGCTCACCAATTCTTACGCTGACGGTATTAGCGGTTTAAAGAACATTGTTGTTAATAAAGAGTTAAAAAAATACGATAGTTTAGTCTTTCTAGACGAAAAAAATAAGGAATTAAGTTTAAAAAACTATCGAGGAAATTTAATTTTATTGAATTTTTGGGCATCTTGGTGTGCTCCTTGTAAAGAAGAAATGCCATCTTTAGACCAACTACAATCTAACAAAGATTTGAAAAATTTAAAGATTTTTCCAATAAATGTTGGTCAAGATGATATTCAAAAAGCCTCAAAATTTTTTGAAGATTTAGAAATTAAAAATTTACAATTGTATTTTGACTCACCAATCACTTTAGCTAAAAAATTTGAGTTAAGAGGTATACCTACATCAATTTTAATAAATAAAGATGGTTTTGAATTTGCGAGAATTTATGGTTCAATTAATTTTAATGATAAAAAATTTATAGACTGGTTATCTAATTATAATTAATTTTTAAAGAAGTAGGCAAAACTTACTAAAACTATTATTGCTATAAACTGTAATAGTACTCTTAATTGCATCAATTTATTAGAATATTTTTTACTTGTCTCCCCACCTTTGAACAAAGTACCAATACCTAAGATAAGAACAATTCCAACTGTAATTAATAAAACTATAGCTAATATTTTTACTAATATTCCAGAAATCATAAATGTATTGTAGGGTGTTTTAAAAATAAAAAAACATAAATCATACGATATGACATTTTGTCTAGATACAACTATTATTAAACCTGAAGAGATTAATAACATTAAAAGCGCTATCATTTTGCTTCATGGTTATGGTGGTGATGGGAAAGATATAAGCATGCTTTCATTGAATTGGAAAAGATTTTTACCAAATACAATTTTTATTTGTCCAAATGGACACGAAAGATGTTCTATAAATTCTACCGGATATCAGTGGTTTGATTTAACCGATGAAAACCCAGAGTATATTTTAAATCAATCATTAAAAGCAGAAAAAAAATTGAATGAATTTATAAGTGAAATAAAAAAAGAGTATAAATTAAAAAATAATAGAATTTGTTTGTCTGGTTTTAGCCAAGGATGTATGATGTCTATTAATTTAGGACTAACCTCTGATGAAGCGTATAATTGTGTTGTTGGTTTCTCGGGAAAAATTATTAATAAAGAAAATTTAAAATTAAGAAAAAAAGTATCGACTGATACATTATTGATCCATGGTGAAAAAGACCAAATTGTCCCACCAAACTTTATGCTAGAAGCAAAAGATTTTTATATCAGAAATAATATAGAAATAGAGACGCATTTGATTAAAAATTGTGATCACAATATTCCTATAGAGTCATCAAGTATTGCTTTAAATTATATTTTAAAAAAAATATAATAATTGCTTAATATTGAAATAATTTTTTATTTAAGTTAAAATCTACTTATGAATAGTTTTGTTAATCAAGAAACATCTTTAGAAAAATGTCCTGCTTTAGTTTTAAACGCTGACTATCGACCTTTAAGCTATTATCCTTTATCTTTATGGTCCTGGCAAGACACAGTGAAGTCGGTATTTTTAGATAGAGTTATTATTGTCAGTAATTATGATAGAATTGTAAGAAGCCCTTCATTCAATATGCAGTTACCTAGCGTCATAGCACTTAAAGATTATATAGTTCCTCTTTCAAAACCAAGTTTCACAAGATTTAATGTATTCCTTCGTGATAAGTTTTCCTGTCAATATTGTGGGAGTAGCGAAGAGTTAACTTTTGATCATTTGTTACCCAGATCCAAAGGAGGGGAAACGAATTGGGATAATGTAGTAACTGCTTGCTCAACTTGTAATGTGAAAAAAGGAGGAAAACTACTTAAATCTTCAGGCATGAAACTTGAACAAAATCCTTACCAGCCCTCAACTGAGGATCTACATCGTAATGGAAAAAATTTTCCACCAAATTATTTACATAAAAGCTGGATGGATTATTTATACTGGGATGTAGAGTTAGAAGCTTAGACTTTAAACCTTTTCAGATATATTTATTGCTAATTTCGAACCGGTTTTTATAATTTTATCCATTATAGAATATAAACCTTTTTTAGTTGCTCCTTCTTCATAAGCTATATCTCTGTGATGTAATTCATCCTCTCTAAACTTGATGATCTTTTTTTTTAATGCACCTTCATCCTTATCTAATTGATCAATTTGATTTTGGTAATGTGCATCAATAACTTCTTCTACAGAAGCTGTACACAACATAGCAGCTTTTTTTCCAAGGATTGTTGAACCAAAACCAAGACCTACTCCCAATAAATCCCACAAGGGAAGAAATTTTGTTGGTTTTATATTTCTTTTTTTAATTTCTTTTTCAAAAAAGTTACAATGTTCTTTTTCATGAATTATCATTTCTTCAATAGTTTTTTTTAAATCTTCATCTTTAACTAGAGTATTCAAAGCTAGTAATTGACCTTCATATATTTTAACTGCACCACGTTCTCCCGCATGGTCAACTCTTATAAATTCCTCTACTTTATTTTTTGAACATTTCATAATTTTTATAGATGTTAATTAACAATATTATTATAAATAAATTAAGAAATATATTAATAGTTGTGAGTGAAAATCCAAAAATTTTAAATGTCACATCTTTACAACTTACTGTTTTTACTTTCAATTGTTCTAATATTTCCTCTTTTGTAATGAATTCAGTAAGATCTTGTAATTTACAAATGGCGGATTCTTCAAAAAAATCGTTTTCAATTCCAAAGTGATATATTGAAACACTTAAAGAAAAGATAAAAGTGACTACTAATAATAAAATTAAAAATTTTTCGTTATTTAAAAAAAAATAATTTACAACTATTAAAATCATAGCTAATAAATATGGAATTCTTTCTATTAAACATAGATTACAAGGTTGATGGCCAAGAACATATTCTATGAAATAAGCAGATATTATTGCTATTAAACTTATAAAAAATATTAATTTTAAATATAATACAATTCTTATGTTAAACATTAGATTTTGAAATTAGATAAATTAGCAACCCTATAATCACAATTATTATTCCAATAATTGTAAACCATTTTGTCCCATATTTTTTAATTAATAAAGTAAATAAACTTCCGAATTTGTATGATAAGTATGCAATAATAAAAAATCGTAAACCTCTAGATATTAAGCTAATTAGAATAAAGACTAAAATGTTGAATCCAATTATACCGCTTGCAATAGTAAAAACTTTATATGGTAATGGAGTGAAACCAGCCAAGAAGAGTATTCCAAGCCAAGCATAAAAACTATTACTGTTAGCTAAGTTATTTTTTAAACTAATAAGTTTGTCCTCATAATTATAAAAATTCATTATTTGCATCCCTATATCAAAAAAATACGTACCAATGAAATAGCCAAATATACCACCAAGTACGGAAAATATTGTTGTAATAAGAAAAATTTTAACAAAATCATTTTTTTTGGAAATAACCATAGGTATTACCATTACGTCAGGTGGGATTGGAAAAAATGAACTTTCTATAAATGAAATAACTGCTAAGTAATATTTAGAACTTTTGTGGGCTGCTAAAATTAAACATTTTTTATAAAGAGTTGTAAACATTTTTTGGTTTTAATATAATTTTAGTTCTTATACTATTTAATTAATAATTAAACAATTAGGGGCGAATGGCGGAACTGGTAGACGCGCACGACTCAAAATCGTGTTTCGCAAGAAGTGAGAGTTCGATTCTCTCTTCGCCCACCACTTAATACTTTTAAATAGTAAATTAGTTAAAAAGTTGAGTTATAGTTTAAATAATAATAATAATTATGCTCAACTTAAATAATTTTATATATTTAATGTGGAGATACTTTCAAAATGAGCAAAAAAAAATATTCTTTTTTAATATTTGATTTAGACGGTGTAATTTTTGATTCCAAGAAAAATATGGAATATGCGTGGAGTGAAACATGTAAAGAATTTAGTTTGCTGAGAAAATTTGATTTATATTTCAAAAATGTTGGATTACCGTTTGAAAAAATATTAATAAATTTAAAAATCAAACCAAGCAAAAAGATTTATGAATCATTTAAAAGAAATTCACTTAAAAAAATTGATTTAATAAAAGCTTTTAAAGGTGTTAAGAGTTTTTTTAGATTTTTAGACTCAAAAAAGATAAAGTACTCAATTGTAACATCAAAAGATTACAAAAGATCAAAATATTTATTAAAAAGATTTAAAATAAACCCTATTTCTCTTCATTCGCCAAACAAAAAACTTAGGGGAAAACCATATCCAGATCATATTTTACAATCATTAAAACAAAATAAAGTTGATCCAAAAAAAGCATGTTATATTGGAGACACTTCAGTAGATTATATTACTGCTAAAAGATCAAAAATAGGCTTTATATTTGCTACATATGGTTATGGAAAAAAAAGAAAATTATATAAAGATAATATAAAAAAAATTACAGATTTAAAAAAATATATTAATTAAAAAGTTAATAAAGTAAATTTATGGAATTTAACAATTATAATAATCTTTTAGAGTTATTTAATTATCAATATGAAAATAAAAATTCTAAAGATTTTTTTTTAATACCTCTTAATAAGATAATGAAAAGTTATACTTGGAAAGAAACCTTTGACTGTATTCAAAAATTATCAAATGAATTATCTAAAACTTTAAATAAAAATGATAGATGTTTGCTAATTTCTGAAAATAGACCTGAATGGTTGATTTCTGATTTAGCTATAATGCTGTCTGGTGGAATTACTGTCCCCGCTTACACCACTTATGCAGAAAGAGATTATGAATATTTAATTAATGACTGCAAACCATCAGTGATAATAGTTTCTAATCAAACTCAATATAATAAGATTGAAAAAATTATTAAATCAAATTCTTTTATAAAATTATTAATCTCACTTGATGAGATAAGTTCAAATTTTGAAAATTTAATTAATATCAAATCAATATTTAAAAATGATAATTTTAATAGGCAAAATTTAAATGGCTTAGAATTAAAAAGATCAGATGTTGCTTGTATAATTTATACTTCTGGAACTCAAGGAAACCCAAAAGGTGTAATGTTAACTCACGGAGGAATTATTAGTAATTGCGAAGGATCATATAAATTACTGAAACAATTACAATCTCAAGATTTAAAGTTTTTAACTTGGTTGCCACTCTCTCATTCTTATGAACATACAGTACAATTTGTACAAATTGCAGTAGGTGCCCAGATTTTTTATGCCGAAGGTATAGACAAATTAATTAAAAATATGGTTACATGTAGCCCAGATATAATGACTGCTGTTCCAAGATTTTATCAAAATTTATATCAAAAAATAAAATCAAATTTTATTAAATCAAGAGGCATAAAAAGTTTCCTAATAAAAAGAACATTGAAATTAGGAAAAATGAAATTACAAAAAAAAAAATTTTCTTTTTTAGATAAGATAATGCAACAAATTTGTGATCTGACAGTAAGAAAAAAAATTAAAGTTCAATTTGGAGGGTCATTAAAGGCATTTGTATCTGGAGGGGGAGCTTTAGACCAAGAAGTTGGCGAATTTCTAAATTCTATTGGTCTTCCAACTCTTCAGGGTTATGGTTTAACAGAAACCTCTCCTGTAGTAAGTTGTAATTTATTTTCAGACATTAGAATTGATACTGTCGGACCGCCATTTTCTGGAAATCAAGTAAAAATTGCTGATGATGGTGAAATATTAGTTAAGGGAGAAAATGTAATGTTAGGTTATTGGAATAATAAAAATGAGACTGAAAAAGTTTTAAAAAATGGTTGGCTTTATACTGGTGACATAGGTCATTTTGAAAATGATTATCTTAAAATAACAGATAGAAAGAAAGATATATTGATTACACCAGGTGGAGATAATATTTCTCCAGTAAAAATTGAAAATGATTTAACAAAAGTTAAATTTATTGAACAAGCATTAGTTTATGGAGATAATAAACCATACTTAGTTGCATTATTAGTTCTTTCTGAAGAAGATAAATTTGTAAAAAACGAAAAAATTTACGAAGAAATAGAAAAAATTAATATAAATTTGTCAAAAATAGAAAAAATTAAAAAGTTTTTTATAATTGATAAACAATTTACAATTGAAAATGGAATGATGACACCAACTTTAAAACTTAAAAGATATAAAATAATTAATAAGTATCAGAAAGAATTTGAAAAACTTTATTAAAATACTTTAGATACTTTGTTTATTATACGCATAAACACTAACTTTTTTAGGCATTACTAATTAAAAATAAAAAAACATTTTTTTTTATTTTTTAAGTTTTTTTGAATTTAATTAAAGAATTGACATAACGTTCATAAAAAAATAAAAATAACTTAATAACGAATCATTTTGATTCGTTTAACTAAAAAAGGGAGCTAAAGATGCCTAAGAGAAGAAAAAAAGCTGCAAAGAAAACTAAGAAAAAAGCTAAGAAAAAAGCTAAGAAAAGAAGAAGAAGATAATAACTTAGTATTCTTTATAAAAAACGCTTCTCATAACTTTTTGTGTGAGAGGCGTTTTTTTTTATTCCTCTAAAGCCTCGCCTGCCTCTGAAACCTGTTCTTCAACAGGTAAATTTGCACTAGCTTTAGGATTAATATTTTTAGGTTCTTCATTTGGAGTTGTACTGTTCATATTTCTTTTAAGTGCTTTGTCTAATTTTTTTTGGGTGTCTTCTGTAGAGATATTAAGGACTATTTGAAATTCAGAAAGAATTCTTTCGTACGCTTTTTCAAATAATTGTCTTTCGCTATAAGATTGATCTACCATAAGGTCATCTCCCTTATTTAAATCTCTAACCACCTCAGCAAGTTCATATATTTTTCCTGAAGAGATTTTTGCCTCGTATTCCTGAGCTCTACGACTCCACATAGATCGTTTTATTTTTGGTTTACTTTTTAAAATTGAAACACATTTATTGACTTGATTAATAGTTGCTAAAGGTCGCAAATGAGATTGTTTGTTTACAGGAACCATACCGTTTGCTTTATCTTTTTCAAATCTTATAACGTATGTCTCAACATCAATTCCACCTATATTGATTTTTTTGAATTCTGTAATTTGCCCTACCCCATGTTTTGGATAAACAACATAGTCCTTAATTTTATACTCTCTTTTTTCTGATACTTGTTTTTTTACTTTTTTTATTTCTGGTTTTACTTCATTACTTTTGGCTATTCTGAGGTTTTCATTTTTAACTTCTATCTTTTTTAAGCCTTTTTTTTTAATTGGTTTTTGAATTTTATTATTTACCTTCTTTAAAACTTTTTTTATTTTAGCCTTTTTAATTTTTTTTGGCTTCGAAATTTTCTTAGCGATTTTCGTTGAGGATTTTTTTTTAAAAGTTTTCTTTAAAATATTTTTCAAACTTATTTTGCTCATCTTTATATTTTTCGTGATCCACTGGGGGATCTTTTTTCTCAGTTATATTAGGCCAGATTTCAGAATATTTTTTGTTGATTTCTAACCAGTCTTCGCTACCCGGTTCTGTATCTGCTTTTATTGCATCAATAGGACACTCAGGTTCACAAACGCCACAATCTATACACTCATCCGGTTTAATTACAAGCATATTTTTTCCTTCATAAAAGCAATCTACCGGACAAACGTCAACACAATCCATTAGCTTACATTTGATACATTTATCATTTACTATGTATGTCATTAGGAATTTTCTTTTTTGATTTTTTCTTTGATATCTCCCATTATTTTATTGTCAATATATAAAAGTCCCGCAAGTCTTCTCATTAAATTAGTTTCATACATATCGGCCTCTTTGTTGGAGTATATAATTTTCCATAAGGACTCTATAATCATGATTTTATTTTGCTGGTTCATATTTTTTACTTTTTTTGTAAAATCTAGAATTTGGTTAGTATTTTTTTCAATTTCTTTTGCATTCTTTAAAATTCTTTCTAAATGGTCTTTATTTGCGCCAATTTCAACTAGAGTCTCTTTAATGATATTTTCTTCCTGATTAGAATAATTTTCATCTATTTTTGCTGCGTGTATAAGTAATGCCGCAATTTTAATTAAATCATCTTCATTATAATTATTTTTCATATCTTTAAAAAACATTCATTTAATCCAAATTTAAATTTTTTAAAACTTCAAAAGGACTTTCTTTTAAGGTTTTTTTTTCAAATTTTCTCTTATTATCTCTTTTCGGCATGTATTTAAAAAATGTTTCATCATTTTTTTCTATTATTTTGTAATCCATTTTTTTTAGAAGAATTTTAAAATTATCTTTATTGCATCCTAAAAGATTAAGCATTTCAGGTATTATTTTAATTTCCTTCTCTTTGTTAGAATTAATTATTTTCATAAACAATCTTTCCAAAATATCAATTCTCACATAAAATTTTTCAAATTTCTCAAATCCACAAAGCAACATAAAGTTATCATTTTTTAATTTTTTATCTTCTATAAAATTTAGGCCAAATGTGGGAGGATTTAAATTAAAATACTTTTGATGAAAATTTTTCCAGAGTAAAGTTCTTAGAGAGACAGCCTCGGGTTTAATTAACCTATATAAAAAAACATGATATCTTCCAAATTTAACTCCAAGATCTCTCAAAATCTTTCTTTCATTCTGACCTAACTTGGTTAGATATTCTGAAACTTGTTTTCTTTTAATTACACCATTATTTTCATAAAGTTGATACGCAAGAGCTTTAATTGAGGAATTTTTTTCTTTTAGGTTTTTCAAGTCTACAAGACTTTTAAGGACAGTATCAATTTTATTTTTTATCCATTTTTCTATAAAATTTTTTAGTTTTTGTTTATGATTTTGTTCTAAAATATCGTCAGTCATTAATTCAAAGTTTGGATTTAAATAATCTCTTCCTGAAATGAGTTTACCTATAGCAAAATTATTCCAGTAAATTTTAAAATCTGAATGCAATTCAATTAAACCTGTCTCAATTATTATTTGTACTCTCTTTTCTAACTCAGGTCCTATAGTTTGTCTTGCAGCTTTTTTAAGTGATTTTATGTCTGTTTCTAGTGCACCTTTTTTTAAATCTAATTCTAATTTTAATCCATTAATTTTACCAATAAATTGATTATCGATCATTACTTCATTATTTTCTAAAATTTTTGTATTAAATTCCATATCCTGTTTTAAGCCTCTAGCAAGAACACTTGCTCTCTTATCAATAAAAGTTTTAGTAAGTTCTTCATGAAGTCTATCTGAAAGTTTATCTTCTAATAGTTTTGTTTTTTCTATCCAATAGTTTTGATTTTCTACCCAATTATTTTTATTAGAAACATAAGACCAAGTTCTTACATTTGCAATTCTATTTGATAAAGAATCTACATTTCCTTCCAATTTATCTAATTTAATTAATTGGAGTCTCATAAAATCATCATTTATATTACCTTTTTTACTACTTAAATATTTAAAAACACTTGCGATTACTTCGTAGTGGTTGCCATAAGTTTTTTTTACAAAGTTAGGTATCTGACAACATTCCCACAAAAGTACTAGATTATTATTATTAAACTCAACATTTTCAAAATTTTTATCTTTAAGAAAAAATTTTAGAGCTTTTTCGTCTTCACATTCATGAATTTTTCTTAACCATCTTTTATTAGGCTTTTCATCTAGTGACTTTATAAGAGCATGAGAATTATTAAAGTTAAGATTTGAATTTCTCCAGAACAAAGATTGTATTTCTTCAAATTTATGATTTTCTAATAATTCAACTTCTTCAGCATTAATTTCTTTACATTCACCAGTAATTCCAAAATTACCATCATTTAAATATCTTCCAGCTCTACCTGCAATTTGACCAATTTCAGATAAATTTAATTTTCTTAATTTTTTTCCGTCAAATTTTTTTAAATTAGAAAAATAAACATGATCAAGATCCATATTTATACCCATACCTATGGCATCAGTTGCAACTAGAAAATCAACATCCCCTGATTGATATAATTCAACTTGAGCATTTCTCGTTTTTGGGCTCAACGAACCCATTACAATCGCCGCTCCCCCTTTTTGTCTTCTAATTAATTCAGCAATTGCATAAACTTCTTCAGCAGAGAAAGCTATTACTGCAGTTTTTCTATGTATTCTTGAAATTTTTTTATGCCCTATGTACGAAAGTTTAGATAATCTTGTTCTATTTACAAACTCTATATCATCATCAAGATTTGAAATAATATTTTTAATTGTATTAGAACCCATTAACATTGTCAATTTAGACCCTCTCATATTTAATAATCTGTCTGTAAATATATGACCACGCTCATGATCTGCACACATTTGTATTTCATCTACACCAACAAAATCTAAACTTTTGTCTATTGGCATAGACTCTACTGTGCATAAATAATATTTTGCGTTATGAGGTATAATTTTTTCTTCCCCAGTAATTAAAGCCACATTATTTATGTTTGTTTTTTTAATCACTTTGTCATAGACCTCTCTAGCTAATAATCGCAAAGGAAAACCGATCATTCCACTTTCAAAAGACAACATAGTTTCAATAGCTAAATGAGTTTTTCCTGTGTTAGTTGGTCCCAGAACAGCAGTGATTTTATTTTTATACATTTCTATCTTTGGTATAGTCTAATTTTTACCTACCAGATGTTGTTAGTGCTAAAGAACAAAAATAGACTAAAACATGACCGAATCGGAGGATTAAAAGTTCTCATTTCATAATCAGCTTTTTTTACTTATCACAAATTTTTTTTTAATTAATTTCTATAATAGGATTATGTTTTTAAATTTAATATTTTCCAAACTCCTGATGCTGAAGTAATTATTTTATTCTCACATTTTAGTTCACAGAATAAAAACACAAGAGTTTTTGTTTTTTTTAAAATTTTTACATTCCCCTCAATCTCATCACCTAATTTAGACGCTCCAATAAATTTTAAATCCAGAGAAATAGTTACACATGGTGCATTATTAGCTGATCTATGTGCTGCAGTTCCTGCTCCAGCATCAATCAATGCGGATAAATATCCCCCATGAGTCATTCCTGCTGCATTCAAATGATTTTCATTTATTTTTGATTTAAATTGATATTCATTTTCTGCAATATTTTTAAATAGTACCCCACCATTATGTTTCATGAAACCTGGTTTTAAACTTATTTGCTCAAATTCTTTAGTCATGTTTTATTTATAATACAAATGTTAAGATTAACAAAATTATAAAAATAAATATAAAGAAATATATTACTGACGATTGTAAAGATGATTTTAAAAGCAATTTAAACACTTATACTCCTTATAATGGTGCGCCTGCTAGGAGTCGAACCCAGAACCTCCTGGTCCGTAGCCAAGCGCTCTATCCAGTTGAGCTACAGGCGCATTTTAATTTTAATTATTTATAGTATAATAATTTTTAGATTAATTTAAATATAAGATAAATTTAATATTTTATGAGTGATAAATCAAAAGAAGTAGTGATTGTTGGAGCAGTTAGGACACCAATAGGAGCTTACAAAGGTTTTTTAAAAGACATAAAAGCACATCAACTTGGATCACTAGTAATAAATGAACTTTTAAAACGAAGTAATATTCAGAAAGATGAGATAGATGAAATAGTTATGGGTCAAGTTTTAACGGCTGGTGCTGGACAAAATCCAGCAAGACAAGCTGCAGTTAATGCTGGGATACCATATTCTAAACCTGCTCATACTATAAACCAAGTTTGTGGTTCAGGTTTAAGAGCTGTAATTTCTGGATATCAATCAATTAAACTTGGTGAAGTAAAAATAGTTATTTGTGGAGGTCAAGAAAATATGTCTATAGCCCCTCATTCAGTTTTTTTTAGGGACAAAAAAGAGATTTTAAAAGAAGAATTAATAGACACTATGATCAATGATGGTTTATTAGATGCTTTTAAAAAATACCACATGGGTATTACAGCTGAAAATGTTGCTAAAAAGTTTAAGATATCAAGAGAAGAACAAGATGAATTTGCAATAAATTCGCAAAAAAAAACTCAATTAGCAGTAACTAATAAAAAGTTTGATCAAGAATTAATAATAATTAAAAAAGACGGAAATGAAATTAGTGAAGATGAGCATCCAAGAGCGGATATAAAATTATCTGATTTAAAAAAATTAAAAACAGTATTTGATAATAATGGTACTGTGACAGCTGGTAATTCTTCAGGTATAAATGATGGTTCAGCCGCTTTAATATTAATGAATTCTGAAGATGCAAAAAAAAAAAAAATTGAACCTTTAGCAAAAATAATTTCATGGTCATCAGTAGGCGTTGATCCCTCATTAATGGGTTTGGGCCCAATAGAGGCTGTTAAAGATGCTGTGAAAAAAGCAAAGTGGAATTTAAATGAAATTGATTTATTTGAAATTAATGAGGCGTTTGCGGCTCAGAGTATAGCTGTAATTCGTGAATTGAATATTGACGAAAATAAAGTAAATGTAAATGGAGGTGCTATAGCTTTAGGTCATCCCATAGGTGCATCAGGGGCCAGAATATTAGTGACATTAATACATGAGATGAAAAAACAAAATAAAAACAAGGGTTGCGCAACCCTTTGTATAGGCGGTGGTATGGGTATAGCCTTATGTGTAGAGAGAAATTAAGAGTTAATTTTCTTGTATTTTTCTTTTAATAGAATTTTTTGTATCCACAACCTAGTATCTATGTAAGAATTAAATCTAGGTTGAATAAGGGTATTAAATAAAATTTTTATCATTTTTGAAGCATTCACTTAAAGAGTGTCTAAAAATTGATCAGAATGTGTTAAAATTTAAAAAATTTATGTAATTTTATGGTGTATAAAATTTAAGACTTGATGACAGAAAAATTATTAGTTCCAGATATTGGTGATTTCGAAAATGTTGAGGTAATAGAGGTTCTTGTTAAAAGAGGACAAGAAATAAAATTAAATGATCCAGTAGTTACTATTGAGAGTGATAAATCTAGTGTAGAAATACCATCGACATTATCTGGAAAAATTGAATCTATTTCAGTAAAAGTGGGAGACAAAGTTTCTAAAGGAGATTTAATTTTAAATCTATCAAAATCTATTCAACCATCCAAAGTTATTCCACAAGACACTGAAGATTTAATTAAAGAGGCTGAACAGGCAATGAAAAAAACAAAAGAGATAAGTTTAAAAACAAATGAAAGAGAAAAATCTAAAATAATTCAAATTGTAAATGAAGGTGATATTGATCCATTAGAGACTAATGAGTGGTTAGAATCTCTTTCATCAGTCATAGAAAAGGATGGTAATCAAAGAGCGCATTATTTAATAAAAGAATTAATTAATAAAGCTTATATGGAGGGTGCCAATATTCCTTATACTCAAAACACTCCTTACATAAATACAATTCCTTTTAATGAAGAAAAGAAGTCTAGTGGAGATCAAAATATTGAAAGAAGGATTAGATCATTAATCAGATGGAATGCAGCTGCAATGGTAGTTAGAGCAAACAAAAAATTTCCCGAGCTCGGAGGTCATATAGGAACTTTCGCCTCCGCCGCAACACTTTATGACGTAGGAATGAATCATTTTTGGAGAGCTAAGAATAATAAATTTGGTGGAGATTTAGTTTATTTCCAAGGTCATAGTGCTCCTGGTATGTATGCTAGAGCTTTTTTAGAAGGAAGGCTCAATCAAAAACAGCTTGATAGTTTTAGACAAGAAGTTAATCCAGGTGGTTTATCATCATACCCCCATCCATGGTTGATGCCAAATTTTTGGCAATTTCCTACAGTATCAATGGGGCTAGGACCTATGTTAGCAATATATCAAGCAAGATATATGAAGTATCTAATTAATAGAGGCTTAATCAAAGACGAGGGAAGAAAAGTTTGGGCATTTTTAGGAGATGGTGAAATGGATGAACCAGAGTCTTTAGGGGCAATAGGTTTGGCTGCAAGAGAAAAGTTAGATAATCTAATTTTTGTAGTCAATTGTAATCTACAAAGATTAGATGGACCAGTTCGAGGGAATGGAAAAATTATACAAGAATTAGAGGGAATTTTTAGAGGTGCAGGATGGAATGTGATTAAGGTGATATGGGGATCTTATTGGGATTCGTTACTCTCAAATGATAAAACAGGACATTTGGTTAAAACTATGAATGAGACGGTTGATGGTGAATATCAAGCTATGAAAGCAAGAGACGGCGCATATGTAAGAGAAAAATTTTTTGGAAAATATCAAGAAACAAAAGAATTAGTTTCAAGTTTATCTGATAAAGATATTTGGAGATTAAATAGAGGTGGACATGATCCTCATAAAGTTTTTGCAGCTTATGATAAGGCCTCAAAAAATACTGGAAGTCCAACAGTTGTGATTGCTAAAACCATCAAGGGTTATGGTATGGGAAAAGGTGGAGAAAGCGTAAATACAACTCATCAAACAAAAAAATTAGATATAGACGATCTCATGTATTATAGAGATAGGTTTGATGTCCCTCTAACAGATCAACAAGTAAAAAATATTGAATATTATAAGCCAAACGAAAACTCAGCTGAAATAAAATACATCAAAGAAAGAAGACTCAAACTTGGAGGATTTATCCCTGAGAGAACCACTTATGCAAAAGCTATTAAAGCTCCTTCCAAAGATATTTTTGACAACATGAAAGAGTCAACCGGATCTAAAGAGATGTCCACCACTATGGCATTAGTAAGAATGCTAACTAACTTATTAAGAGATAAAAATGTTGCTTCAAGATTAGTACCAATTATTCCAGATGAGGCTAGAACATTTGGTATGGAGGGTTTTTTTCAAAAGATAGGTATATATGCGCATGAGGGTCAAAAATATGAACCCGAAGATTTTGCCCAATTAAGTTCTTACAGAGAAGAAAAAAGTGGTCAAGTATTGGAAGAAGGAATTACAGAAGCAGGAGCTATGTCTTCATGGATAGCTGCTGGCACATCTTATACTAATCATGATATTGAAATGATACCAATTTACCTTTTTTATTCTATGTTTGGTTTTCAAAGAATAGGTGATTTTGCTTGGGCTGGAGCTGATAGTCAATCTAGGGGATTTTTAATAGGTGCGACTGCTGGCAGAACAACATTAGCAGGCGAAGGATTACAACATCAAGATGGTCATAGTCATTTATTAGCATCTACAATACCAAATTGTATATCTTATGATCCAACTTTTCATTACGAGCTTGCAATTATTTTTAGAGAGGGATTGAGAAGAATGCATGAAAAAAAAGAAAATATTTTTTATTATATTACAACTATGAATGAAAATTACACTCACCCTGCTATGCCCAAAGACAAGTTAATAGAAGAGGGAATTTTAAAAGGTATGTATAAAATTAGAGAATTTAATAAATATAAAAAAACTAAAATACAATTTTTAGGTTCAGGTACAATTTTACGGGAAATGATTGCAGGAGCTGAAATTTTACAAAAAGAATACCAGATAGATAGTGAAGTTTGGAGCGTCACGAGTTTTAATGAATTAAGAAGAGATGGTTTAGAAGTAGAAAGACAAAATCTTTTAAATCCTGATAAAGAACAATTGAAAACATATGTTGAAAAATGTTTAGGTAAGACAGAGGGACCAATATTAGCTGGGTCAGATTATATGAGGATGAATTCTGATCAAATCAGACCATATATAAATAAAAGTTTTTATTCACTAGGCACAGATGGTTTTGGAAGAAGTGATACAAGAAAAAATTTAAGAAAATTTTTTGAAGTTGATAAAGAACATTTCGTTACTTATGGGCTAAGTATTTTAGCTAAAGAGCAACTTATTCCCTCTAAATATGCTAAAGAGGCAATTAAAAAATACAAGATTAATTCAGACAAACCGATGCCAACAAAATTATAAAATGCAAAAAATAGATATTAAAGTTCCAAATATTGGAGAATTTAAAGATGTAGAGATTATTGAGGTCATAGTTCAAAAAGGGCAAGATATAAAAAAAGATGACCCACTAATTACAATCGAAAGTGATAAATCAAGTGTGGAAATTCCCTCTACTGAAAATGGAAAAATAATTAAACTCGGTGTTAAAGTAGGTGATAAAGTTTCAGAGGGAGATAAGATTCTTGAATTAGAGGTAAATGAGGAACTTAATATTAAAAAAACTTTTTCTTCTTTAAGTGAGCAAAATATCACTTCAAAAATTCAAAATAATTTTGAAAAATTAGAAAAGAAAAACGACAATTTAGAAAACGTAATAAAAAAAGATTTTTCATTATCTACATTGGCATCGCCAAAGGCAAGAAAGTTTGCTAGGGAATTAAACGTTGATATAAATAAAGTTATAGGAAGTGAAAGAAAAGGCAGAGTAACAGAAAATGATATTAAATTTTTTGTATCGAATAAATTTAATGAAAATTTTAAAGCTAAAAAAAAAATAGATAACAAAATGATACAGGAATATTCCCATGAAGACTTTGGAAAAATTGAAACAAAAGATATTCCAAGAGTAAAAAAATTATCTTCTAAATATTTAATAAATTCTTGGTCAAATATTCCACATGTAACTAATCACGACGAGGCAGATATTACAGAAATGGAGGAATTTAGAAATACCCTCACGGACATATATACTGGAGAAAAAAAAAAAATTACTCCACTCGCTTTTATAATTAAAGCTGTAACTGCTTCATTAAGGAAATTTCCTAACTTTAACACCTCCTTAGATGATATTGAAAATGGAAAAATGATAATTAAAAAATATTACCATATCGGAATAGCAGTAGACACACCCAATGGTTTAATGGTACCTAAACTAAGAAATGCCAATAATAAGAATATTACACTAATTGCAGAAGAGCTTAAAAATTTGAGTGAACAATGCAGAAATCTCAAGATTGACAAAAAAGAATTATTTGGTGGTTCAATTACCATAACTAGTCTTGGAGGAATAGGAGGATCTCATTTTACCCCTATAATCAATTCCCCTGAGGTAGCAATATTAGGAGTGGGAAAATCTCAAAAGAAATTAATGTATTTTGAAGGAACCTTTCAAACTAGAATAATGCTGCCTATTTCTTTATCTTATGATCACAGAATAATAGATGGTGCAGAGGCAGCTAGATTTAATAACGATCTTAAAGAAAATTTAGGTAAAAACTTTGCATATAAACTAGCAGTATAATTTTTAATAATAAATTAGTATTATCTAAAATAAAATGATTGAGAATATTAAAATTTTAAATAAAGAATTAAAAGTTCAATTTAGTGATAAAGTTGAGGATAATTACCCTTTCATATGGCTAAGAGACAATGCAAAAGATGAGCAAAATTGGGATTCTAGATCTAATCAAAGGAAAACTTTTACAGCTTCATTAAGTTCAAATTTAAAAATAAAAGAAGCATCTATTTTGGATAATGGAAAATTTCTTAATATTTTATGGTCAGATCTAAGTTCTGAAGTTACTTATTCATACGATTTTTTAAAAAAAAATACTTTAACACATAAGATAGATTCATCTAAATTTAGATTATGGAAAAATAATATTAACAAAGAAAAAATTTTCATAAATTACGAGGACGCAATATCTAATAATGGATTCAAAATCTTTCTAAAAAATTTATATGATTACGGATTTTGTGTAATTAATAATTGTAAAACAGATATAAGTGCAGTTGAAAGTATAGCCAAAAAGATAGGTTATGTAAGACAATCTATTTTTGGAGGATTGTGGAGTTTCGAGTCAAATGAAAATATGGCTGATAGCGCTTATACTCAAGAAGAATTGAGACCGCATACAGATGCTACATACAGTAATGATGCCCCAGGTCTTCAATTGCTATTGTGTTGTCAATATAAAGCTCGAGGAGGAGAGTCAATTATGGTTGATGGATTTAAAATAGCTGATTTTATGAGAAAGGAACATAATGATTTATTCAAGATCCTTTCAACAATTGAAGTTCCTGGAAATTATATAGGTGATGGTGTCTGCTTAGAATCTAAGAGACCAATTTTTAAACTGAATTTGAATAAGGAAATTGTTCAAATAAGTTTCAACAATTATGATCGGGGTACATTTAGATTAAAAAATGATTTAATGATAAAATTTTATGAGGCAATTAAAAAGTTTGATATGATGGCCAATAGTGAGAAATTTCAATGGAGATACATTTTAAAGCCAGGCGAGTTATTAATTTTTAATAATTGGAGAATTTTACACGGAAGAAAAGCTTTTAAAGGTTCAAGAAAAATGTCAGGCTGTTATATTAATAAAGAAGATTTTGATAGTGTGTGTAAAATAAATAATATTATTTAAATTATAAAGTTTTAAATTTTCATTATGACCAAATCAACATCAGTAATTTGTGCCTTAGTTACAACTTTCATTTGGGGTACTGCATTTATAGCCCAAGATACCGGAATGGATAATATTGGGCCTTTAACATTCAATGCATCAAGATTTATTGTGGGATTTATAGTTATATGTCCATTCGCGTTTTTATTTGAAAAAAATAAAGTTAAAAAAGAAATTCAATCTAATAAATTTGAATTTATAAAACTTTTGATAATTATGGGGGTGTCGCTTTTCTTAGGAACTGCATTACAACAGGCAGCTTTAAAGTACACAAATGTTGCAAATGCTGCTTTTTTTTACAGTATTCTATGTACCTTTAGTACCCATTTTACTATTTATAATTTACTCTAAAAAAGTTCATTGGAGCATATGGCCCTCTATAGCACTATGTATTTATGGAGTATATTTGTTAAGCAACTTTAGAGACTCAGAGATAATGTTAGGTGATGGGCTAGTAATATTGTGCTCATTATTTTGGGCACTTCATATCATCTTTGCTGGAAAGTTTATGGAAATATTTAATATACCAATTTTCTATGCTGCGATGCAAGCCCTGGTAGTTGCATTACTATCAATTATATTTGCATATATATTTGAGGAAATTAATTTTTCAAATATTATTTTAGAAGGTTCATCTATTATTTATGCAGGAGCATTATCAGGAGGAATAGCTTTTACATTACAAATGTTTGCACAAAAAAATATAGAAGAAGCGCCAGCAGCAATTATATATTCCTTAGAAGGTGTTTTCGCAGTAGTTGCTGCATGGATTATTTTAAATCAAGTTTTGGATATAAAAAATATAATTGGATGTATTTTAATTTTGCTTGCTGTTTTATTTTCACAATTAGCCCCGATGGCAAGAAAATAGATTAATAAATAATTAAAAATAAAATAATCGCTATAATTATTCTATATAATACAAATACATTTAATGAAAACTTATTAATATAAATTAAAAAAAATTTTATTGTAATATACGAAAACGTAAAAGCAAAAATAGTTGCTATAATTAATAAATAATTAACTTCAATTGACTTTAAAGAAATGTCTTTAAGCCCCAATAAACTCGCTCCAGCTAAAGCAGGTATTGATAATAAAAACGAAATTTTACTAGAATCAACTCTATTAAACTTTAAAAATCTAGCAGCTGTTAGTGTTATGCCTGCACGACTTACACCAGGAATTAAAGCAAGTATTTGAAACAATCCAATAAATAAAATAGATTTAATATTTAGATTTGTTGATATGTTTTTTTCAATTTTTCTTTGATCAGCAAAATATAGAATAATTCCAAAAAATAAAGTTGACCATGCAATTATTTTTATATCTCTTAATACATATATAATTTCTGTAGTATACAAAAGATACCCAAAAAATATAAGTGGTATAGATCCCACAATCATTAACATAAGAAATTTTCGGTTATTTCTTATGTCTAGTAAATCCCTCCTAAAATAAAATAGAATTGCAAATAATGATCCAAGATGTAAACTAATATCTACTAATAATGAACTAGCTTTAAAATCATAAAAGTGTGAAACCAAAATTAAATGTGCTGAGGAGCTAATTGGTAAAAATTCGGATATTCCTTGAATAATTGAGAGGATTAAAATTTCTATAAATTCATGGAACATATAATGTCGTAACTTAAAAAATATTTATTTAAAACAATTCGATTTATTCATATTAGATATGCAAAATTTAAAATAATCATAAAAAATGGCATTAATTTAATAATTTAGGTCATAATAACTGACCTAAATACTTCTTTTACTAATAAAAACAAAGTATATTTTGCCATAAATTTATAAAAATTTATGACTGATAAAATGCTCAAATTTGTAGAAATAGGTCAACAAACTCCACCTAAAAGAGAAGTAGATAAAAGAAAAGGTGATTTTAGTGAAATTTATGATGAATTTATTAATAAAAAAGCACGAGAGCAATCAAGTAGATGTTCTCAATGTGGGGTACCATTTTGCCAGGTACATTGTCCTTTAAGCAATAATATTCCTGATTGGTTAAAGTTAACGGCTGAAGGAAGGCTTAAAGAGGCATATGAGCTATCTCAAAGCACTAACAATATGCCAGAAGTTTGTGGAAGAATTTGTCCTCAAGATAGATTATGCGAAGGTAACTGTGTAATAGAACAATCAGGACATGGCACTGTAACTATAGGTTCTGTCGAAAAGTATATAACTGACAATGCATGGGAACAAGGTTGGGTAAAACCAATAAAAGTAAAGTATGAAAAAGATCAAAGTGTGGGTATTATTGGAGCAGGACCCGCAGGTTTGGCAGCAGCGGAGCAATTAAGAAAAGATGGGTACAAAGTTACTGTTTACGATAGATATGATCGTGCTGGGGGGTTATTAATTTATGGAATTCCAAATTTTAAATTAGAAAAACATGTAGTAGAGAGAAGAACAAAACTTTTAAAAGAAGGTGGGATAAAATTCATTCAAAACTTTGAGGTAGGAAAAGATGCTAACCTAGATCAATTAAGAAAAAAACATGATGCGATTTTAATTGCTACCGGAGTTTATAAGCCTAGAGAAATTAATTTATCTGGAAATGATTTAGAAAATATTTTTCCTGCAATGGAATTTTTGACTGCCTCAAATAAAAAAGGTCTGGGAGACAAAGTTGAATTATTTGATAAAGGTACTTTAAACGCTGAAGGTAAAGACGTTGTGGTCATTGGTGGAGGGGACACTGCTATGGATTGTGTAAGAACATCTATCAGACAAAAAGCTAAATCTGTTAAATGTCTTTACAGAAGAGACAAAGAGAATATGCCAGGGTCGGCTAGAGAAGTTGCGAATGCAGAAGAAGAAGGTGTAGAATTTGTTTGGCTATCTAGTCCTAAAGAATTTAAGGGTACAAATAAAGTTGAAAATTTAATTGTTGATCAAATCAGATTAGGTGAACCAGACGATTCAGGCAGAAGAAAACCTGAAATTAAAGAGGGTTCTGAATTTCAAATTAAATCAGATATGGTTATTAAAGCTCTTGGATTTGATCCAGAAAATTTACCAATATTATTTGACGCACAAGAACTTCAAGTTACTAAGTGGGGCACTATCAAAACTGATTTTGATACAATGGAAACTAATTTGAAAGGTGTATTTGCTGCAGGGGATATAGTTAGAGGAGCTTCACTAGTTGTCTGGGCTATTAAAGATGGTAGAGATGCTGCTTCTTCAATTAAAACACATCTAGAAAAATCAGAAGCAAAAAAGTCAAAGGTAGCATAGTGAAAAATTATAAAAAAAATTTAGAATTACTCTCTCAAAATCATGTTTACTCAAAAGAAATGGAACATGATGCTTGTGGTGTTGGATTGGTAACATCTACTGAAGGAAAAAAATCTAGAGAAATTGTAGAATATGGTATTGAGGCTTTAAAAGCTGTTTGGCACCGTGGAGCGGTAGATGCTGACGGCAAAACCGGAGATGGAGCAGGTATACACCTTGAAATCCCTAAAGATTTTTTTATAGAAAAAATAGAAGTTACAGGACATGACTATGATGGCTCAGAAATTTGTGTTGGAATGATTTTTTTACCAAAAAACGATTATTCTGCGCAAGAAAGTTGTAAAACAATCGTAGAGAGTGAATTAACTAAAAATAATTTTAGTATTTTTGGTTGGAGGCAAGTTCCAGTTAATCCGAGTGTCTTGGGTGATAAGGCATTAAATACAATGCCAGAAATTATCCAAGTTTTGTTTAAATCTAATGATCCAAATTTAATAGATAAGAATTTGGAAAGAGTAATCTACGAAACTAGAAAAAGAATAGAAAACAAAGCTTATAAGCTATCCTTAAATAACTTTTACATTTGCTCAATTAGTTCTAAGTCAATTATATACAAAGGCATGTTTTTAGCTGAGGCAATATCAGATTTCTATTTAGACTTAAAAGATGAAAGATTTATATCTAGATTTGCTATTTTTCATCAAAGATTTTCAACAAATACTGCTCCTAGTTGGAGCTTAGCTCAACCTTTTAGAGCAATTGCTCATAATGGTGAAATTAATACTTATAAAGGAAACAAAAATTGGATGAAGGTTCATGAGCAAGAAATGAGTAGTCCACTTTTTGAAAATATAGATAATTTAAAACCAGTAATAGACAAAGGTGTTTCAGACTCTGCTGCTTTAGATAATGTTTTTGAGTTATTGAACAAATCTGGTCAACCTGCACCATTAGCTAAATTAATGTTGGTCCCTGATGCTTGGTCAAAGAAAAATAAAACATTACAAAAAAGTCACCAGCAGTTATTCAACTTTCTAAATAGTACAATGGAACCCTGGGATGGACCAGCTGCAATAGCTGCAACGGATAATGAATGGGTTATTGCTGCCAATGATCGAAACGGATTAAGACCACTTAGATATGCAATCACTAAAGACAAATTCCTCTTTGCTGGCTCAGAAACAGGAATGATAAATCTAAATGAAAAAAAGATCATATCTAAAGGAAGGTTAGGCCCAGGAGAGATTATTGGAGTAAGAATTGAGAAAGGGAAAGTATTTTCAAACAATCAAATTAAAGATTATTTAGCAAAAGAATTCAAACATTTTAATTCACAGATAGTAGATTTAGATGAAAAACTATTTATTTCAAAAGAAAAATATACTTTTGAAGGAGAGGATTTAAGAAGAAGACAATTTACTTTTGGAATAAGCTTAGAAGACTTAGAATTAATTTTACATCCTATGGCAGAGGATGCAAAAGAAGCAACAGGATCAATGGGTGATGATACTCCTTTAGCTGTATTATCAGATATGTACAGGCCTCTTTATCATTTTTTTAGACAAAATTTTAGTCAAGTAACTAATCCTCCTATCGATTCATTGAGAGAAAATAAAGTTATGAGTTTAAAAACTAGATTTGGAAATTTAGGTAATATTTTAGATTTTGACACGTTGACCAAAGAAAATATTTATGTCTTGAATAGCCCAATATTATCTAACTCACAATTTAATAAATTTATAAACTTTTTTGGTAAGAATTCTTTAGCAATTGATTGTACTTTTTCAGAAGAGGAAAATTTAAACACTGCTATTAAAAGAATTCAAAGAGAGTCAGAAATTGCTGTCAGACAAGGAATAACTCAGTTAATTTTAAGTGATAAAGAAATCTCCTCAAAGAAATTACCCATGCCAATGTTATTGTGCGTAGGAGCGATTAATACTTTTTTAATTGAGAAAAAATTAAGAGGGTATGTTTCGATTAATGCGCAATCAGGAGAAGCTTTAGATACACATTCATTTGCAACATTAATAGGAGTTGGTGCTACTACAGTAAATCCTTACTTAGCATTTGATAGTTTATATCAAAGACATGAAAAAAAATTATTTGGTCAGTATAGTTTTGATGAATGTGTAGAAAGATATATTAAATCTGTTAACGCAGGTCTTTTAAAGATAATGTCGAAAATGGGTATCTCAGTTTTAAGCTCATATAGAGGAGGATGTAATTTTGAAACAGTTGGATTAAGTAGAACAATAGTTAATGACTATTTCCCAGGAGTAACATCTAAAATTTCAGGTATTGGATTAACAGGTATTGAAAAAAAAATACGCAAAATTCACAAAGAGGCTTTTGAAAATACTGATGCTATTTTACCTATTGGTGGTATCTACAGATATAGAAAAAATGGTGAAACACATCAATATCAAGGAAGATTGATACATTTGTTACAAAGCGCAGTAGGTTCAAACTCTTACTCAGCTTATAAAAAATATGCACAAGGAATATATAATTTACCACCAATAAACTTAAGAGATTTAATAAATTTTAGAAAAAAGAAAATAGGACCATCAATTGAATTGTCTGAAGTTGAACCTGTAGAAAAAATTCTAAAAAGATTTGGTAGTGGAAGTATGTCTCATGGAGCCTTGTCAAAAGAAGCTCATGAAACCTTAGCAATAGGTATGAATCGAATTAAAGGAGCATCATGTAGTGGAGAAGGTGGTGAGGATGCAAATAGGTTTGAGATAATGAAAAGTGGAGATAGTGCAAACTCAAGAGTTAAACAAATTGCTTCTGCAAGATTTGGTGTAACAATAAATTATTTAAACAATTGCAATGAAATAGAAATTAAAATGGCACAAGGTGCAAAACCTGGTGAAGGTGGTCAATTACCAGGTTTTAAAGTAACGAAAGAGATTGCTAGACTAAGACATTCCACACCTGGAGTAACTTTAATCTCTCCTCCTCCTCACCATGACATATATTCGATAGAGGATTTAGCTCAGTTGATCTATGATTTAAAACAAATAAATCCAAAAGCAAGAGTAGGAGTAAAGTTAGTTGCTTCATCTGGTATTGGAACAATCGCAGCTGGAGTGGCTAAGGCCAAAGCAGATATAATTTTAATTTCAGGTCATAATGGAGGGACTGGTGCAACACCTCAAACAAGTGTAAAATATGTTGGAATTCCTTGGGAAATGGGTCTCACAGAAGCAAACCAAGTTCTTACTTTAAATAATCTCAGACACAAAGTTACGCTAAGAACTGATGGTGGAATTAAAACAGGTAGAGATGTCGTCATTGCAGCAATGATGGGAGCAGAAGAATATGGTGTAGCTACCACAGCTTTAGTCGCAATGGGATGTATTATGGTAAGACAGTGTCACTCTAATACATGCCCTGTTGGTGTATGCACTCAGGATAAAAAATTGAGAGAGAAATTTACTGGCACTCCAGATAAAATAGTTAATTTATTCACTTTTATTGCATCTGAGGTAAGAGAAATTTTAGCAGAGCTAGGTTTCAAATCATTAAATGACATTATAGGAAGAACAGATTTATTAATGCAAGTAAATAAGGGCTCCCCTAACTTAGATGATTTAGATTTAAATCCGTTATTCGTCCAAGCAGATCCCGGGGATAATAAAAGATATTGTGAAGTTCCAGAAATTAATAAAGTACCAGATACATTAGACCAAGAGATTTGGCCAGAAATTGAAACATCTTTAAATAATTCAGAGAAAATTGATAGAGAATTCATCATCAAAAATACTAATAGAGCAGTTGGGACCAGGATTTCACATCATCTTTATAATAAATATGGGCACGAAAAATTAGATGAAAATTTTCTAATTCTAAATTTCAAAGGTTCGGCCGGTCAATCATTTGGAGCTTTTGCTACTAAAGGTTTGAAGCTCAGCCTTAAAGGTGATGCGAATGATTACGTCGGAAAAGGTCTGTCAGGGGCAACAATTTCTATTAAACTTCCTAGTGAAAGCAACTTAGTCTCTAACGAGAATACTATTGTTGGAAATACTGTTCTCTATGGTGCTACTTCAGGAAAACTTTTTGCTGCTGGGCAAGCAGGAGATAGATTTGCGGTAAGAAATTCTGGTGCTGTTGCAGTCATTGAGGGATGTGATTCTAATGGATGTGAATATATGACTGGAGGAACAATTATTATTTTAGGTAGTGTAGGTGATAATTTTGCAGCTGGTATGACAGGTGGGATGGCATTTGTTTATGATGTAGATAAAGAATTTGAAAATAAAGTTAATCCAGACTCTGTTGTTTGGCAAAATGTAGAGACAGATTATTGGAAAAAGTTTCTTAAAGATCTAATCTTCAATCATTTTAATGAAACTGGATCTCATCTATCAAAAAAATTAATTGAAAATTTTGATAGAGAAATCAATAATTTTGTTCAAATTTGTCCTAAAGAAATGTTAGATAAGTTGAAAAACCCATTAAGCTTAAATTCAAAAATTAAAGAAGTCAGTTAGAAATTAAGGCAAGTTCCTTAATTATTTTTTTTTGAAGTTTTTTATTAAATAGACTATGGTCTCCATTTCTAATAATTACTAGTTTCTTTTTTCCGTTTTTAAATAATTTAAGTACTTTCTTTGAAAATAAAACAGGGACTGTAGTATCTTTGCTGCCATGTATCATTGTAATTGGAATTTTGTAATAGATTTTTTTGTTTAGGATTTTATTTCTTCTACCATCTTTTATTAGTTGGTAAGTTATAGGATATTCATATCCGCCATGTTTCAGATTATAAATGCCTTTTGTTTTTGTTTCAATTTTCATTTTTTTTGTAAATTTTTTCCACATTATTCTCTCTAAAAATTCTGGAGCTGAACCAATGCCTAAAAATCCTTTAATCTGAGTTTTAAAATATTTAAACTGATTTAGTGAAATCCATGAACCCATACTTGATCCAATTAAAATAAAGTCATTTTTTTTAACAATATTTTTTATTATCGTCTTTGTTTCATAAGTCCATTTACTAATATTTCCCTTTGTAAATTCCCCAGAAGATTTACCATGACCAGAATATTCAATTGCAAGAAAACCCAAATTATTTTTTTTAGCATATTTCAGAAAAGCTTTTGGTTTTTCTCCCTCAAGATCTGACATAAAGCCATGAAGAAAAACTATGTAAAGATTTTTCTTATAATAATTACATAAATATCTATTTTTTTTTGTTTTTGAGATTTTGTAATATTTAAATCTAGTCATTATTATTTATAAGTATCTAGTAATAATATATAATATTATCAAATGTCACCTACATTAAAAGTTTTACAAGTAATTCCAAAATTAGGCTATGGGGGCGCCGAAACTGGTTGCTATGATATTGCACACTATTTACCTGAAAATAATTGTGAATCATTCTTAGTAACTAGTGGTGGAGATTTGATTAAGTACTTAAATAGGGAAAAGGTAAAATTAATTAGACTTCCAGTGCAAAGTAAAAATCCATTACTAATTTTGTTTAATACTTTAGCTCTTATTTGTATAATTTTTTATTACAATATATCTATTGTTCATGCTCGCAGCAGGGCCCCAGCTTGGTCTTGCTTATTAGCAACAAAAATTACCAGGAGAAAATTTGTTACAACTTTTCATGGGACATATAATTTTAGTAGCAAGATAAAAAAAATATATAATTCTGTAATGTTGAAATCAGATTTAGTTATTGCAGGTTCTAATTTTATTTTTTCTCATATTAAAGAAAATTATTTAGAATACTTGAACATTCAAAAAAAATTTCTTGTTATTTTTAGAGGAATAAATGTTGATTATTTTGATCCATCTACAAAGTTAGAAAGTGATCAAGATAAACTTTTAAAAGACTGGGAGTTAAATAGAAATAAGAAAATAATTTTACTACCAGGAAGACTAACTTCTTGGAAAGGGCAAGAATTATTTCTAGAGGCAATAAATATTATTAATATTCAATTAGGATATGAAGCTTTTCATGCAATAATTTTAGGAAGTAATCAAGGCAGAGATTTGTATAAAAAAAAATTAATTAGGTTAAGTGAACAATACAGAATCACAAAACAAGTAAAATTTATTGACCATTGTAAAGATATGGCATTAGCTTATAAAATTGTGGATATAGTAGTTTCAGCATCAATTGAACCTGAGGCTTTTGGTAGAGTCGCAGTAGAGGCTCAATCAATGGAGAAATTAATAATTGCAAGTGATATAGGAGGTTCAAATGAAACAATTGTTGACGAAAAAACGGGTTTTTTATTCAAATCTGGAGACGCGAAATCGTTAAGTGAAAAAATTATTAAAGCATTAAGTTTAGATGAATCCATGTTGAAAACAATGGGTATTGAGGGTAGAAAAAACGTTATAAGTAAATTTAATGTTGAAAAAATGTGTTTTTCTACTTATTCAGAATATAAAAAACTAATTAACTAAATGCCTATAATTACTTTACCAGATGGAAATAATTTAAAATTTCAAAATGATGTAACAGGCTTACAAGTAGCTGAAAAAATTAGTAAATCTCTAGCCAAACAAGCGATGATTATAAGTGTTGATGGAGAACTCAAAGATTTAGATTTTTTAATTGATAAAA
This sequence comes from Pelagibacterales bacterium SAG-MED13, assembly GCA_014654165.1. GTDB lineage: Bacteria > Pseudomonadota > Alphaproteobacteria > Pelagibacterales > Pelagibacteraceae > Pelagibacter. The sequence goes on along the minus strand of JACWDK010000001.1, from coordinate 43,828 downwards.
ATTGTTCGGTCAAAATATTTACATCAAAAAACGATGAGGGTCTTGAAACTATAAGACATGATACAGCGCATATTTTGGCAATGGCAGTTCAAGAGTTGTACCCTGGCACACAAGTTACTATCGGTCCTGTTATAAACGATGGTTTTTATTATGATTTTGCAAGAAAAGAGCCTTTTACTGAAGAAGATTTAGAATCCATAGAAAAAAAAATGAAAGAAATAGTAGATCGAGATGTAAAAACAAAAAGGGAGGTTTGGGCAAGAGATAAAGCAATAAAACATTTTAAAAAAAAAGGAGAGCTTTATAAAGCAGAATTAATTGAAAGTATTCCAAAAGAAGAGGAAGTATCTATTTATTTCCATGGTGAATGGCACGATTTATGTAGAGGACCACATTTATCCTCAACAGGAAAAATCGGGAAATTTTTTAAACTTACAAAAGTAGCTGGAGCATATTGGCGTGGAGATTCTAATAATGAAATGCTTCAAAGAATATATGGAACTAGTTGGGCTTGTCAGAAAGATTTAGAGAGTTATCTAAAAAGAATTGAAGAAGCAGAAAAAAGAGACCACAGAAAACTGGGTAAGGAAATGGATCTGTTTCATTTTAGAGAAGAAAGTCCAGGATCTGTTTTTTGGCATGAGAAAGGTTGGGCGTTATTTCAAAAATTAATTGATTATATGAGAATGAAACAGGATATTGCTGGTTATAAAGAAATTAACACCCCAGAGGTTTTGGACAGAACTTTATGGGAAAAGTCGGGTCATTGGGAAAAATTTGGAGCGAATATGTACACTTCAAAAACTCCAGATGAGAAGGTTTTTGCAATAAAGCCAATGAATTGTCCAGGCTGTATTGAAGTTTTTAATCAAGGTCTTAAAAGTTATAAAGATTTACCTTTAAAGATGTCAGAATTCGGAAAAGTACATCGTTATGAACCGTCTGGAGCTTTGCACGGACTATTGAGAGTTAGAGCATTTACACAAGACGATGCCCATATATTTTGTACAGAAGATCAAATAACAAATGAATGTTTAATTGTAACAAATCTTATATTGGATATTTATAAAGATTTGGGTTTTGAAAATGTTATTCTTAAATACTCTGATAGACCTAGTTTAAGAGTTGGTGATGATAAAGTATGGGATAAAGCTGAAAGTGCTTTGTTAGAAGCAGTAAAAGCGACTAAATTAGAATATAGCATAAACAAAGGAGAAGGAGCATTTTATGGACCTAAAATTGAATTTGTTTTGAGGGATGCTATTGGAAGAGACTGGCAATGTGGAACCTTACAAGTTGATTTTAATTTACCAGGTAGATTAGGTGCCTCTTTTATTGACAAAGATGGATTAAAAAAAATTCCAGTTATGATTCATAGAGCACTATTTGGTTCGTTAGAAAGATTTATTGGAATTTTAATTGAGAATTATGCCGGCAAATTTCCATTTTGGATTTCACCTTTACAAACAGTTGTAATACCAATTTCAGAAGAATTTGATGATTATGCGATTAAAGTTTCTAATGAAATTAAAAAAGTTGGTATTAGTTCAATAGTAGATTTAAAAAAACATAACTTAAATAATAAAATTAGAGATCATTCCCAAGCAAAAATACCTGTTTTGCTTATTTGTGGTAAAAAAGAAGTTGACAGTAACTCAGTAACCATTAGAAAGTTGGATTCTAACAAACAAGAAAATATGGAATTAAACTCATTTTTAGAAAAATTCTCCGCTTTAAACAAAGCATCTTCAAATTAAGTGGCAGATTTTAAACAAAATTATTTTCAGAGAAGAACAAAAGATCGTGGTCCAAGATCTAATAATAGGATTTCATCTCCTGAAGTTCAAGTGATCACAAGTGATGGTGAAAATTTAGGAACTTTAAATACTAATGAAGCTATTTCGATTGCTAAAAATCAGGGACTTGATTTAATAGAAATCGCACCAAATGCTAACCCTCCAGTGTGTAAAATTATGGATATGGGTAAATATAAATATGATGCTCAAAAAAAAGCTAATCTAGCAAAAAAAAAACAAAAAATAATTGCCTTGAAAGAAATTAAGATGAGACCTGTTACCGAAACTCACGATTATGAATTTAAGGTTAAAAATGCAAAAAAATTTATTGCTAAAGGAGATAAAGTCAAATTTACAATTAGATTTAAAGGTAGAGAACTTCAACATTCCCATCTTGGAAATGAACTTATGACTAAGATTAAAGAGGATATGAAAGATATTGGAAAGGTAGAATTACATCCAAAATTTGATGGGAAACAAATGATAATGGTAATACAACCTTTATAAGGCTTAATATTAGTTGTAAGTCTCCATCATTCTTTGTATAACCTCGCTCAATTATGCCAAAACTTAAAACAAAAAGCTCCGCCAAAAAAAGATTTAAGATATCAGCTAGAGGTAAAGTTATATCTGCACAGGCCGGTAAGAGGCATGGAATGATTAAAAGAACAAATTCGCAAATTAGAAAATTAAGAGGCACCACTACGATGTCAAAACAAGATGGAAAAATTATAAAATCGTATATGCCCTACAGCTTAAGAGGTTAAAATGGCAAGAGTTAAAAGAGGTGTAACAAGTAAAGCTAAACATAAGAAAGTTTTAAAGGCTGTAAAAGGTCAATGGGGTAGAAGAAAAAATACTATCAGAGTTGCTAAGCAAGCTATGGAAAAAGCTATGCAATACGCATATAGGGATCGTAGAAATAAGAAAAGAGATTTTAAATCACTTTGGATACAGAGAATAAATGCGGGTGTCAGAGCAGAAGGATTGACGTATTCAAAATTCATTAATGGTTTGAGTAAAAGTGGAATCAAAATTGATAGAAAAATCTTGGCTGAGATAGCTTACGATAGTCCAGAAGCCTTTAAAATCATTGTTCAAAAAGCACAATCTGCTTTAAATTAATCTTCACTATTGTTTTATTTTGCTGAAGAAATAATCTGTAGAGATGTCCGATCTAAAAAAAATAAAAGATGAATTTCTAAAAAAATTTAATGAAAAGTTAAATCTCACAGAAATAAATAAATTAAAATCTGACCTTTTTGGAAAAAATGGATTGATCTCATCGCAGTTTAAAAAAATAGGTTTAATTTCGGAGAATGATAGAAAAAAATTTGCTTCTGATTTAAATATAATAAAAGATGAGCTACAAGGTTTGATAGAACTTAAGATTAAAGAAATTGAGAATGCGGAAATAAATGAAAAATTAGAAAATGAAAAAATTGATGTTACATTACCTGAAAGAAATTTTGTTAGAGGAAAAATTCATCCAGTTTCACAAACAATAGATGAAATATCATCTATTTTTTCTGAAATAGGCTTTAGTATCGAAGAAGGTCCTGATGTCGAGAATGAATATAATAATTTTACAGCTTTAAATACACCTTATAATCATCCAGCAAGAGACATGCACGACACTTTCTATCTTGACGAAAAAAAGGAAAAATTATTACGCACTCATACTTCTCCTGTGCAAATAAGAACTATGTTGAAGGACAAACCACCTTTTAAAATTATTGCACCAGGAAGAACTTATAGATCTGATAGTGATCAAACACATGCACCCATGTTTCATCAAGTTGAAGGTCTTTACATAGATAAAGAAATAAATATGGGTCATTTAAAAGGTTGTTTGGATTATTTTATTAAAGAGTTTTTTGAAGTAAAAAAAATTAAAATGAGATTTAGACCTAGTCACTTTCCTTTTACAGAACCATCGGCTGAAGTTGATATTGGGTATGAAATTAGAGATGGAAAGATTATAATAGGTGAAGGAGAGAAGTGGCTTGAAATTTTAGGATGTGGAATGGTCCATCCAAATGTTTTAAAAAACGTGAAAGTTGATCCTAATGAATACCAAGGATATGCATTTGGCATTGGGATTGATAGGCTGGCAATGTTAAAATATGGTATTAATGATTTAAGAGCTTTTTTTGAATGTGATTATAGATGGCTAAATCATTTTGGATTTGATCCTTTAGATGTTCCAACTAATTATAGAGGTCTAAGCAGATGAAGATAACATTTGATTGGTTGAAAGATCATTTAAATATTAATTTAAAAGAGGAAAAACTTTTAGAGCAACTAACCAACATTGGTCTTGAGGTTGAGATGGTAGAAAGCTTATTTCCTGGAAATGAATTATTTAAAATTGCAAGAATTGTAAAAATAGAAAAACATCCTAACGCAGATAGATTAAAAGTTTGTGATGTAGATGTTGGCGAAAAGGAGTTAAAAAAAGTTGTATGTGGGGCAGCTAATGCGAAGGAAGGGTTAATTACTATATATGCTCCACCAGGATCTATAATTCCAAAAAATAAAACAAAACTAGTAGTAGCTAAAATTAGAGGAGTTACTTCTTATGGAATGCTTTGCTCAGAGTCTGAATTAAACATTTCTGATGAGAGCGATGGAATAATAGATTTAGCATCACTAAAGTATAAAAAAAAGGTTGGACTTAGTTATTTTTCAAAGTCAAGTTCAAATCTTATTGATATATCTGTTACACCTAATAGACCAGATTGCCTTGGAATCAAAGGAATTGCCAGAGACCTTGCTGCCTCTGGTTTTGGCAAATTAACTGCTTTAAAAGAAAAAAAAATAAAATCTAATAAAAAACAATCTTTAAAAGTTAAAATAATTAAAAATAAAGATCAAGGATGTACCGCTTTTGGTAGTTGTTTGATAAAAAACGTTAAAAATACTGAAAGCCCGCAATGGTTAAAAGATAAATTAATTTCAATTGGTCAAAAACCTATTTCAGCAATAGTTGATATAACAAATTATGTTATGCTAGATATCAATCGCCCATTACACGCTTATGATGCAGATAAAATTGAAAAAGGTATTTTAGTTCGAAATTCAAAATATGGAGAGGAATTTACTGCTCTAGATAATAAGAAATATAAGTTAGAAAATAATATGTGCGTAATAACCGATAATAAAGGTGTTTTAGGCTTAGGGGGAATAATTGGGGGGACAAGGTCAGGCACAGAATTTAATACAAAAAATATATTGTTGGAATCTGCTTATTTTGAACCAAAATCAATTAGGGATACAGCAAAAAAATTAAATATAGAAACTGATGCAAAGTTCAGATTTGAAAGGGGGATAGATCCTCTGTCCATTGAAGATGGATTGAATAAAGCGGCATTATTAATTAAAGAAATTTGCGGTGGTGAAATTAGCAAAATAGATATTCAAAAAATTCAAACTTACAAGAATAAAACTATAAAATTTAATATTGATTTATTTGAAAAAATAACTGGTTTTAAAATCTCTATTAGAGAAATGCAAAAAATTTTAGATGGTCTTGGATTTAAATTTAAAAAACTTAAAAAACATTTAGAGTTAGTTGTTCCATCTTGGAGACCTGATATTAATCAAGAAATAGATATTGTTGAAGAACTAGTAAGAATAAGCGGTTATGAAAAAATAAAAATTGTTAAACCAAATAAAGAAAGAACCAAATCTACTTTGACACAACCTCAGAAATTATTTCATTTTTTACAAAGATCTATAGCATCTAAAGGCTATTTAGAAACAATTACATGGTCATTCACAGACACTAATTATAATAATTTTTTTAGAGGTGAAAATAAAGAAATTAGAATCATAAATCCGATAAGTTCTGATTTAGGAGTTTTAAGAAACTCAATATTTTCAAATTTAGTAATCTATATTAATAAAAATCTTGATAGAGATTTTAAAGATTTATCTATTTTTGAGATAGGTCCTGTCTTTACTGGTTCTAATCCAGGTGAACAAAATACTGTGGTTTGCGGATTATCTGCGGGTAAAAAATTTAGATTATCTTGGATTGATAAAGAGAGAAATATTGATGTATTTGATGTTAAAAGAGATGTAGTTCAAACTTTAATTGAGGCTGGATATAACTCGAATAAATTTTTTATAGATACTGAAACACCAAATTATTATCATCCTGGCAAGTCGGGCAGATTATTTTTAGATAAAGGAAAAGACAAAGTAGCTGCTTATTTTGGTGAAATTCATCCTAATATTTTAAAAAAGATAGACTCCAAAACAGAATCTTTAGTAGGTTTTGAAATCTTTGTAGATAATTTAAAATTACCTAAAAAAACATTAAATGACCAAAAAACAAAATTTACATTTTCGGACTATCAAAAATCCGAGAGAGATTTTGCTTTTATAGTAAATAAAAATATAAGTTCACAAGATTTAATAAATACTATTTCAAATATTGATCAAAGTTTGATTAGCAACATAAGAGTTTTTGATGTTTATGAGGGTGAAAATATTCCAGCAAATCAAAAATCAATAGCGATTAGTGTTACAATTCAGTCATTTGAAAAAACATTAAATGACAGTGACTTAGAAAAAATTAATAATCTTATAATTGAAAAAGTAGAATCTAAAACTGGCGCTAAGATTCGATCCTAAAAATTAAATGAGCACTATTGATAACATTAGAAATTTTGCAATCATCGCTCATATTGATCATGGTAAGTCAACAATAGCTGATAGAATTATACATAAGTGTGGTGGTTTAACTGAAAGAGAAATGAAAGCCCAAGTTCTTGATTCCATGGATATCGAAAGAGAAAGAGGAATCACTATTAAAGCTCAAACTGTAAAATTGAATTATAAATCTAAAAATGGAAAAAATTATATCTTAAACATTATAGATACACCAGGTCATGTAGATTTTAGTTATGAAGTAAGTAGATCTCTTTATGCATGCGAAGGATCAATATTAATTGTAGATAGTACCCAAGGTGTAGAGGCTCAAACATTAGCTAATGTTTATCAAGCATTAGATATTGATCATGAAATTATACCAGTATTAAATAAAATTGATCTACCTGCTTCTGACCTAGATAAGACAAATAAACAAATTGAGGATGTAATTGGTATAGATACTACTAACGCAGTTCCATGTTCAGGAAAAACTGGCGAAGGTATAGAAGAAATATTAGAGCAAATCATTAATAAATTACCTGGTCCAAAAGGAAATCCAAATGATGACCTTAAATGTTTATTAGTAGACAGTTGGTATGATACTTATTTAGGAGTAGTTATTCTTGTAAGAGTAATTAATGGAAAAATTACAAAAAATATGAAAATTAAGATGCTTTCAACAGATCAGGATTATATGGTCGAAAAGGTTGGAGTTTTTACTCCCAAGGCGAGAGATATAAATGAATTGAACACAGGTGAGATTGGTTTTATTACAACAGGTATTAAAGTTTTGTCTGAAACAAAAGTAGGTGATACTATTTGTGATGCATCAAAGTCAAAGCTAGATCCTTTACCAGGTTTTAAACCTAGTAAGCCAGTAGTATTTTGTGGGCTTTTTCCAGTAGATAGTTCAGAGTATCAAAAATTAAAAGATGGACTTGCTAAATTACAATTAAATGATGCAAGTTTTTCATTTGAAGCAGAGTCCTCCTCCGCTTTGGGATTAGGATTTAGATGTGGTTTTTTAGGATTACTTCATCTTGAAATTATAACAGAAAGATTGGAAAGAGAGTTTGATGTAAATTTATTAACTACAACTCCAGGTGTAGTTTATAAAATAAATTTGAACAACGGGGACACTATCGATTTACAAAATCCTTCTAGTTTGCCTGATCCGACATTAATAAGATCTATAGAGGAACCATGGATTAAGGCGACAATAATTACACCTGACCAGTTTTTGGGCTCAATTATTAAACTCTGCCAGGACAAAAGAGGTTTACAAATAAATTTAAATTATTCAGGTAATAGAGCAGTTTTAAGTTATGAATTACCTTTAAATGAGGTCGTATTCGATTTTAATGATCGAATTAAATCAATGACAAGTGGTTATGCAAGTTTTGACTATGAAATTATAGAACATCGAGAAGGAGATCTTGTCAAATTAGGAATACTTGTAAATGGAGAACCTGTAGATGCTCTTGCTATGATGATCCATAAAGATTTTGCTCAGAGAACCGGAAGAGAAGTTTGTGAAAAATTAAAAGATCTAATTCCTCGACACAATTTTATGATACCAGTTCAGGCAGCAATCGGTGGTAAAATTATAGCTCGTGAAACTATTAAGGGTTTTAAAAAAGATGTTTTAACAAAAATTCATGGTGGAGGAGCAACCGATAGAAAAAGGAAGTTACTAGAAAAACAAAAAAAAGGTAAAGCTAGATCAAAACAGTTCGGACGTGTAGAAATTCCACAAGAAGCATTTATTGGTGTTTTAAAAATAACTAAAGATTAATTACTTTACTTAAAGTTTTAAAATGTTTTCTTTCTAAATTAATTCTGTAGGGAAATTTTTTATCTGTATTATCTTTTTTAGTAATTATCCTAAAATATTTAAGTTTAAGGATATTACTTATCCTCTCACATTTTTTATTTGGATGATCCCTTGGAATTATTTCAATTATCTTAGTTCCAGGTCTACAAAAAATAATATTTGTAAATGCGGCACCATGAGCACCAATAACTATCGATGCTTTTTTGAAAAGATATATTTGTTTTTCTATTGGAAATCTTTCTGGTTTAATAATATTAAAATTATTATTCTCAAGCCATTTTAAAACTTTCAATGGTTTAAAAATTTGGCAATGATTAAATTTTGCATTTGATCTATCTAAAAAAATTTGATTTGAACACCTGAATTTTTTATCTTTATTTAAAAATATCTTCCTAATTACAATTATAATCCACTTTGGAATTTTTTTAACTTCATACTGAAAATTTCCCTTTCTATACCAAGGATGATCTACAGATATAACCTCGTCCACAGATATGTGAGGATTTTTTTTACTATCAATTAGTTTTTCCTCTAGAATTCCCAAATGTTTGAATATCTTAATTTGCCAACTTTGTGGTGCAGAGACATAATAAAAATTTATTTTTTTTCTTATTTTTTTTCTAACTAGAAAAATTTTAGGAATAATATCAAAGAAAAAATGAAAATAATTATTACCACTCGAACCTTGTGCAAGATTTAAAATAGTACCTGAAAACTTTTTTAAGACAGAGGGTGTGCCCTTTTTAATAACTGAATTATATTTTGCATTACAAAATTTTCCATTAATTTGTTGAAATGATAATTTGGGGATTAATATATTATTCTTAATAACAGCAACATTTTCATTATTATCTGTAAAAATTCTTACATTTTTAACTTTATAGATGTTATATTTTTTATTTTCAAATGACCTAAAAAAAACGTCATTGATTGTAAATATATCAATCATACTTGATGTATTTTTTTTAAAAAGAACTTTTCCGTGAATTTGTTCAAAAGTTTTTGAAATAATATTTTTATAATATAATTTTATTTTTTTCTTAATCATTTATTGTAAAGTAAAATAATAATATGAAAGATATCATTAAATGGGGAATCATTGGACTTGGAAATGTAGCACATGAATTTGCAAAATCTTTTTATAATATAAAAAATGCAAAGTTGATAGCAATTGCTAGTAAAACTCAAAATAAATTACTTAAATTTAAAGATAAATTTAATATTCATTCAAATAATTGTTATGATGATTATACAAAATTGTTAAAAAACGATGAAATAGATATTGTTTATATAGCTCTGACAAATAATCTTCATAGCGAATGGATTTACAAGTCAATTGAGGCCAATAAGCATATTTTAGTAGAAAAGCCAGCATTTGTGAATTCAAATGATGCCAAAAAAATTTTAAGTCACCCTAATTTTAAAAATTTTTTTTTGGGGGAGGGTTTTATGTATAGATATCATCCTCAGATATTAAAGACAGTTGAACTTATTAAAGACAATGAAATTGGAAAAATTATATCAATGGAAAGTAAATTTGGAATAGATTTAATAACGAAAAAAAGACTATTTGGATTTTATAAGACGAAGAAACTTGATACAAAAAAAAGAATCTTTAATAAATCTTTAGGAGGAGGTGTTATTTTAGATCAAGGATCCTATGTTGTTTCGATGAGTTTGTTTGTTGCATCTTTAATTGACGGAATAAATGTTCAAAACTTTAAATTGTCGACTAATTATAAAAAAAAAATTATGGAAGGAATTGACGTAGAAAGTTCTATAGAATTAAATTTTGATAATAAATTTAAATCAAATTTAGAGGTATCTTTTTTAAATGATATTGGAAACAAGACCACGATTAATGGTGAAAAGGGAAAAATAATTATTGAAAATACTTGGAAATCCGAGGCAGGTAAAATTTATATAAAAAATCACAAAACAAACATGATAGAAATTAAAAATGAAAAAGATATTTATTCTTTAGAAATTGGGAGAGTAAGTGATGATATATTAAATAACAAATTTGAAGCTAGTTATCCAGGTACTAAAAAAAACGAAATTTTAATTAGTTCTCAAATTTTAGATAAGTGGGCTAATGAGTAAAAAAAAAATAATAGATTGTATTACTTTTTTTGATAATAATTTTATATTTGACTTAAGATATCATATATTGAAAAATTATGTGGATTTTTTTGTTATATGTGAGTCAAAATATGATCATCGAAATAACAAAAAAAAATTAAATTTTGATAAAAATAATTACAATGCAGAAAAAATTCGATATATAGTTTTGGAAGAACCCTTTCCTGGAAATAAAAATTTGTGGGAAAATCAAGCAATTCAAAGAGAATATATCTTGGCAAATTTAGATTTTGCATTACAAGATGATTATATTTTTTTTTCAGATCCAGACGAAATTCCAGATCCTGATATTCTTAAAAACTTTGAATTAAATAAAAAATACGGAATTTTTTTACAGAGGTGTTTTAATTATAAATTCAATCTTTTTAATCCCCATGAATCACCCTGGGAAGGCACTAGGGTCTGTAGAAAGAAGAATTTAAAGTCTATAGATTTTATGCGTCAAAAAATTAAGTCTAAAAACTTAAAATATAATTTTTTAAGATTTGATAAAGAAAAAGATATTCAAATTTTTGAAAATTCTGGCTGGCATTTTAATAATATAATGGAACCAGAAAAAATATCTTTAAAACTTAAAACCTTTGCTCATTCTGAGTTTAGGGAAAATAAATATTCTGATACTGATGTCATTAAATCTAAGATAGATAATAAAACAGATTTATTTAATAGAGGACATCAATATAAGAAAGTACCATTTGATGAAAGTTTTCCAAAATATCTTTTTTCTAAGTATGAATTTTACAAAAAATATATATTATGAATTGGAGAGGTGGCCGAGTGGTTGAAGGCGCACGCTTGGAAAGCGTGTAAAGGGGCAACTCTTTCATGGGTTCGAATCCCATTCTCTCCGCCATAAAATTAGTTAGATTTTTAGGGGTTTATTTGACAATTTAAATAACGCATAAAGATTAAAAATGAGCATCTTTTCACAAAAAATGTTATAATTTAATTTTCCAAAATTTAAAAAAATGACAAGCAAAAACACATATCAAGCAGATTCTATTAAGGTTTTAAAAGGTTTAGAAGCAGTTAGAAAAAGACCAGGTATGTACATAGGTGACACTGATGACGGCACTGGCTTGCATCATATGGTTTATGAAGTTGTCGATAACTCTATAGATGAAGCTTTAGCTGGGCATTGTAAAAATATTTATGTAAAGATTAATAACGATGGGACTGTAACAGTCAAAGATGATGGAAGAGGAATTCCAGTTGATATCCACAAAGGTGAAAATAAATCTGCAGCTGAAGTAATAATGACTCAATTACATGCGGGAGGAAAATTTGATCATGATTCTTACAAAGTTTCAGGTGGTTTGCATGGTGTTGGTGTTTCAGTCGTCAATGCTTTATCGGAAAAGTTAAAATTAGAAATTAATAGAGATGGTAAAAAACATTTTATAGAATTTAAAAATGGAGCAGCAAAATCACCACTCAAAATAATTGGAAAATCTAAAGATAAAGGAACATCAATTACTTTTTTACCATCAAAAGATATATTTTCATCAATAAAGTTTAGTTCGAATATTTTAATTAAAAGAATGAGGGAATTGGCATTTTTAAATAAAGGTATTAAAATTTTGTTTTTAGATGCTAGTACCAAAAAAGAAAAACAAACTGAATTTCAGTTTGATGGTGGGGTATTAGAATTTGTTGATTTTTTAGACGATAAAAGAGAAAAATTACAAAATAAAAATGGCAATGATTTATTTAAGAAGCCAATATATATTGAAGGAAAAAAAGATAGTATAGAAATTGAATGCTCATTAAAATGGAATGCTGGATATGCTGAGGATGTTCTTCCATACACAAATAACATATATCAAAAGGACGGTGGAACTCATTTATTAGGTTTTCGAAGTGCATTAACAAGAGTTGTTAACAAATATGCCAATGAGAATAACCTTTTAAAAAAAAATAAGTTAGCAATTTCTGGAGATGATATTAAAGAAGGTTTAACATGTGTGTTATCAACTAAAATTCCTGATCCAAAATTTTCGTCTCAAACAAAAGATAAATTGGTTTCTTCAGAAGTAAGAATGATAGTAGAAACAGTAATTAATGAAAAATTATCAATATGGTTTGACCAAAATCCCTCGATATCAAAAATTATTTTAGCAAAAATAATTCAAGCTGCAATGGCAAGAGATGTTGCTAGAAAAGCAAGAGAAAATGTAAGAAGAAAAGGAGCTTTAGAACTTAGTGGTTTACCCGGTAAATTAGCTGATTGTCAAATTGGCAAACAAGAAGGCACTGAATTATTTATAGTAGAGGGAGACTCTGCAGGTGGGTCTGCTAAACAAGGAAGAAATAGATCAAATCAAGCAGTTTTACCATTGAGAGGTAAAATTTTAAATACTTATGTTGAAGATTTACAATCAAAAAAAAATGATAACAATAATGGCACTGATCAAAGAACTAAGGCATTATCTAAAATGATTTCATCTAATGAAATTGTAACGCTGATAAATGCACTTGGTTTAGATCCAAAATCTCAAGAGATAGATTTGAAAGATTTGAGATATGGAAAAATTATTATCATGACCGACGCAGATGTTGATGGATCTCACATAAGGGCTTTATTGTTGACATTTTTTAACAACAAACCTTTCAACAAATTAATTGAAAATGGACATGTTTATCTCGCTCAGCCACCTTTGTTTAAAATAAACAAAGGTTCAAAAGGAACTTATATTAAAGATGAAAAAGAATTAGAGGAATATATTCTAAATAATAATAAGAATATAAAAAAAATGAAAAAAGGATCAAAAGATTATTATAAAGAATTAGAAATAGAGAAATCTAAAATGAATATTCAAAGATTTAAGGGGCTGGGAGAAATGAACCCCGAAGAATTGTGGAGTACTACTCTAGATCCTGAAACTAGAAATTTGCTTCAAGTCCAATATTCAAAAGATTTAAAAAAAGATCAAACATTAATTCATACCTTAATGGGTAATGATGTATCTTTAAGAAAAGATTTTATAATTTCTAACGCAATTAACGTACAGAACCTTGATATTTAAATTATGAAGTTTTTTGAAACTTCAAAATATTATTCTTTAAAAAAATCAACATATATTTCTTTAAGATGGATAGGCATAATTGGTCAATTAATCTCTGTTAATTTAGTTTATTTTTATTTTAATTTTAATTTCAATTTTATAATGTCAAATTTCATAATTTTGATAGGGATAACAAGTAATATTTATTTAATTTTTATTTACCCTAAAACTCAAATATCAGATAGGGCAGCACTAATTTTTTTACTAATAGATACATTTCAGTTAGGTGGATTGCTTTACCTTACTGGTGGTATAACTAATCCTTTTATAATTTTTCTAATAATTCCAAGTGTATTTGCATCATCAAATTTAGGCATTAGGACTAATTTTTTTCTATTTATAGTGACATCAATAGTGATTATTTTTTTGACTTTTTATTCTTTAGAATTACCTTCGCCATTGAGTGATCATTTTCATGTTAGCCCGTATTATCTTTATTCTATTCCAATTGCTTTGATTATTGCTTTATTTTTTTTAAATTATTTTGCAATTATATTTGGGAAAGAATCTAGACTTAGAAAAGAAGCGTTAAATAAAATGGAAGAAATAATGGCTAAGGAACACGAAATGTTATCTCTAGGTGGACAGGCAGCAGCAGCAGCACATTCACTCGGAACTCCACTGTCAACAATAAAAATCATCTCACAGGAATTAATGAAACAATTAAAGAACCAAAAAGATGTCATACAAGATATTGAATTACTTTCAAGCCAAGTTGAAAGATGCAATCAAATATTAAAAAAATTGTCATTGAATCCTAATGAGGAAGATGAATTTATTGATGAAGATTTAACTATGAGAGAATATATAAAAGAAATAATTTTATCATTCAAAGAAACAAGTGAAAAAAATTTTTCATTTAATTTTGATCAAGATTCAAATTCAAAAAAAATTACTAAATCAATTGAAATAATCTATGGATTAAGAAATTTTATTGGAAACGCTAACAAATTTTGCTTAAAATCAGTATATATAACGCTAAAGAGTGATAATGATTGCACTGAAGTGATAATTGAAGATGATGGCAATGGGTATCCCAAAGATATTTTATCTAAAATCGGCGAACCTTATTTGAAGTCACCTGAAGACAGTCAAAATTCTATGACAGGTTTAGGTCTTGGAATATTTATAGGCAAAACATTATTAGAAAAAAATTTTGCTACATTAGTTTGTAAAAATTCAGAGACTAGGCATGGTGCTGAAATAAGTATTAAATGGAGGAATAAGGACCTTTTTAATATCTAATGTAGATTTTTTTTTGTTTCAAAAAGACTGCTTAATTGAGAAACCATAACATCTCCCAGTTCATTTACATCTGTAATTTTAATTGCTTTTTTATAATATCTTGAAACGTCGTGACCAATTCCAATTGCTAAAATTTCTACATCTGATTTGTTTTCTATAAATTTGACCATCTTTTTTAAATGTTTTTCTAAAAAATCTCCAGTGTTGACAGATAAAGTTGAGTCATCAACGGGAGCACCATCTGATATTACCATTAATATTTTTCTTTCCTCTTTTCTTTTTTTTAATCTATTAAAAGCCCAACTTATTGCTTCCCCATCTATATTTTCTTTTAATAAACCCTCTTTTAACATAAGACCTAAATTATTTTTAACTTGTCTCCAATGAGCATCTGCACTTTTATAAATAATATGTCTTAAATCATTTAATCTTCCAGGTGATTTTGGTTTGCTATTTTTGTTCCAATATTCCCTACTTTGTCCACCCTTCCAATTTTTAGTTGTGAAACCTAGGATTTCTACTTTAACAGAGCACCTTTCTAAAGTTCTAGATAGAATATCTGCACAAATTGCTGCAATTGTTATTGGTCTTCCTCTCATAGAACCAGAGTTATCAATTAATAGAGTTACAATTGTATCCTTAAAATCTAAATCTTTTTCTTTTTTAAATGACAACGAATTATAAGGATCCATAATTACTCTGGGCAATTTTGAACTATCTAATAATCCTTCCTCTAAATCAAATTCCCATGCTCTATTTTGTTTGGCCAATAATTGTCTTTGAAGTTTGTTAGCTAATTTAGTAATGATGTCTTGAAAACCAATTAATTGTTGGTCAAGTGTTTTTCTAAGCTTGCTAGTTTCTTCAGCGTTTTCTAAGTTTTCAGCTTTAGTAATTTCATCATATTTAGTTGTAAAAACTCTGTACTCTAAACTTGAATCTTTTACATTTTTTTTCTGCATAATTTGTTCTATATTTTTCTGGTCAGAGTCTGTATCAACTACTTGATCATCAAGTTTATATTCATCAATTTCATAATCTGAGTCTAAACTTGCTTCGTTGTCGTCATTTTGATCTTTATCTTTTTGATCTTCAGAATTACTTTCTTCATTTTCATTTGACGAATTTTCTTGTTCGTTTTCTTGATTATCTTCTTCTATGTCTTCTTTTTCTTCAGTTTGGAAAATTTCCATCTCTTGAAGAATTTTAGAAAATTTAGAAGAGTAGATATTTTGGTCTTCTAAATTCTGCTTAAGAAACTCAATATGTTTTTCAATAGATTGATCGAATTCCTTTTCCCAAAAACTTAACATTTTCGATGTTAATGAATTTAGATTAATATTATGGAATTTTTTAAGCATGTATAGTTCAAATGCTTCAGAAATTACCACATCCTCTTTTGATCTAAGCTGATCTTTTTTTTTTAAATTGATTATTTGATTATAGTTATCTTCCAAGTTTTTTTTTATACCTATAAGGATTTTACTGCCCAAACTTTCATATCTAATTCTTTCCGCAATAGCATACAGTGATTTGCACGAGGAATTCGAAGGCAAGTTTTTTTTGTAAATTAGTTTATTAGAAAATTTTTTTTTCAAAGCATTTGAGTCTGCTTCAGCCCTAACTTTTATAAAATCATTTTTATTATTGATATTATCAAATTCTAAAAATTCTAATTTGTCTAAGTTTTTATCATCTCTCTTTTTAGGTCTTATATTTAAATCCTCTGAAATTACTCGCACAGTAGAAGTAAGTGCTTGTCTAAGTTTTTCTTTTAAATTATTTGTTTTATTATCCATTAAATCTGAATATTCACCAAAGATTCTGGCAATTCTTCACCAAAGCATCTCTGATAATACTCTGCGATTATATTTTTTTCTATATCATCACATTTATTTAAAAAAGTTACCCTAAATGCATATCCAGTATCTTTAAATATTTCAGTATTTTCTGCCCAGTGTAAAACCGTTCTTGGACTCATAACTGTTGATATATCTCCTGCAATAAATCCTTTTCGAGTTAAAGAAGCAACTTTTATCATATTTGAAACTTTTTCTTTACCTTTAGCATTGTTAAGTTCTTTGTTTTTAGCTAAAACAATTTCCATTTCTCTTTCAAGACTTAAATAATTTAAAGTAGTTACTATATTCCAACGATCCATTTGACCTTGATTTATTTGTTGGGTTCCATGATATAATCCAGTTGTATCACCAAGACCAATGGTATTGGATGTAGCAAAAAGCCTAAAAAATTTATTTTGTTTAATAACTTTATTTTTGTCTAAAAGAGTAAAATTTCCTTCAGCCTCAAGTACTCTTTGAATTACAAACATTACATCAGGTCTTCCAGCATCGTATTCATCAAATACTAAAGCAATAGGATTTTGAATAGACCAAGGTAGTATACCTTCATTAAATTGTGTAATTTGCTTTCCATCCTTTAGAACAATTGCATCTTTCCCAATTAAATCTATACGGCTTACATGGCTGTCTAGGTTTATCCTAATACAAGGCCAATTTAATCGAGCTGCAATTTGTTCAATATGAGTAGATTTACCTGTTCCATGGTACCCTTGAACAAGAACTCTTTTGTTGAAAGCAAACCCCGAAATAATTGCTAAAGTAGTATCTTTATCAAACTTATAATTTTTATCTATCTCTGGAACATGCTCACCTTTTTTTGAAAAGGCATCTACCTCCATAGCAGAGTCAATCCCAAAAGTTTGCTTTATAGAAACTTTTATATCAGGTTGATTTTTAAGGCTGGGAGTCAATTTTTTCTCTATATGTATTTTTTAGTTGAGTATATGCTAAAGTTATTAGTTTAAGTTTTTCCTCGTATTTTTTATTTCCAGAATTCATATCAGGGTGAAATTTTTTGACAAGTATTTTAAACTTATCTTGAATTTTTACCCATTTTAATCCTACTGAAATTCCCAATATTTCAAATGCTTTGATGTCTTTGTGATCAAATCTAAATTGTCCCATGTGATTATGCTCATTCTTAAATTTTTCTATATCCAGTTCCTCCCTAAGAGTATTATTCCAAAGAACTTTAAAAAAATTATCTGAGGAGCTGAAACTTTGAGTAGGTTTATGCCAAATCATATCAGATTTTAAAAAATCTACTATTTGACTATCATTCATTCCAGAAAAATAATTCCAATTTTTATTAAATTCTTTAACGTGATTGAGACATAATAAGCGATATTTTTTACTGTTATCTCTCTCAATTGGTGCTTTGTATTCACCAACTTCTGTACAATTATTCCAGTCACATATATTTTTCATGTTATAATTTAAATATTATTTATGAATATAAATGAATTAATTGCAATCGTAAAAAAAAAATTAGGAGAGAATATTGTCACAGAAAATATCTTAGTAGAAGACAAAACATTTCTTCATAAAAAACATCCTGGAAATGAAAAAAATAAATTTCATCTAAAAATAAAAATCCAATCTAAAGAACTTTCAAAACTAAACAAGATAGAAAGTAATAAAAAGATTTATAAAATTTTAAATGTCGAATTGAAGGACAATATCCATTCGCTTCAAATTTTAATAAATTAATTCGTTCTTTAAAAATAATTGTAAACTTTTTTTAGAATACTCTTTATCAATAATAGTAGAGCCAATTCTATTTATTAACATAAGTTTTATTTTGTTTGAATCATTTTTTTTGTCTTTTATCATAAATGAAATAATTTTTTTCAAATCTTTTAATTTGAAATAATCTTTAATAGAACGCGGAAACTTATCATTATTTAAATGATTAAAAATTATTCTAAAATCTTTTTTTTTTATAAGATTTTTCTTATAACTAAATTTGACTGCTGATTTCATTCCTAAAATTACAGCTTCTCCATGGTTTAATTTTTTTGAAAAATTTAAAGTAGCCTCAAACGCATGAGCAAACGTGTGTCCAAAATTTAGAATTTTTCTTAAATCATTTTCTTTTTCATCTTTCTCAACAACATTTCTTTTGATTTTACAACTTTCGTATATTGCTTTTTCTATGTATGGACTCTTTAGTTCAAGGATTTTTTCAAAATTATTGCTCAAAAAATAATACAAATTTTTTTTTGCAATTAATGAGTGTTTCAAAACTTCTGCATATCCACAAATTATTTCTCTTTCAGGAAGAGTTTTCAAAAAACTAATATCACTGATCACAATTTTGGGTTGGTAAAAACTACCAATTAAGTTTTTTCCATGAATAGTATTTACACCTGTTTTACCACCAATAGAAGAGTCAACTTGAGATAGCAATGTAGTTGGAATATTTATAAATTTTAAACCTCTTTTAAAAAGACTAGCAGCAAAACCAGCTATATCTCCAGTAATCCCTCCACCGATTGATATTAAACAATCTTCTCTCGAAAAATTTTTTTCAAGCAATATGTTTAGTATTTTATTAACCATTTTTTGATTTTTATTTTTTTCATTTGCAATTAAGTAATATTTAATAATTTCAATATTTTTTAATGATTTTGAAATTTTCAAAATATTTTTATTTGGAACATTTTTGTCAATTATTAATAAACATTTTCTACATCTGAATGAGTTTGCCACAAAAATTTTAGAAATATTAGAAATTATATTTTTTCCTATAATTATGGGGTAAGTATCTGATTTAGTTTTTACGATTAACTTAACTGGATTCATAAATACTTATAATTTTTTTAGCAATTTCATGTTTAGTAAAATTCTCACAATTAATTTTATAATTTGCCTTTGAGTAGATAATAGAGCGTTTTTTTATAATTTCTATCAATTCATTTTTACTTGACTTGAATGCTATTGGTCTTTTTTTACTTTTTTCAATTCTAGAAATTAATGTTTTTATGTCCCAATTTAGCCAAAATGATAAATGGTTTTCTAAAATCTCTTTTTTGATATTTTTGTTTAAAAAAGCACCACCACCAAGTGAAACAATACAATTCTTTTTTTTTAAGATAGTTAATGTAATTTTCTCTTCTAATTCTCTAAAGAAAACTTCGCCTTTGATCTCAAAAATTTTAAAAATTTTCATTCCATGATTCTTTTCAATTTCTTGGTCAATATCATAAAAATCTAAATTAAGTTTTTTAGATATAATAGAGCCTATTGATGTCTTACCAGATCCCATCATACCTAAAAAAACTAGATTTTCTTTTAATTTCATAAACTTCTATATTGAAAAAACACAAATATGTCTTAATTTGAAATTATTTAATCTATATGCAATTTACAAGAAAAACAAGTCACAGTAAAAATATTTTAGGATTGGGAATAAAACTTTGTTTAGCTATTTCTTTAATCTTAGGATTAATCTTTGCTCTTAATAAGATTGATTTCCCAGCACCTAAAAAAGAAATAGAAAAAATTATTCCTAATGAAAATTTCAAAATTGTTAAATAAAAAATATTTATCAATTATAATTATTTTTTTTTTAGTCATGTTTCAAGTTAAAGCAGAGGATCAGCCAGTTGACATATGGAATATTGACAAAGAAAAAATAAAAAAAGATAAAAAAAATAATCTATCAATATCTACCAAAAATGACCAGGACCAAATTAATGAAACTGATGTTTTTAATATGCAATCAAAAAATAAAAATAACACAGTTGAGGTAGATGATTCCCTTAATTCAAAACAAATAAAAATCGTTGGTCTTTATGATCCAGAAGATTATGGATTAAAAATAAATATGTGGACTAATTCTAATGGGGATCAACTTAAATATCTTTTTTCAAACATAGAAAAAATAAATTTATCTAATGATGCAGCTGAATTAATGAATATTTCATTGTTAACCAATGCATATTATCCTTCTGAAAATATAAATGATAAGGAGTTTTTAAAAATAAAATCAGATTGGCTTATAAAAAATAAAGATTTAAATTTAATAGAGAATTATTTGATTAAAAATCAAATTATAAATTTGCATCCTGAATTAAGTCAATATTTAGTAAATGAATACTTATCTGAGTCTAATGTTGCAAAGGCTTGTGATATATTACTAAAAAATTCTGAACCAATAGAAAATAATTACTTATTAAAATTTAATATTTATTGTCTTATTAACTCTGGCAAAAATGAAGAGGCACAATTAATTTTAGATTTAAAAAAAGAACTTGGCTTTAAAGATGAATATTTTGAAAAAAAATTAGAATATTTATTAGGATATTCAAATAAGATAGATAAAAGAATTTCAGAGAGTAGTATTCTGGATTTTCACTTAGCTCATAGAACAAATCCACAATTCTTCTTTGAACCTAAAGAAAATACAAATAAGCTAATATGGAAATATTTAGCTGCGTCTAATTTATTATATAATATCAATGAAATTGACATCAATGAATTAGATAAAATTGGTTTAATTGAAAAGGCCACACACGAAAAAAATTATCCTGAAGCAGATTTACTTGAACTTTATAAGCGATTTCAGTTTAATATTAATCAATTTTTGAACGCAAAGAGTGCTCATAAATCCCTGACTAATATTGAGGCAAGAGCATTAATTTATCAAAGATTATTATTAGAGTCAGACGATGGCAGAAAACTAGAACTTCTTAAAATTTTAAAAGATTCACTCATTAAGGATAATCTTTCAAATGCTTTTGACTTTGAACTAAATTTTTATTTGAATAATATTGACTTAGATAAAGTTCCATCGAATTTAACAACTTTTTATAATACTCATTTAAAAAAAGAAGAAGATACAGAAAAAAATATTAAATTTAATAATGATATATTGCATCAATCAAAGCTCATAAATTATTTTAATGGTGATTATACCCAATCAAGGATTGAAAAAGATTTAAATAATTATTTAAAAAAAATAAAAAAGAATAAAAAATATCAGATTTCTAAAAAAGATATAATTTTTATAGAGTCATTAAGATCAGATGGAATTAAAATCTCAAAAAAATTTGATGAACTTTATGAAATAAGTGAAAATGAAATGCCAACTGACATCCAGGTAATGATAAATAATAATGAGATTGGAGCTGTAATATTAAGAATAATAGAGGTAATAGGTCAGGATAAAATAGAGATGCTGGATGATGATACGCTATATTTTATTATAAGTGCACTGAATCAATTGGACATTGACTTTATACGTAATCAAATTTTGCTTAATGTTCTACCTTTAAAAGTTTAAAAATTAGTTTATCAATAATTACATGAGTATTAAAAATATCATAACAGTGCCTGATGAAACTTTGAAAAAAATATCAACCCCGATTGAAAAAGTTGGAATTAATGAAAAAAAACTAATCAAGGATTTATTTGAAACAATGTATGAGTCAAAAGGTATAGGTCTAGCTGCAGTCCAAGTAGGTATCTTAAAAAGAATTTTAGTTATTGACGTCTCAACGAAAGACGAAAAAAAAGAGCCTTTGAGCTTTATAAATCCAACTATAAAAAAAGTTAGTAAAGAGACATCAATATATGAAGAAGGATGTTTATCAATACCAGATACTTTTATTGAAATAGAAAGACCTAAAATTTGCGAAGTAGAATATGTTGATATTAATGGTAAAAAAAAAAATTTGAAATGTGATGGATTATTGTCTACTTGCCTACAACATGAAATTAACCACTTGGATGGAAAGTTAATTATTGATAATTTGTCAAAATTAAAAAGAGATATGATTATAAAAAAAATTTCAAAATCAAAAAAAAATCCAAGTAGAATAGTAGTTTAAATGCCCCAAAAGATTATTTTTATGGGTACACCGTTGTTTGCTGTACCGATCTTGAAATCATTATATCAAAATGGTTTTCCAATTTCTGTAGTTTACACCCAACCTCCACAAAAATCTCATCGAGGTCAAAAAATAAATAAATCACCAATTCAGGGTATCTCCGAAACTTTGAATATAGATTTTAGATGTCCAGAAAATTTAAAAGATAATGATAAAGAGTACGAATTTATCAAAAATTTAAATGCTGATCTTGCAATTGTTGTTGCTTATGGGAAAATAATCCCTGAAAACTTTTTAAATTTAACTAATAAGGGCTTCATCAATATCCATGGATCAATTCTTCCAAAATGGAGAGGAGCAGCACCAATTCAACGATCAATTATGAATTTAGATAAGGAAACAGGAATTAGTATTATGAAATTAGTTAAGAAACTAGATAGTGGACCAGTAAGCAATATTTATAAAATAAAACTAAATCAAAACGATAATGCTGAGGAGATCTCAGAAAAATTATCACTTTTAGCTGCAGAAAAGATTTTGGATGATGTTGATAACATATTACAAAATAAAGCAAAATTTATTGACCAAGAACATTCTAAAGCTTCATATGCAAAAAAAATTGAAAAAATTGAAGGTCAAATTAATTGGAATGATGAGACATTAAAAATTATAGCAAAAATTAATGGACTGTTTCCAGTTCCTGGAGCTTATTTTAATTTTAAAGGGGAAAGGTATAAAATTTTAAAAGCTGAAATAGGAAATGGTATAGGTCAAACCGGCGAAGTATTATCTGATAAATTAGAAATTGCATGTGCGAACAATAAATCGATAAAAATTCTTGAGATACAAAGACAAGGAAAAAAACCCCAAAAAATTGGGGAATTTATGCTTGGATCACATATAAGAAAAGGTGCATTATTATCTAATGCCTAGATATCAGATTCTAATAGAATATGCTGGAAGTAACTTTAGAGGCTGGCAAGTTCAAAAAAAAGGAAAGACAGTCCAAGGCTTGATACAGGAAAAAATTTCAAAACTTTTGAAAGAAAAAATAATAATATATGGGGCAGGTAGACTAGATAGTGGAGTTCATGCAAAAGAACAGTCTGCTCATTTTGATTATAATGTTAAAATAAAAAAAAAAGACAAGTTTTTAAAATCAATAAATCATTTTTTAAGAAATGAAAATATTACAATTCTCAATTTAAAAAAAAGGGATGAGAATTTCCATGCAAGATTCTCTGCTAAAATGAGAATATACAATTATATTATCATTAATCGTTTAGGCCAACCTGCTTTAGATAAAAATAGGTGTTGGCATATTATGAAAAAACTTGATTTAGAAATGATGAAAAAAGGTGCTAAAAAATTTATAGGGACTAAAGATTTTTCAACTTACAGAGCATCTAGTTGTAGGGCAAAAAGTCCAATAAAAACTATGAAGTTGGTGAGGATAAAGTCCTCAAAAAATAAAATTGAAATAGAATTTAGGTCCCAATCATTTTTACAAAAACAAGTACGTTCAATGGTAGGTTGTTTAAAGTATTTAGGCGAAAAAAAATGGTCATTAAAAAAATTTAATAGTGTTATGAATTCCAAGAAAAGAAGTTTATGTGCTCCACCAGCGCCGCCAGAAGGACTTTATTTGATGAGAGTAATCTATTAATTTTTTTTACTCATAGCGAATTTTTTATGGATTCGCCATCTAGATTCTTCTCGAACAATATATCCACAGCAATTTTTAGCTCGACATTTACATGGAAATTGTTTGTAGTCTTTATCAAAACCAAATCCATAATCACAAGTAAACTCTTCTTCTTTTTTAATATCTTTAATAGCTGTTATCCATATTTTCAACCCCTTGCCATCATATTGAGAGTTAGGATCACAACTATGGTTAATTAATCCTGCTGTATTCCATGAAAAATCTCCATCTAGTGTATATCTTTTGTTTAAAGTAAATAGATATATTGGTTTATTGTTGTCATATTTATCGGACTCATCAACTTGCTTGTTAGTAATTATCTTACCTGTGTAATTAATGATTTTTGTTCCTTTTTTGATGTCTTTTGTTGCATAAAGTCCTCGACCTTTATTATCTATTTTAGATCTTTTAATTTTGTACAATTTCATGAAGGTTATTTATAATTAATTATATCTTTATTAAACAAATTCTATTAATGCATCAACATGTCTCTTAGTACTATCTTGAAGAGCCTGCAAATCATATCCACCTTCAAGAATAGAAACAATTTTGCCATTACAAAACTTTTTAGAAGCTTCCATTATTCTTTTTGTAATAGTATAAAAATCCTCTGTTTTAAGCTTGAATTGTGCAAGAGGATCATTGATATGAGAGTCAAATCCAGCGCTTATAAGAACGAATTCAGGTCTAAATTCTTGTAATTTTTTTAAAGCAAATTCAAAAGCATTTAAATATTTTTCTGAATTTGTACCAGCAGGTAATGGTATATTGTAGATATTATTAAACTTCCCTTTTTCTTTCTCAGAACCTGATCCGGGATAATATGGATATTGATGTGTTGATATAAATAAAACATTTTTATTTTCATAGAATATATCTTGTGTTCCGTTTCCATGATGAACGTCAAAATCTATAATAGCAACTTTTTTGTATTTATACTTATTTAATAAATACTTTGTGCCAATTGCAACGTTATTTAAAATACAAAAACCTGCTGCTTTATTTTGATTACAATGATGTCCTGGAGGACGTACGTTACAAAAAGCGTTTTTAAATTCTTTGTTTTGAACACCATCTATAGCTGTAATAATCGATCCAGCTGCATCAAATGTAGCACTTTTACTTCCTGGTGAAATAATTGTATCACCATCTAGAGAAGAAAATCCTTTAGTCGGAAAAGAATTTTTAATCAAATTAATATAGTCGGCATCATGAGCCCCTTTAATTATATCATCTGAAATAATTGATGGTTTTTTCCATAAAATATTTTTATTATTAATTTTTCTAAAATGTTCATTAATTACAGTTACTCTAGCTATTTGTTCAGGATGCCCAGGCCCAGTATCATGGTTTTGGAAAGTCTCAGAGGTTATTAATCCAGTTTTCACTTAAAATAATCTTGTAAAATATTTTGGTAAATTTTTGCAAGTTTATTTAAATCATTTAGGGATACAGCCTCATCAATTTTATGCATAGTTTTTCCAACTAATCCAAATTCTAAACATGGAGAAATTTTTCTTATAAATCTAGCATCAGAAGTGCCTCCAGTTGTAGAAAGCCTTGGTTTAATTTTAGTAACTTTTTTAATAATATCTTGAATCATATAAGTAGTTTTATTTGGTTTTGTCAAAAAAGCTTCCCCAGAAACTTTATATTCAATTTTAAATTTAGATTTATTTTTTTTACTTATTCTATTAAAGATTTTATTAAGTCTTTTTTTAATTGATGTTGACGAATGTTTATTGTTAAATCTTATATTAAAAGTAGCTTCGGCTATTCCAGGAATTACGTTATCAGCACTATTTCTTATGTTGATCTTTGTAATCTCTAAGTTTGTTGGCTGAAAATCTTTTGTTCCTTTGTCAAACTTAATATTCTTTATTTCATTTAGAATTTTGACAATAGTTGTTGAAGGGTTATTTGCTCTTTGTGGATAAGCTACATGACCTTGAACACCATTAATTGTTAGATTCCCAGTCAAACTACCCCTACGACCTATTTTGATCATTTCACCTAATTTGTTCGGATTTGTGGGCTCGCCAACTAAACAGAAATTTATTTTTTCTTTTTTCTTTTTTAAATAATCTACAACTTTTTTAGTACCATTAACCGCATCTCCTTCCTCATCTCCTGTGATTAATAAACTGATAGAACCTTTAAAATTATTATTTCTATTTAAAAAAGAGCTTACGGCAGAAACAAAAGCAGCAACCGAACCTTTCATATCATTAGCGCCACGTCCAATTAAATGACCTTTTTTGATAGAAGGTTTAAAAGGATTTGTTGTCCAATTTTTTATATTGCCTGGAGGAACAACATCTAGATGTCCAGCATAACAAAAGTTTGGGTTTTTATTTCCAAGTCTTGCATATAAATTTTTTACAGGTTTAAAATCTTTTTCCTTGAATTCAATTATCTTTGTTTTAAAGCCTAATTTTTTTAGATTTTTTTCTATAAACTTCATGACACCAGCGTCAATAGGGGTTACTGAAGGAAATCTTATTAGCTCTTTAGCCAACTTCACTTCATTTAAAATTTTCATGAGTTTTACTCTCGCAAAAGATCATTAACTGATGTTTTTGATCTTGTTTTTTCATCAACTTGTTTAATTATTACTGCACAATATAAAGATGGTGCTGATGAATTATTTTTGTCTGGTAGTGAACCAGGAACTACAACAGAATAAGGTGGTATCTTACCATAAGTAATTTTACCTGTTTTTCGGTCTACAATTTTAGTTGATTGTCCAATATACATTCCCATACTTAAAACTGATCCTTCACCTACTATGACACCTTCCACAACTTCTGACATTGCTCCTAAAAAAACATTATCCTCTATAATCGTTGGAAGTGCTTGAGCAGGCTCCAAAACTCCTCCAACTCCACTTCCTGCTGAAATATGACAATTTTTACCTATCTGAGAACAACTCCCAGCTCTTGCAAATGTATCGATCATTGTTCCTTCATCAATATATGCGCCTATATTTACGTAGCATGGCATTAAAACAGCATTTTTACCAACAAAAGAACCTTTTCTAACTGGTGAGTTTGGAACCATTCTGAAACCCGCTATTTCGTGATCTTCTTTAGACCATCCAGCTGTTTTACCTTTTAACAGATGAGCTTTATCATACCAACTACTATATGGTCCATTTAAATTTTCCATCGGATAAATTCTAAAACTTAACATGATTGCTTTTTTTAAATGTTGATGCGTCAACCATTTACCATTAATTTTTTCAGCAACTCTGGATTTACCACAATCTAAATCATTAATTACTTGATTTATTGCATCTTTAAGATTTTGATCAGAATTTTGATTTACTTGATCTTTTTTTTCCCAAGCCTCATTAATGATAATTTCTAAATTGCTCATAATTTTTTAGATTTAATATTCTCTTAATACATTAATTTTTTGAAGAAAAGAAGGCAAGTTATTAATCTTATAATCTATGTAAGGTTTGTCAGCATCTTTTTTTGCAAAAGCTTCATCATTTTCAAGCCAACAAGTTTTCATTCCTAAATTTTTAGCCTGTTCGAGGTTGTGAGCAATATCTTCAATTAATATAGATTGTTTTGGATTTAAGTTAAATTTATGGATTAGTTTTTTGTAAGGGTTTATATGTGGTTTTGGAATAAAATCACCATCAGTTATATCAAATGCCCCATCGAACAAACCATTGATTCCCAATTGTTTAGTTACATTATTAATATGAGCATGAGATCCATTCGAGAATATATATTTTTTTTCTTTAATTTTGATCAATTCTTGTCTTAAAAATTCATCCTTTGGAAGCCAAGATATATCAATATCATGCACAAATTCCAAAAATTCATTAGGGTTGACATTCTTTTTTTTCATCAATCCTGACAAAGTTGTTCCATATTCATAGAAATACTCTTTTTGAATTTTTTTTGCTTCTATAAGATCAACATTAAATTTTTCTGAAATAAATGATGACATCTTTTTATCGACTTCAGAAAATACTTTAGTTTGACCACTATATAGAGTGTTATCAAGATCAAATATCCAGTATTTTATTTCAGTTAATTCTTTCATTTTCTTATCAATGTACCTGAACCTTTATCAGAAAATATCTCAAATAATATTGAGTGTTTTTGTCTTCCATCTATAATACCGACTGCTGTAACACCATTATTTACTGCATCTAAACAAGTATTAATTTTTGGTATCATTCCTTCTGTAATAGTCTCATTTTTAATCATTTCCAAAATCTCGGACGATGAAATTTCCTCTATAAGTTTATTTTTTTTATCAAGAACTCCTTTTACATTGGTCATTAAAAGCAGTCTTCTGGATTTTAGAGCTTTTGCTATTGCCCCTGCGGCTGTATCTCCATTAATATTATATGTTTGATTATTTTGCCCTAAACCTAAAGGGGATACAATTGGAATTATATGTTTTTCAACAAAATTTTTTAAAACCTCAATATCTATTTTATTTGGAATTCCCACAAAACCCAGTTCTTTTGACTCTGGGACTATCGCTATAATATTATTCTTTTTAGTATTTACTGAAATAGCTTTAGAGCCAATTTTTTTAATGGAAGAAACAATGTCCTCGTTAAACTCAATTAAAACCTTCTCAACTAAATTTATAATCTTTTCATCTGTTACTCTTAAGCCTTTTATAAATTTTGTTTGAATATTTGATTTATCTAATTCCCTTTTAATTCTTGGTCCCCCACCATGAACTACTACTATCGAAAGTCCTAATTTGTTCAGTAAACATATATCTGATATAAAGTTATTAAATATATTTCTGTCTATAAATACATTACCCCCATATTTAATAACAATTAGTTCATTTTTGTATTTTTCAATATATTTAGCCACTTCTTCAATCGGTGGTCCATTTGCAGGTAATATTTTTTTTAAGTCCATTGATCTAAATATTGATGAGTAAAAACAGATTAAGTAGCAGTTTTAATTGTAGTTCTTTTCATTATAAAAACTTGTTGAGCCATAGTTAAAATGTTGTTTACAGTCCAATAGATTACTAATCCACTAGGAAAGGGTGCTAATATCACAGTTAAGAAAAGTGGAAAAAACATAAAAATTTTTGCTTGCATAGCATCTGTAGGAGCAGGGTTCAGTTTTTGTTGAATCCACATTGAAACCCCCATAGCTACTGGCCAAGCTCCAATAACAAGAAAAGAGGGTACGTCGTAAGGCAATAATCCAAATAAGTTAAATAAACTTGTTGGATCTCTCTCACTTAAATCGTGTATCCAACCATAAAATGGCATTTGTCTCATCTCGATAGTTACAAACAATACTTTATATAACGCGAAAAAAACTGGGATCTGAACAAGTATTGGTAGGCAACCTGACATTGGATTTACTTTTTCTTTTTTATACAGGGCCATCATCTCTTGCTGCAGTTTCATTTTATCATTTTTATGAAGCTCTTTAAGTCTCACCATTTCAGGTTGGAGGGCTTTCATTTTTGCCATGCTTCGAAATGAAAAGTTAGCAAGAGGAAAAAAGACCAATCGTATACAAATTGTAATCGCTATAATTGCTAAACCATAATTTCCTAACAGTTTAAAAAAATAATCAATTCCAAAAAATAATGGTTTAGTAATAAAATATAAAAAACCCCAATCAATAACCAAATCAAATTTGTCAATATCTAAAGTTTCAGCATAACCATCAATTACATCCACTCTCTTTGCAGCAACTATTACCTGTAAACTATCCTCAATAGTACTATTCTTATTTAATTCTAATGGCTCTGACGTAATAAAATTTGCTCTGAATTTATTTTTGTAATCAAAAGTAGTCTTAAATTCTTTACCTTTTGGGGGGATAATGGATGAAACATAATATTTGTCACCTACACCTAACCACCCTTTCTTTGCACTTCTAGAAAATTTTTGTTCTTGTATGTCATCATAATCTTCCTCAATTAATTCATCATCCAAAGTTGCTATAGGGCCTTCATGAAGTATATAGAAATTGGATAACCCATCTGGAATTTTATTCCTTATTATTTGACCATATGAGTAAAAATCATAATTTTTATTAGTAGTATTTATCACTCTCTGTTTTATCGTAAATAAAAATTTATTATCTAAAGTGATTTCCTTTTCAAAAGTCATCCCTTGATCATTTGACCAAGATAACTTTACAGGGGATTGATCTGTAAGTAAATTATTTCCTATTACCGACCAAGTTGAATCTGAATTAGGAATATCTATATTCTTATCAGTAGTAACAAAACCACTTTCAATTAAATAACCATCTTCAATATTTCTTGGACCAAGTAGGGTGACTTTCTCATCACTTTCAAGACTAACTTTATAATCTTTAAAAGTTAAATCATCGATTGCAGCCCCTTTCAAAGAGATTGACCCAACTATACTTTGATTTTCAAATTTAATTCTTTCACTTTCTTTTAAAGCATCTTCTCTAGACAATTGAACTAGTGTTTCTTTTTGTTCTAGACTCGGGGCATCACTTTTTTGTTCTATTTTATTTTTTTCATCTAAATTTTGTTTTTGAGTTGATTGCTCTGGCATGAAAAATAAAGAATATAAAACTATCACCGCAGATGATAAAGCAATAGCAGCTATGACATTTTTAGAATCCATTATTTTTTAACCTTAAGTTTTTTATTTACAGGGTCGAACCCTTCTCCTCCACCTAAAAATTTTATTGGGTGACACGATAAGATTCTTTTTAAGCTTAGATAAGCCCCCTTAATTAATCCAAAATTATTTAAAGCTTCAATACTATATTCCGAACAAGTTGGTAAATATCTACATGAATTTCCCAGTAAAGGGCTAATTAAAAATTTATATCCTTTAATAAATTTTATTAAAATAACTGTAAAAATATTCATTATTTAATCTTTTCAAATTCTCGAAATAGAATTCCTTTTATATCATTAAAATCATTACTTAACATAGTTGGTTTAGCAATAACAAGGAAAGAAAAATTAAAATTAATTGAAATTTTTTTTATTGCATCATTCATAATATTTCTGAGCCTTCTTTTTATCTTATTTCTTTTAACTGCATTACCTAACTTTTTCTTAGCTACAAAGCTTATATTTAATCTTTTATTATTTTTGTTTTTTAAATGACCAAAGAAAATAGTAACATATTTGTTAGAAATTTTTTTCTTCTTTAAAAGTATTTTAAATTCTTCGTTTTTTGAAAGAGCAATTATTTTGCTATTCATTAATTTAACCAGAAACTGTTAGGGACTTTCTTCCTCTTGCCCGTCTTCTAGCCAAAAGCTTTTTTCCACCCTTAGTTTTCATTTTTGACCTAAAACCATGTTTTCTTGCTCTTTTAATTTTTGAGGGTTGATATGTTCTTTTCATAATTGTGGTTAAATTTTTATTAAATTTCGCTCTTTATAGTAATTAAATATATAAATAGCAAATAGAAGATTTTATAAATACGATAACTAATAATGGAAAAAGCTAAAAAAATTAAATTATTTATAGGTTTATCATACTTAATTATATTATCTATATTTTTATTTTTGTTTTTTTCAAAGTTTAGCCTTCAAGAAATCACATCCTATAATTTTATTAAAGAAAATAGATCATATTTTTTCGAGCTCAAAAATTCTAATTTATTTTTAATATCAATAATTTTTTTGGCTTTTACAATAATTTGGGTATTTCCATTATTAGGATTTGGTTCACCCATAGCCCTTATTGGTGGTTTTTTATTTGGGAAATGGATAGGAACGATTATTGTTGTTTTAGGTTTAAGTATTGGAGCAACTTTTTTGTATATCTTTGGAAATTATTTTTTAAAAGATTTGGTTAGGGAAAAGTTTTTAAATAGATACAAAAATTTAGAAACCAAATTTAAAAGATCAGAATTTATATATCTATTGATTTATCGTTTTATTGGAGGCATCCCTTGGCAACTGAGTTGTATTTTACCGACAATTTTTAATGTAAAAATTAGAAATTTTTTCTTAGCATCTTTAATAGGAATCATTCCTCAAATATTCTTAGCAGTTTCTATTGGGACTGGATTAGAAAAAGTTATTGAACAAAATACAGAACTTCCTAGTATAGTTGATATAATCTTTACACCAAATATTTATATCCCCATCTTAGCTTTTTTTAGTTTAGTTTTAATTACAATATTTTTGAGAAGAATTTTTTATAAAAATTAGTGGTGCTCCCACCCTGTACTGACCAGGGAACTAGTCCTTACCAAGGACTTGTTATACCATTTAACTACAGGAGCAATTATCACAAATTGTATTTTATTGATAATAAAGCATTTTTTTCAAATTATTGCCTTAATTTTTTGATTAATATGATCTATATCTATTTTAGGAAATTATATGGGCATTCATTACGATTATAAATCTACTAAAAGCGCTAAGCTTATGGAGAAGCAAGCAAAAAGAGAAAAAAAACTTGCTGAAAAAAAAGCTAAGCGGTTAGCAAAAGAGGGTTCCAAAAAAGATAGTACTCAAGAAAAAATCTTAGATGCGTCTAAACCTATAACTTTAGACTTTCTTACTAATCCTGATAAAGAATGAGTAGAAAAAAAAAAAATGAGCTATTAAGCTTAGCTCTAAGAAAAAACTTGAAAAAAAGAAAATTATTTCAAAAAAAAAATAAAAAAAAAGAAAAATAATGTCAGTTCTTTCAGATAAATGGATAAGAAGAATGTCCAAAGAAAATCAAATGATCTCACCCTTTGAAGAAAAACAAATTAGGGGTGATTGCATATCCTATGGACTATCTTCTTTTGGATATGATGCAAGAGTTTCAGATGAGTTCAAAATTTTCACTAACGTAAATTCAGAAATTGTCGACCCTAAAAATTTTAAACCAACTAATTTTGTTACTAAAAATACTTCAGAATGTATCATACCACCAAATTCATTTGTGTTAGCTAGAACAGTTGAAAAATTCAAAATTCCAAATGATGTACTCGTGATATGTCTTGGTAAATCAACTTATGCAAGATGTGGTATAATTGTAAATGTAACACCTTTGGAACCAGGATGGGAGGGCTATGTTACTTTAGAATTCTCCAACACCACTCCTTTGCCAGCAAAAATTTATGCAAATGAGGGTGTGGCACAGTTTATTTTTTTAAAAGGAAATGAAAAACCCGAAGTCTCTTATGCTGATAGGAATGGGAAGTATATGGGTCAGACCGGAGTAACATTACCCAAAGTTTAATTATGCAAAAACTTGAAGTTTTTGGTTCGAACAAACTTAAAGGGCAAATTGAAATATCAGGATCAAAAAATGCATCGTTACCAATATTAGCGGCAACTTTATTATCCGACAAAAAAGTTTATTTAAAAAATTTACCTAAAGTTAAAGATATAGTAACTATGATCAATTTATTACAATCTTTAGGATCAAAAATTAAATTTAAAAAAAAAAATCTAATTATTGACAATTCAAAACAAAATAAAAATTTTGCATCATACAGTTTGGTTAAAACTATGCGAGCAGGAATATTAGTTCTAGGCCCCTTACTTGCAAAATTTGGGGCAGCAAAGGTTTCCCTTCCAGGGGGTTGTGCTATAGGTACTAGGCCGGTAGATGTTCATTTAAAAGCATTATCAAAACTAGGGGTTAAATATAAAATTATTCAAGGCTATGTTCATGCTGTTGCTCCTAG
Source organism: Pelagibacterales bacterium SAG-MED13 (assembly GCA_014654165.1). Taxonomy (GTDB): domain Bacteria; phylum Pseudomonadota; class Alphaproteobacteria; order Pelagibacterales; family Pelagibacteraceae; genus Pelagibacter. The sequence continues at coordinate 10,037 of JACWDK010000001.1, read as the reverse complement.
AGGACTTGTAGGTACAAAAATAAAATTTGAAAAAATATCAGTTGGTGCTACTGAAAATTTAATAATTGCTTCAAGTTTTGCTAAAGGGACAACTATTTTGAGTAATTGTGCAATAGAACCTGAAATAAAGGATCTGATAAACTTTTTAGTTAAATTAGGATGTAATATACAGTGGACCTCAAAACGAACTATTAAAATATTAGGTGTTAATAAAATTAATCAACCAACACATACAATAATGTTTGATAGAATTGAGGCTGGAACATATTTAATTGCTGCTGCAATAACAGAAGGTAATTTAATAATTAAAAATGTAATTCCAAATATTATTAAAAGAGAAATTAAAACTTTGAGAAAAGTTGGAGCCAAGATATTCACAAAAAAAAATGAAATACAAATTAAAGGTAATAAAAATATAAAAAGTTTAAATATTAAAACTGCACCATACCCTGGTTTTCCCACAGATTTACAAGCACAAATAATGGTATTGTTATGTATGGCGAACAAAAAATCTTCAGTTAGAGAAGATATTTTTGATAATAGGTTTATGCATGTTGCTGAACTAAATAGAATGGGGGCTCAAATATCGATTAATGGCAATAAAGCGCTGATCAAAGGAAATATAAAATTTGCTCCAGCTGAATTGATGGCAACAGATCTTAGGGCTTCAGTTTCATTAGTTTTGGCTGCATTGACTACTAAGGGAAAATCAATAATTAACAGAATTTATCATTTAGATCGAGGATATGAAAATATTGAAAAAAAATTGAAAAAGGTTGGTGCTAAAATAAGAAGAGTTAATATATGAAAAAAAAATATTTAGCACAAATTATTGCTTCAGATAACGAAGGATTGCAAATAATTTCAGCATGTAGCGCTGGAGCTAAAGTAAAGATATCTGATATAAAATATCTTGCGACAAATAAAGTTTTTTTATTATCAATTGAGCGTATTAAAAACGAGAACAATGAGACTAAAAAAAAAATTAATAGCATTTGCAGATTTGATTATGTTGACAAGGTAAAATCAAAAAATATAGATCAAAAAAATAATGAATTAATCTTAGAATTAATTGCTATAGACTATATGAAAAATAAAGAGGATTATGAAATTAACTTAATTTTCAACAATAATGCTCACATTGCTTTGACTACTGAAACAATTGAAGTAAGACTAGAAGATCAAAATGAAATTTACGATTAATGAAAATATTAAATAGCAATAAAAAAAATTTTGATAAAACTTTAGATAATCTTCTTTTACAAAGAAACAATAAAGTAAAATTTAACTCAGGTTCTGTTTCAAAAATAATAACAGATGTAAAGAAAAATGGAGATAAAGCTTTATTAAAGTATGAAAAAAAGTTTAATAAAAACAGAATCATTGTTCCCTCTTTTAAAACGACTTCTAAATTAATAGCTTCTCTAGATATAAAAGTAAAAAATGCAATTGATCTTGCTTATAACAGAATTTATAAATTCCACTCTCTTCAAAAAATAAAAAACATCTCTTATACTGATAAATATAATAATAGACTCAATTACAAATATTTGCCGATTGACTCTGTTGCAATTTATGTGCCTGGTTCATCAGCTTCTTATCCTTCAAGTGTTTTGATGAATGCTATTCCTGCACTAGTGGCAGGTGTGAAAAGAATAATAATGATAAATCCAAGTTATAAGGGAAAACAAAACCCAGCGGTATTATATGCTGCTCAAAAATGTAAAATTAAAGAAATTTATTCAATTGGAGGTCCTTCAGCTATTGCAGCTGTTACATACGGAACTAAGAAAGTTAAAAAAGTTAGTAAAATTGTAGGACCTGGCAATGCTTATGTGTCAGCGGCTAAAAAAGAAGTTTTTGGAAATGTTGGAATTGAAGGAATGATAGCTGGACCGTCTGAAATTACTATTGTTTGTGACAAGTCTTCAAATTCTGAATGGTTAGCTAGCGATTTAATAGCGCAAGCAGAGCATGATAACCTTGCACAATGTATACTTATTTCAAAAGATAAAAAGATAATTGAAAAAGTTAAGATTGAAATATCTAAACAATTAAAAGAAATACCACGAATTTCGATTGCTAAAAAAAGTTTAAAAAGCAATGGAATTTTAATTCATATTGCTTCTGATAGAAAAATAATAGATGTTGTAAATAAAATTGCACCTGAACATCTTGAATTAAATGTTAAAAATTATAAATCCTTACTTCAGAAAATTAAAAATGCAGGATCAATTTGTTTGGGCAAGTATGCAGTTATGGCTATGACTGACTATAACATTGGTTCAAATCATATATTGCCAACCAATGGTTCCTCAAGATTTTCAAGTGGAATAAGTGTTAATGAATTTTATAAAAGAATTTCATATATAAAATTATCAAAAAAGGGTATTGAAAGTCTTGGACCATCAGTTATAACTCTTGCAAATTATGAGGGGTTGGCAGGACATGCTCAATCTGTAAAAAAAAGAATTGGGAGAAAATAAATTTGTCAAAGCAAGATTTACTTGAGTTTAAAGGTAAAGTTACAGATCTATTGCCTAACGCAATGTTTAGAGTTCAATTAGAAAATGGACACGTTGTAACTGCACACACTGCAGGTAAGTTAAGAAAAAATAGAATTAGAGTATTGCAAGGTGATAATGTTACAGTAGAGATGACACCTTATGACCTCACAAAAGGCAGAATAATCTTTAGGGGTTAAACTTTTGCCTCGGTAGCTCAGGAGTAGAGCAGAGCCCTGAAAAGGCTTGTGTCGGAGGTGCGAATCCTTCCCGAGGCACCATCAAAATATCTTGAAATTCATAAAAAAAAAATTAACCTCTTAAAATAACAAATATAAAGGACTAAGAAAAAAGATGAGTACATTAAAAGGAACAGTAAAATGGTTCAATGGCAAAAAGGGCTTTGGGTTCATTGAAAGAGAAGACAAAGAAAAAGATGCATTTGTGCATGCTAGTGCAGTCAAAGCAGCGGGCATGAGATATCTTAATGAAGGAGATAAGTTAGAGTTTACCTTGGAAGACGGTCCAAAAGGACCATCTGCAATAAATCTAAAAAAAATTGATTAATTTGTAAAAACTGCAAAAGGACGTTTTTCTATAAATAGACATACGTCCTTTTCTTTTAAGGGTTGAATAATTTTGATTTAGGTCTAAAAGACTGGCTATGATTATAAATATTAGAAATAAAAAGACTTTAAGAAGCACGCATAGAATCTATTTCCATAGCCTGTAGGCTATTTATTTATAATATAATTTTAAATCCACATAAAATAATATAAAAACAAAGAATGCCTGGGTGGTGTAACGGTTAGCACGAAAGTTTGTGGAACTTTAAGTTTGAGTTCGATTCTCAGCCCGGGTACCAAAAAAATGAATAAAGAAAATAAATTAATTCCTGGATTACCTTCAGGATTTGAAGATCGTTGGGGAAAAAAAGTTCTTCTTAAAAAAAAGCTTTTAAAAGCTATTGAGAATAATTTTATTAAATTTGGAGCAGAAGCTCTTGAAACTCCTTCGTTTGAAATTGCAGAAAATATCGGATCTTTTTTGGCAGAAGATGATGCTAATCCTATGTCTGATGTATTCTCATTTGAAGATGGAGACAAAAACATAACTCTTCGTTATGATCTTTCAAGCCCACTTGCAAGATTTTATGCTCAAAATAACCAAGAACTTCCATCAATCTTTAAGCGATATCAAATTCAAAATGTATTTAGAAATGAAAAAGCAGGAAACGGTCGATATAGAGAATTTATGCAAGCAGATTTTGATATTGTTGGAAATGTTAATCCTGCCCAAGCAAATGCAGAGCTTTGTAATTTAATATCAAGTACATTATCAGATTGTGGATTAAACAAAGATCAATTTACTATCAATGTAAGTAATAGAAAAATAGTGCAGGGCTTAATTAATGAATTAAAAATTTCTGAAGAAAAACAAACTAAAGTTATTCGAGCTATAGATAAACTTGATAAACCAGGATTTGGATTAAAGGGAGTTGAAGACCTGCTTAAAAAAGAGAGAAAAGACAAAAGTGGTGCTATTACAAAAGGAGCTGAGTTATCAGATGATCAAGCAGCACAAATATTAAATTTTCTTAAAATAAAAGATTTAAAAGAATTAAAAGAAACTTTAAAAAACCCTTTATCTCAAGAAGGAATAAAAGAGCTTGAGGATGTTTTTGAGATACTTGGTTATGGATCTAATTTGAAGCAAGTTAAGTCTAATTTTACAATTGTGAGGGGATTAGCTTATTATTCTGACTTTATAGTTGAAACTAACTTAAATTTTAAAGTCACTAATAATAAAGGTAAGGAAATAGAGTTGGGCAGTGTCTGTTCAGGAGGTTCATATGCCAAACTTATTTCAAGATTTAGAGGGGTTGATGTTCCTGGGACAGGAATTAGTTTTGGAGTTGATCGATTACTATTTGCATTAATGCAGATGGATCAAATTAAAGTAGAAGATCAAAAACCTGTTTTAGTTTGTGTAATGGATCAAAAATTTTTGAATAATTATTATAAGATAGTCGATTTATTAAGAGAAAATAATATAAACGCTGAAGTATTTTTAAGTACTAAAAAAAATTTAGGAAAGCAGCTAGAACTAGCAAATAAACGTGAATTACCAATTGCGGTCATTTGTGGAGAAAATGAATTTAAAGATAATACTATAACTATTAAAAATCTTAGAGGTGTTAAGGGTGAAAATAGCCAAACAATTCCAAAATCGAATTTAATAAATGAAATCAAAAAACTTATCTGAAAAAATCCTTAGATCTGTAAAGTCTAAAGGATTTAAGTATATCGAATTGCCATCGGTAGTTGAAACAAATCATATTGTACAAAGATCAGGAGAGAATTTTAGAAAATTTATCTTTTCATTTAGTGATCAAAATGGAAATGAGTTGTGTTTGCGCCCTGATTTAACAATAGTTTCATGCCTTAGATATTTAGAAAATAATTTCAAAGGAAAGGAAAAAATATTTTATAGCGGTCAGGCTTATAGAAAATCTCAAAATAAAAAAGATTCTATTATTAGAGATCAAATAGGATTTGAAATTATTGGTTCAAAAAATGAAAAAATTGACGATAAAGAAATAATAAATACATCTTTAAATTCTTTAACAAAATTAAAATATTCTTCAGGAAAACTAACGCTTGGAAATGTAGAAATTTTCAATCTTTTAATATCAAAATTAGATATTCCAAAAAGATGGAAGTTAAGATTATTTAGGCACTTTTGGAGAGAAGATTATTTTAATGATTTACTAAAAAGATTAGAGACAAATTCAGATGTAGACCCAACTATAGTTGAAATTGATAAGAAACGTTATCTAAAAATGCTAAAGGAGGATAAATCATCGATCATAGCAGGTAGATCTATCGAAGAAATTTTAATTAGGTTTGATAATAAAATTAAAGACCCAAGACGTGCAAGTAAGGGAAAAAATGTATCTAAAATTATTAGAGAGTTTTTAAAAATTAAATGTCCAATAAATAAAGCTGCTAAAGAACTAAATAAATTTTTTAAAAAATACCATATTAATTTGGTTGTAGATAAACAATATTTTCCAATTTTAAACAACAAAGTATCAAAACTAAACGTAATTTTTTCGGCTTCCTTTGGAAGACAACTTGAATATTACACAGGAATGGTTTTTAAAATTGATATCAAATCAAATAATAAAATTAAGAATATTATTAATGGTGGCAGATACGATCAATTAATCTCTGATCTAGGTTCTAAAAATCAAGTCTCAGCAGTAGGAGCTGCTTTAAATTTAAATTACTAATCATGGACAATATAATAAATATAGGAATTCCTAGTAAAGGTAGATTAAGAAAAGACGTTTTAAAGATTTTTAAAAAGAAAAAAAGGGAGTGATATAGATAAAATTAAAAGTAATTTGTCTAAATTCACTAAAAATGAGGTAACTTTAAATATTAAAGAGGTAAAAAAACCTGAAACTAACGCATATTTAGTAGCAGAAAATATAGCACAACAGTTAGTAAAAAGAATTTCATACAGGCGTGCAATGAAAAGAGCAATGCAATCTTGTTTAAGGCTAGGAGCAAAAGGAATAAAAGTATCAATAAGTGGAAGATTAGGCGGAAATGAAATTGCAAGAACTGAATGGCTCAGAGAAGGAAGTATTCCATCACATACTTTAAGAGCTGATATAGATTATGCAGAAGCTGAAGCACTTACAACTTATGGAATTATTGGAATTAAAGTTTGGATATACAAAGGTGAGGTTTTTGCAAATGAATTTAGTCAAGAAACAAATAAGGTAATTCCTAAAGAAGGTAAGCAATAGTTATGTTACAACCAGTTAGAACAAAATGGAGAAAAGCTCATAAAGGAAGAATTCATGGTAATGCTTCAAGGGCTAATTTTATTAATTATGGGGCTTACGCTTTAAAAGCCTTATCTCCAGAAAGAGTAACTGGAAAACAAATAGAGGCAGCAAGAGTAGCCTTAACTAGACATATGAAAAGACAGGGAAGGGTATGGACAAGAGTTTTTCCAAATATTCCTGTATCAAAAAAACCAATAGAAGTTAGAATGGGAAAAGGTAAAGGATCTCCAGAGTATTATGCTTGTAGGGTTAAACCTGGAAGAATTTTGTTTGAAGTTGATGGAGTTTCTGAGCAAATAGCAAAGGAAGCATTGTATAAAGCGTCCGCAAAGTTACCAATTAAAACTAAAACTATTAAAAGATTTTTATAATATGAAAAAACAAGAAATTAAAAAGTTAACAAAAAGTGAGATTCTGAATAACATTGATAAACTCAAAAAAGATTTGTTTAATTTTAGATTTCAGAAAATAAATTCACAAGTCACTAATCCTTCAAAGATAGGTGAAACAAGAAAAACTATAGCAAGATTAAAAACATTACTAAAAGGAAAATTTAATGCCTAAAAAAATTTTAACTGGAATAGTAGTTAGTGATAAACCAAATAAGACAATAACTGTGCTGATTGAAAGAAAATACTCGCATCCAGTACTTAAGAAAGTGATAAAAGTTAAAAAAAAATATAATGCACATGATGAAAATAACTCTTTTAAAAAAGGTGACAAAGTTTCAATTATTGAAAGTAAACCCTTCTCAAAAAATAAAAAATTTCAAGTAATGGAGAACTCTAAATAATGATACAAGTACAAACAGAATTACAAGTTGCTGATAATACTGGAGCAAAAAAAATTGAATGTATAAAGGTTTTAGGTGGTTCTAAGAGGAGATACGCAAGTATAGGTGATACTATAGTTATAGCTGTTAAAGAAGCTATACCAAAAGGTAAAGTAAAAAAGGGTTCAGTTCACAAAGCAGTAGTTGTAAGAGTTAAAAAGGGAATACATAGAGATGATGGGTCAAAGGTTCGATTCGATAATAATGCTGCAGTTTTAGTTGATGATAAAGGTGAGCCAGTAGGTACTAGAATTTTTGGTCCTGTTACCAGAGAATTAAGAAATAGAGGTCAAATGAAAATAATTTCATTAGCACCAGAGGTTTTATGATGATTAAAAAAGGCTTAAAGGTAAAAATTTTGACTGGAAAAGATAAATCTAAAGAAGGTGAAGTAATAGAAATTGATAGACCACACAACCGAGCAAAAGTGAAAGAGTTAAATATGGTAAAAAAACATGTGAAAACAACAAAAGAAAAGAAAGGTGGAATTGTTTCAAAAGAAAATTTTATTCATATGTCTAATTTGAGATTAATTAGTGAAAAAAAAACAAAAAAAGCAGGGGATAAGAAATAATGACACCAAGATTAAAAGATCTTTTTATTAAAGAAATTCAACCATCTCTAAAGAGTGATTTTGGTTTTAAGAATATTTATATGGGACCCAAGATAGAAAAAATAGTTTTAAATATGGGTCTTGGGCTTGATGGAAATGAATCTAAAATTCTAAAATCTTGTGAAGAAGATTTAGCAAAAATCACAGGGCAAAAACCTATAATTACTAAATTCAAAAAATCTGTTGCTAATTTTAAAACAAGAAAAGGCTCAAATGCAGGTCTCAAAGTTACTTTAAGAAAAAACAAGATGTATGAATTCCTTGATAGACTTGTAAATATTGCTCTACCTAGAGTAAAAGATTTTAGGGGGCTTTCAGCTAAAGGTTTTGATAAATTTGGAAATTATACATTTGGTATAAAGGAACACATCATCTTTCCAGAGGTGAGTTTTGATAGAGCAGATAAAGTTAGGGGTTTAGACATAATTATTGTCATTTCTTCTCAAAAAAAAGAACATAGTCTGGCTTTATTAGAAAAAATGAATTTTCCATTTAAAAAAAAAGGAGATAATTAAGAATGGCCAAAATGAGTTCAGTAAATAAAAATGTTAAAAGAATTAAACTTTCAAATAAATATTTTGATAAAAGATCAAAATTAAAAAAAATAATAATGAATAAAAAAATAACACTTGAGGAGAGGTTTAAGGCACAACAAAAACTTTCAAAATTACCAAGAAATTCAGCAAAAATAAGAGTTATGAATCGATGTCTAATCACCGGAAGACCTCATGGTGTTTACAGAAAATTAAAAATATCAAGAATTGCATTAAGACAACTTGGATTACAGGGGAAAATTCCTGGTTTGGTTAAATCAAGTTGGTAGAAAGGAATAGATATGAGTTTAAGTGACCCAATAGGAGATATGATAGCAAGAGTTAAAAATGCTCAAGCAAGAAACCATAAAAAAGTGGATTTACCTTCATCAAATTTTAAAAACAAAATTGCAGGTATCTTAAAAAATGAAGGATTTATAAAAGATTTTAAAGTTTCAAGTATAGAGAAAAAAAATATTTTATCTTTAGAGCTAAAATACCATTCTGGAAATCCTGTTATAAGTAATTTTGAGAGAATATCTAAACCTGGTAGAAGAATTTTTTCAAGTGCTGATAGCTTACCTAAAATTAATAACGGTCTTGGCATTGCAATAGTATCTACACCTAAAGGTGTAATGACTGATATAGATGCAAGGAAACAAAAAGTTGGTGGAGAAATAATCTGTAAGGTATTTTAATTATGTCAAAAATCGGAAAAATAAGTATATCTATTCCTGAAAAAGTTAAAGTAGCTTTAGCGGGAAATATTCTGAACATAGAAGGACCTTTAGGAAAAAAGTCAATTAATATTGATTTAGAGGTTTTTAATCTTGATTTAAATGATGGAAAAGAAATCTCATTAGCACCCAAAAAAATCGATCAAAATATTAAAAGGTTATGGGGCATGAACAGAAGCTTAATAAATAATGCTGTTATTGGATCAAGTAAAGGATATGAAAAAATACTAGAATTAGTCGGTGTGGGATATAGAGCTGCTATTAAAGGTAATCAACTTAATTTACAATTAGGATATAGTCATGATATTAATTTTGATATTCCAGAAAATATTAAAATTACTGTTGAAAAACAAACTACGCTAAAAATTACTGGTTCAGACAAACAACTAGTTGGTGCAACAGCATCTAAAATTAAAACATTAAGAAAAATCGAACCCTATAAAGGAAAAGGTGTTAGAGAAAAAGGTCAATATGTATTGAAAAAAGAAGGAAAGAAAAAATAATGAAGTTAACTACAAGAATAAGAAAAAGATTCAGAGTGAGCAATAAAGTTAAAAGTGTTTCTAAAAAAGACAGGTATAGACTAAGTATCTCAAGATCTTCGAAAAACATTTCTGCACAGATTATAGATGATAACAAAAATATTACTCTTTTATCAGCATCATCTGTAGAGAAAGATATAAGAGAGTCTAAAAAGTCAAATAAGATTGAGTTATCAAAAATTGTTGCTGAGAAATTAGCTAAGAAAGCACAAGAAAAAAAGATAACTAAAATATTTTTTGATAGAGGAGTTTATAAATACCATGGAAGAGTTAAAGTTTTTGCTGAAACTCTGAGAAAAAACGGGATGGAATTTTAATTATGGAAAATCAAAGAGATAAAAAAACTGACGATATATTAGAGAAATTAGTTCATATTAACAGAATTACTAAAGTTGTTAAAGGTGGTAGAAGATT